>NZ_CP090959.1:1457500-1759166 GCF_024138675.1 Simiduia sp. 21SJ11W-1 | reverse complement strand
CTCGCTATAAAATTTAAAGGGATTGAGTGCGAATACGGGTGCGCTTTTGCCAGCTCACGCTGTCTCTCAAATAGATAGGTAGTGCCTGATCTGCGGCCACCGGGGTAATCTGCCCTGTTGCAGCCAGGGTCAGAACATCCTGTGCATCGGGTTCTATTTCTGTGGTACACACCGGTGGCAGCTCAGGCGCCAGCAGCCAGCCACTGCCACAGGCAGCCTCTGTGCCCGTAAGGCATGCTGGCCAATCGGCAACCGGCGCCAATAATTCATCAGAGCTCGCGGCTATTTCTTGCCCGGTAACGGTAAAGCGCGCCCCGTAAATTTCACCCATACGGGCATCTACAGCAACTGCCAGGCTTCCGGCAAACGCCGGGTGTAATCGGCTGTAACCCTGTGCAAGGCTCGCCAGTGATGACACGGGAATAACAGGCAAATCCGCGCCGTATGCCAAACCCTGCACAACTCCCGTTGCCACCCGTAAGCCCGTGAACGAGCCCGGCCCCCGACCAAATGCAATGGCATCCAGCGATGACACCTTCACTCCCGCT
Source organism: Simiduia sp. 21SJ11W-1 (assembly GCF_024138675.1). Lineage (NCBI taxonomy): Bacteria > Pseudomonadati > Pseudomonadota > Gammaproteobacteria > Cellvibrionales > Cellvibrionaceae > Simiduia > Simiduia sp. 21SJ11W-1. The sequence continues at coordinate 1,758,618 of NZ_CP090959.1, read as the reverse complement.
TCGGCCAGCACTTCATCCACCATGGGTAATAGCCGCTGCATATGCCCACGCGGGGTTATGGCAGCCCGGCAAAAGCGCACATCGTCATAGGCAAGTGCCACAGAGCAGGCATTTGAAGAGGTATCTAGAGCAAGAATTCGACGCATAAGAAGGCAGGCAATGGAATTTGGGGTAGCATTTTCCCAGAATTTGCCGAGGCCTGCACCCCAAAAAAAATCCCCCTTGCGGGGGATTTTAAAGGTTTTGCTTACTAGGCTTTGCGTTTGCGGCCGCGGCCTACCGCCTTTTTGCGGGCCGGAGCGCGTTTCACCTTGGCCACTTTAGCCTTGGGCTTTGCTTTCGCCTTCGCTTTGGCCTTGCGGGCTTTAGGCTTGGCGGTGGCCTTTTTGGCGGCGGCTTTTGCTTTGGCGGCGGCTTTGCGGGCCGCTATTTTTTCTTTGGCAGCGGCCTTTTTAGCGGCAGCTTTCGCTTTGGCGGCAGCCTTTTTAGCGGCGGCTTTAGCTTTGGCAGCGGCTTTTTTAGCGGCGGCGGCTGCTTTGGCCTTTTCCTTCTTTTCTACCGAAGCAAGCTTGGCTTTCACCTTCTTGGTGGTCGCTTTTACTTTCTTGGCGTCTGCTGCTGCACGCTTTTTGGTCCATTTGCTTTCAAAGGCCTTGAGTGCCTTCTCTAAATCAGCCTCGGCCTTGGCAGCAAGCTTGGTTTTCATGCTTTCAATCTTGGCCATAGCCGATTCAACGCGCGCCTGGGCCTTGGCTTCTGCCTTCAACTTAGCCAGCTTATCTTTTGCATCAGACATTTTTGCACGCAGGCTCTGCATAGCTGTAGAAACCTTTGTTGCGGCCTTGCTGGCAGCATCTGCCGCCCGCTTATCCATTGCCTTACCGGATTTCGCGGCCTTCTTCTTGGCTGCTGCAGCTTTCTTACGGGCAGCGGCCAGTTGCTTGGCTTGTGCTGCGATGTCTTTAGTCATTTTATCGACACTGCCTTGCGCCTTATCTAAGGCGGGTGAAGTAGCAGCAGGTGTACGTACGGATTTTGCCTTTGCGGGTGCTTTTTTTGCAGCGCGTTTTGCGGTGCGTTTCTTAGCGACTCGTGCCATGTGTCATCTCCTCGAACATGAATCAAACTGTTTTGTTATTACACGTTTTGAGCACAACATCGTGCATGACACCAGTGCTAAAACTGCAAACACAGCGGTATCGCTTTTGATATTAAGAAAGAAATTGAAAATTTGCGAGTTTTTAGACCATTTTTTGAACAAAAAACAGTGTGTGAGGGGCAAATTTCTGGAATTTGCCCCCGATTCGATACCTTTTAAGATTTAACGGCGAAATCTACGCGAAATGTTCAAGCGCAATATTGGAAAATAAAAACACCTGGGCCGGGTCGTCATTCAAACAAGGGATGTATCGGTATTCGCTTCCGCCCGATGCCAAAAACAGCTCCCGGTTTTCCTCATCAATCTCTTCAAGTGTTTCCAGGCAGTCAATTGCAAAGGCCGGGCAGATTACATCCACACTATTTATGCCCTGCTTCGGCCATTCACTCAACACCACATCGGTATAAGGTTTTAGCCATTCAGCTTTACCCAGCCGCGACTGAAAACTAACAGCCCAACGATCTTTAGGCAGATTAAGTGCCTCTGCCACAGATTTGGCAGTGGCCAGGCAGTGACGCTGGTAAGGGTCGCCCAGCTCGACATTGCGCTTAGGGATTCCGTGAAATGAAAATAACAACTTCTGGGCCTGTGAGTGTTTTGCCCAATGGGCCTGAACACTTTGTACCAGGGCTGCCGTGTAATCCTGACGATGGTAGTAAAACTTCTGAATACGCACGTCTGGCACATCACGCGAGCGCTGGATTAAGGCCGCGTACTGATCGTAAATAGAGCCCGTGGTGGTTGCTGAGTATTGGGGGTATAAAGGCAGCAGCAAAATACGCTGCACGCCCTCGCCCTGTAATTGCGATATTTGTTGTTCGATAGAAGGCTTGCCGTAGGTGTAGGCGCAAAACACCTTGGGTGCCTTATCGGCCATGGCCTCAATCAAACTCTCGTGCAGCTTTTCAGCTAACCGCTCGGTGTAAACCTTCAACGGCGAGCCTTCGGGTGTCCAGATGGATTGGTAGGCCTTGGCAACGCGGTTTGGCCGAAAGGGTAAAATGAAGCCGTGCAGAATGGGCCACCAGATCAGTCTTGGAACCTCTACCACCCGCCGGTCGGATAAAAATTCCCGCAAGAAGCGACGCACCCCACTGGGTGTTGGAGATTCAGGGGTACCTAGATTAATCAAAATTACGGCATCGCGGCTCATACTTCACCTTTAAAGGTATAAATGAAACGGGCATAAAAAAACCCGCCGAAGCGGGTTTTTACATCGAGCGAGAAACTATGCCAGCGCGGCAAACACCCGCTCGCGAATCTCATCAACGCTACCCACGCCGGAAATCTTACTGCATTTTACCGAGCCTGTGGCTTGACGCGCAGCATAAAAGCCAACCAGAGGTTCGGTTTGCTCGTGATAGGTTGCCAGGCGTTTGCGCACTGTCTCTTCTGTGTCATCGGGGCGCTGCACCAGGGCATCGCCAGTTTCATCGTCTTTGCCGGCTTCTTTCGGCGGGTTGTATACGGTGTGATACACCCGACCGGATGCCTCGTGCACACGGCGCCCGCTCAAACGCTCAACAATAACTTCATCTGCCACGTCTATTTCTACCACGTGATCGATATCAACACCCGCCTCCACCAAGGCTTCGGCCTGTGGAATGGTGCGCGGAAAGCCATCAAACAAAAAGCCCTTCGCACAATCAGGCTGGGTAATGCGATCTTTCACCAGCGCGATAATGATGTCGTCAGACACCAAGCCGCCAGAAGACATAATGTCTTTCACTTTTAAACCCAAGGGCGACTCAGCTTTCACTGCTGCACGGAGCATGTCACCGGTGGAGATTTGGGGAATACCAAACTTCTCCATAATAAATTGGGCTTGTGTGCCTTTGCCGGCGCCTGGGGCACCGAGAAGAATTACGCGCATGTTCGCTCGCTCCTACAGTTCTCGTATCGCGTTGTTCCAGATGTTGCCACCAGACATCAGTCCACTAATCGTCAGCAGGTACACCCTTGTTTTGGGCCGCATAAGATACACGCTGCCCCCCACCTACTCAAGCAAGGCCGTTCTTATTGGCACTGATAACCGCATCTAAGTGCTTGAATTGCCTGTTTTTTGGCCGAATGAGCCTCTTTTATACCTTATATAGCGAACCTCGGTTGCAGTTTCAGGCAGCCAAGCTAGAGAGATTGTGACTTTACAGAATGGCTGTTATTTCCTTTAGGCATATAACCTGAATAATTAATTGCCAAAGGGTCACAGGCAGTTACCGTGCATCAACTAATATCATAGGAGTCCAGAAACCAATCTACAGGAGTGCGACATGGGCCTATTTTCACGGAATCAGCAAGAAGACAACGAAACCGAGCTGCTTGATAGCCCTGGCCTGCCCAACAGCCAGGATCTCAACGGCGAGTATTTCGAGCCCGAGGCACCGCTGGTGGCCGCGCCCGCGCCAAAACCTGTTCGCCCGAGCTTAAGCTACGGCATTGAAGATGCCATAGGCCTGATGCGCAAACTCCCGAAAGACAACAAAGAGGTTGTGGTTTCTGTTGTTAAGCAAACCCTGGAATCCACTAACATCAGTATCGACGACATCATTGCCGATGCCACTGATAAAGAAGAGCGCCTGCTTAACAAAAATGCCCAGCTTGAAAAGGAAATAAAAGACCTGCAGGCGCAGATTGCAGCCCGCAACAAACAGATTTCCGAACTGTTGGCAGATCACAAGGAAACAGTAGGCGTGCGTGAGCAGCTGCAGCTGGCCAACCAGTTAAGCCGGCCCGAGCAACCGGTAACCGCCAGAAAAGCTGCGCCACAAGCGCAGGCAAGCGCTGGTGCCTCAGCGGCTACACAGCCACCGCGGGCACCAAAAGCCGCCGCCCCGGCGCCCGCAGCTGAAGACCCCGAAAACCCGTCACTGCCCCACTAACCCACTTTTGTTCCAATCGCCTTGGCCTGTGCCCCACTGGCTCAGCCAAGGCATTTTCGGCATAATGCGCGCCATCAAGGATTTAGGTCTACGCCGATGGCTAAGAAGTTCCTGAAACGCTGGATGCCAGATCCAGCCAAAATCAGAAGCAATGCATCTCTGCAGTTTCTCGGCACACTCCTGCACGACCCTAACCTGTTTCACCTTAACCGGCTCTCGGTTTCACGCGCGTTTTTGGTGGGTATTTTCGTCTGTTTTTTGCCCATTCCCGGGCAAATGGGCGTCGCTGCAGCCGGTGCACTCTGGTTGCGGGCAAATCTGCCTATCAGCGTGGCGCTGGTGTGGATCAGCAACCCCGTCACCATGCCTGCCATGTTTTATGCATGCTACCGCTTAGGGCTGGTACTGCTCGGCGCGCCAGACCGGCCGTTTCACTTTGAAATGAGTGTTGAGTGGATACTTGCTGAACTGGGCTACCTGTTGCCGCCACTGTTAGCGGGGAGCCTCGTGTGCGCGCTGTTTTTTTCGTGTACTGCCTTTCTTACCATCAATCAACTCTGGCGCTGGAATGTTTCTCGCAACTGGCGCAAACGCATTGACGAACGCCTGGCCCGTAAAACAAGCAAATAAACACTAGTGATCTAACTGCAGCGCCTCAGCGGGCGCCACGCGACTGGCACGCCAGGCAGGGTATAAGGTTGCCAGCCAACTCATCACCAAAGCAATGGCACCCACCGTCAGGCTGTCGCTCAAGCGAAAATCACTCGGCAAGTAACTGATTGGGTAAACATCTGAGGCCAGAAACTGGATACCAAGCAGCGATTCCAGTGCGCTCACCCAGTCGGTCACATAGAATGCACCCAGCGCTCCCAGGAGCAGCCCCATTGAAGTGCCAACAGCACCAATGAGCGCGCCCTGCACCATAAAAATACCCATGATGTGCCAACGGCTTGCACCCAGGCTACGCAAAATAGCAATTTGGCTTTGTTTATCAACCACCACCATCACCAACGTAGACACTACGTTAAAGGCTGCGATTGCAATAATTAAAAACAATAACAGCGCCACCAGCTGGCGCGACATCTGCACTGCCTGAAATAAATTGCCGTGAGTGCGGGTCCAGTCTATGCCATAAAAACCATAGGGCTGGGCATCCAATATTTCACGCAATACCGCGCGCGCAGCAAACAAATCAGCCAGGCGTAGCCTGATACCTGTCACTCTGTCACCCAGGCCCGCCAGTGCGGCGGCTGTTTCAAGCCGGGTAACTGCCAAACCGTTATCTACTTCGGTACCGGTATTCACAATGCCTGCAACACTGAAGGTTGCCAGGTGCGGTAAGCGGGTAGCGCTGTCGCTATCGGGAATAATAAGGGTAATTGCCTCACCTACAGCCACGCCAAGTTTTTTCGCAACGCCTGCACCCAACAACACGCCATCGCTTGGCAATGCATCAAGCGCGCTGTGTTCGATAAACTCCGGCAAGCGCGACACCTGAGGCTCTTGTGAGGCATCTACCCCGTAAACACTCACGGGGGCAACCTGATCTGCATGGCTGATCATCCCCTGCACTTGCACGTAAGGTGCTGCGCCCAGCACCAGCGGATGACGGGCAAATTCTTGCGCCTTTTCCTGCCAGTTTTCCACGCCCTGACGGTGCATAACCATTGCCTGTGGCATTACGCCCAGAATGCGCTCGCGCAACTCGCGATCAAAACCATTCATTACAGACATCACTACAATGAGCAGGCTAACCCCCATTACCAAACCGATAATGGACACCAACGAGATAAAACTCACCATTTGGTCGCGGCGCTTACTGCCGGTGTAGCGCAGGCCTATCCAAAGCGGCAGGCTATTCATGGGTGCGCCCTTAGGCTGCCCTTTTCCAGCAACAACACTTGATCCATTCGTTCGGCCAGTGCCATATCATGGGTGACCACCACAAACGCAAGGCCATGCTCTTGGCTTAAAGACAACATCAAGGCCTGAATTGCCTCGGCATTTTCTGCATCCAGATTGCCGGTGGGTTCATCCATTAACACGCATGCAGGTTGCATGGCTAACGCCCTGGCAATTGCCACGCGTTGGCGCTCACCGCCTGAAAGTTCCGAGGGCTTGTGATCCAGCCTGTGCGCAAGGCCCACCTGAGCGAGCAAGGTTTCTGCACGCGCGCGATAAGTAGTGGCCGGCATCTTGGCTATGCGCATGGGAATTTCTACATTTTCACGGGCACTGAATTCCGGCAACAAATGATGAAATTGATACACAAACCCCAAATGCTGATTGCGCAAGCGCCCGCGAGCATTATCGGAAAGCTCAGACAAGGGCTTGCCTGCGAGCATCACCGAGCCCTGCGTGGGCGTATCCAGCCCTCCTAATAAATTCAGTAACGTAGATTTACCTGAACCCGAGGAACCTACAATGGCCACGCGCTCACCCGGGCGCAATTGAAAGGCTACAGACTTAAGCACCTGAACAACGCTCGGGCCCTGGCTGTATGACTTGCAGAGATCGACACAGGATAAAACGGGTTCAATATTACTCATAGCGAAGTGTCTCTGCAGGTTCTACTTTAGAGGCGCGATATGCCGGGTATAAACTTGCCAACACACTCAATAGCGCGCCCACACTGGCAACCAAGGCAACGTCTTGCCACTGCCAATGGGATGGCAAATGGCTTATGAAATACACGGAGGGATCAAATACATACAGCCCGGTAAGTGACTCCAGGTACTGAACAATGGGGCCAATATAAATACCAATGAGTGACCCCAGCAGTGCCCCGCCAACAATTCCAATCATGCCTACCGCTGAGCCTTGCACCATGAAAATGGCCATTACCTCCCTGGCGGTGATACCCAGCGTGCGCAGTACGGCAATGTCGGCGCGTTTATCGGCCACCATCAAGATCAGGCTTGTGACAATATTAAATGCAGCCACCAATACAATGATCAGCAGCAAAACCGTAATCACGGTTTTTTCCATTTTGATGGCTTGAAACAGACTGCCTTGGGTTTGCATCCAGCTTCGCACTTCTACAGTGCCACCAAGTTGATTGCGAACATCTTGCAGCACGGTTTGGGCGTTAAACATATCACTTACGCGCACGCGCACGCCGTCTACGTTTGCGCCCATGCGCAAAAGCTTCTGCGCATCCTCCAGGTGCATTAACACCAGTGATTGATCTACCTGCGCCCCCACCTCGAATACGCCCACCAGAGTGAAGCGTTTAACACGCGGAAAAATACCGGCCGGTGTGACATTCAACTGCGGCAAGGTCATCATGATCTTATCGCCGGGCACCACGCCCAACTGGCGCGCCAGTATGCGACCCAGCACCACGCCGTAGGTGCCGGGCGCCAGTGAATCCAGCTGCCCCATCACCATGTGATCGGCAATATCCGATACCGCACCCTCCAAAGCAGGCTCAATGCCGTTGAATTCCACCGCCTGTAACGAGCGGCCAAACCCGAGCATGGCAAAGCCCTCTACATAGGGAGCGGTTGCTAAAATATCCGGGTGCTTTATACGCTCGGCCAGCGCAACCCAATCCCGCGTACCGGCGGGCTCGGCTATGAGCCCGTGAGGGATAGCCGCCAACAGGCGGCCCTTGAGCTCTCTGTCGAAGCCATTCATCACAGAGAGCACAATAACCAATGCCCCCACCCCAAGCAGCATGCCCAGCATGGCAAAGCCGCTCAAAAACGAGATGAACTGGTTGCGACGGCGAGCGCGGATATAGCGCAGACCAATAAAAAGAGGCATAGACTTCATGGGCGCATTAAACCCGAGCCGCCCGATTGGCACAAGCCCCGGCACACGCGAGCAAGGCGGTTTCGTGGTATAACAAGAAAGGCAAAACGGAGGTACACCATGGCCCGACAATCAACACCGGAAGACCAGCGCGAAGCCTTCAGAATTCAAGAGCGGGTAGCGTTGCACGCAGTGGTGACCAACAACACCGAAAAACCCGCTGCGGCCCATTTTCCGGAGTTTGAGCAACTACACACACTGACCGAATTCACGCGTTTAGGCCTTGAGCTGCAGGCCCTGATCGGCAGCCTTGAAAGCAGTGTTGCCCACGCATTAAGGTTGCAGGACAAACGCCTGGACCTGCTGGCAAACGCGCTGGCCGCCGAGCACACAACGTCAAAGCAGCAAACGGTTAGCATCAGCACCAACGGCCTTGCCTTTGAGCAAGCCGATGCACTGCCACTGAATACGTGTCTGGCGCTTGCGATAACCTTCGTTGCCAGCCACTTCACATTGTTTAACTACGCCAAAGTGGTAAGGTGCGACGCAAAGGGCACAGGGTGGCTGATTGGCTGCGAGTTTCTGGAGCAAGCCGACAGCGACCAACAACTACTGGGGCGGCATATCATCAGTGCCCAACGGCGCTCACGGTCTTAAGGCCACCCTGCGATAAGAGGAGTAACACCATGAAACACCTATTACTTTTGCTAGCTATCGTATTTGCGCCCGCTTTACACGCGGAAGAAATCCGTATTCCCGTAGGTCAGCAAGGCATAGACGGCCTCACACTGCCCACCAAAGGCCAAACCATGACGCAGGTAGAGAGCAAGTTTGGCGCGGCTGAAAAACAACACCCCGCACGGGGCAACCCGCCCATCACCCGCTGGGAGTACAGCAACTTCATGGTGTACTTTGAAGGCGAGCACGTGATTCACGCAGTACTCAGGCACCAACCCAAGGCAATGCACAAAACGCCTACGCCAGTAGATTCGCCCGACTGATACTGCAAACACACTAGACAACAAAAAACCCCGCCTATTGGCGGGGTTTTTTGTGCGTATTAACAATGCCGGATTATCACATCACTCGGTAACCACAAGAGGTTAAAACACGCCTTTACTAGATGCGGTTGACCCGGTTTAACCCGTCTAATGCGGCCGTGCGATAGGCCTCTGCCATAGTGGGGTAGTTAAAGGTGGTATTCACGAAATAAGCAATGCTATTGGCTTCACCCTGCTGGTTCATAATGGCCTGGCCAATGTGAATAATTTCGGCAGCCTCTGCACCGAAGCAGTGAATACCAAGAATCTCAAGGGTATCTGCATGAAACAAAATTTTAAGCACACCAACCTTTTCGCCAGAAATTTGCGCGCGCGCGGTATTTTTAAAAAATGCCCGCCCCACTTCATAGGGAATTTTTGCAGCAGTTAGCTCGGTTTCGGTTTTGCCAATTGAACTGATTTCGGGCAACGTATAAATTCCCGTGGGCGCATCAGACACAAACCGGCTCTCCTGGCCCAAAATATTGGTAGCCGCCGCCCTGCCCTGATCGTAAGACGCACTGGCCAACGATGGCCAGCCAATTACATCACCCACCGCATAAATGTTTTCTATGCTGGTTTGGTACATATCATTTACGCGAACCTGGCCACGGCCATCGGCCTCCAGGCCAATCGCGCCCAAATTAAGGCTATCGGTATTACCTGTGCGCCCGTTAGACCACAAGAGCGCATCACCGTGAATGCGCTTACCGGATTTAAGCTTTAAGGTAACACCGCGGTCTGTGGCCTCAAGGGATTCATATTCCTCGCCGTGACGCACAGTCACACCCATGTCGCGCAGGTGATAGCTCAGGGCGTCACAAATTTCGTCATCCAGGAAGGTTAACAGATGCTCGCGGCTGTTGATCAAATCCACCTTGATACCAAGGCCTGAAAATATTGAGGCATATTCACAACCAATCACGCCCGCACCATAAATAATGATATGACGCGGCGTGTGTTTCATATCCAAAATGGTGTCGCTGTCGTACACGCGCGCATGGTTAAAATCAATATCTGCCGGGTGATAGGGGCGCGAACCGGTGGCGATAACAATTTTCTCGGCAGTTATCTGCTCTTTTGCGCCATCAACCAGCCTGACCGACACAGTGTGCGCGTCAACGAAGCTTGCCTCACCCACAATGATGGTGGCGCGGTTGCGGGTGTAAAAGTCGGTATGCAAATCCACATATTTGGGCACTACCCGCAAGGCCTCAGCCAATACCTTCGGGTAGCTGAAAATATGGGCATCACCGGTGGTGCGAAACAACGAGCTGATTTTATGGCGGATAATTTGCTTCACAACATGACGTAGTGATTTAGAGGGAATTGTGCCCTTGTGCACACAGGCACCGCCCACACCCTGCCGGTTTTCAATCACACCTACGCGCTTGCCGGCCTTAGCCGCCGCCATTGCAGCGCCCTCACCACCGGGGCCCGCGCCAATCACCAATACATCATAGTGATACTTCTTCGCCATGCATCTCACTCCGCTAATATCGAAAACAACGCGCCTTATTTGGTTGCGTCGTAAGACAAATCTGATGCATCTGCGCCGGATTTGCTGGTTTCTTTTTCACACTTGCCTTTGTCGCCGCCGCAAATATCGCAGGCAACTTCCATCCCTAAGGCACTCATACCGCCACAGGAACCACTGATTGGCTTGCGCCCCAGTAACACGCCTACAGACATGGCAATAATCACCAGCCCCAGCACCACAAACGCCACTAAAAATGTTGCCATCTCACACCTCTACACGCGGCTTGGCCGCTCAATCTTCCAGGTAGGGTTCAAACGCCTTGGACCAGCGTTCAACTATTTTATCGCCTTGCTGTTCAAGCAGAAATACCGCAAGCCCGTGCTTTTGTGCATAAGCCAGCGTATCGGCGGGCCCCATAACACTGAAAGCCGTGGCCAAACCGTCTGCCAGTGTGCAATTTTCAGCAAGTACGGTCACCGATAACATTTGATGCTCTACCGGCCAGCCTGTCACGGGGCTGATAGTATGGGCATACTGCTTGCCATCAATCCAACGAAAGTTACGGTAATTACCCGATGTCGCCATTGCCATGTCGGATACGCCAATGGCGGCCTGAACACTACCAGGGGCCAATTCCGGGCGCTCCACGGCAATACGCCAAGGCTTACCGTAGGGGTTCACACCCGCAAGCCGCAATTCGCCGCCGATTTCCACAAGAAAGTTGTCAAACCCCTTACCTTGTAAAAGCTCGGCAACGCGATCAACGCCGTAACCTTTGGCAATGGCAGACAAATCTACAAACACATCGCGCTCACGGGTAACAGTACCGCCAGACTCAGAAAACGACAGGTAGCCAAAACCCACGCGGGCCTGCAGTGCAGCGATTTCCTCGGCACTGGGCAGCGCCTGCTCGGCTTCAGGCCCAAACCCCCACCGGTTAACCAAAGGGCCCACGGTGACATCAAAGGCACCGCCTGTGGCTTCATGCAAGCGGCCCGATTCAGCCAACACGTATTGCAAGCCAGCGGGCAGCGCGAAGGCCTCACCCAAAGGCGCGCGGTTTAACTGCATCAGGGTAGATTCAGGATCATAAGTAGACATTTCCTTATTCACCTGCACCAAAAGCGCATCGATCTCTGCTTGCAGGCTGGCGGCATCTTCCACCTCACCTACCAGTGTCACGTGGTAGCTGGTACCCATGGTTTTACCGGCCAGCTTTTCATATGCAGCCGGGTCTGCCTGGCAAGCTACCAGGCAAAAAACCAATAGCCACAAAAACAAAAACGAGGTGCGCTTGCGCGCCCTCGCTTTTAACCAGACCCCGGCTGCCAAATCAGCCGCCAAAGTCATCAAGCATGATGTTTTCGTCTTCAACACCAAGGTCCTTCAACATTTTAATCACCGCCGCGTTCATCATTGGCGGGCCACACATGTAGTACTCACAATCTTCCGGCGCTTCGTGATCACGCAGATACTGCTCGTACAACACGTTGTGGATGAAGCCGGTCAGGCCTGTCCAATCGTCTTCTGGCTGCGGATCAGACAAGGCAATGTGCCAATCGAAGTTTTCGTTCTCGGAAGCGAGCATGTCGTAGTCTTCTTTGTAGAACAGCTCACGCAGCGAACGCGCACCGTACCAGAAAGACATCTTGCGCTTGGACTTCAAGCGACGCAGCTGATCAAAGATGTGCGAACGCATGGGGGCCATGCCGGCACCGCCACCGATAAACACCATTTCGGCATCGGTGTCTTTGGCGAAGAACTCACCAAAGGGGCCGTATACGGTCACTTTGTCACCGGGCTTCAGGCTAAACACGTAAGAGGACATCTGGCCTGGTGGCAAGCCCTGCGTGCGCGGTGGTGGCGTTGCAATACGGATATTGAACTTAACAATGCCCTTCTCTTCCGGGTAGTTCGCCATGGAGTATGCGCGAATAACCGGCTCGGTTACCTTTGACTCCAGGTTAAAGAAGCCAAAGTGCTCCCAATCGCCACGGAATTTCTCTTCGATTTCGAAGTCTTTGAATTTCACATGGTGTGGTGGCGCTTCCAGCTGCACGTAACCACCGGCACGGAAATCGACGTTCTCGCCCTCTGGCAGCTTGAGCGTCAGCTCTTTAATAAAGGTGGCAACATTGGGGTTGGACTCAACGGTACACTCCCACTGCTTCACACCAAACACGTCTTCTTCAACGTGCACCTTCATGTTTTGCTTCACCGGCGTCTGGCAAGATAAGCGCCAGCCTTCTTTGGCCTCACGCTTGGTGAAGTGCGATTCTTCAGTGGGCAGCATCTCGCCGCCACCTTCGTTCACAATGCACTTACACTGCGCACAGCTACCGCCGCCGCCACAAGCCGAGGGCAGGAACAAGCCACTATCAGCCAGGGTTTGCAGCAGCTTACCGCCGGCAGGCACAGTGATGGTTTTCTCATCGTTAACGACGATGGTGACATCGCCGGAATTAACCAGTTTTGAGCGAGCGCCGAGGATCACAGCCACGAGCAAAAGCACGATGACCGTGAACATCACGACGCCAGCAATAATTGTAATGTCCATCTAAAGTTCTTACCTCGCTTACAGGTCGATGCCGCCGAATGACATAAAGCCAAGCGACATCAAACCAACGGTGATAAAGGTAATGCCCAGGCCACGCAGACCCGCAGGCACATCACTGTACTTCATTTTTTCGCGAATACCGGCCAGCGCGGTGATTGCCAGCGCCCAGCCCACACCAGAACCAATACCGAACACGGTAGATTCAGCCAGGTTGTAGTCACGCTCAACCATGAACAGAGATGCACCCATGATGGCGCAGTTTACGGTGATCAGCGGCAGGAACACGCCCAGCGCGTTGTACAGCGCAGGTACGTATTTATCCAACAGCATTTCCAGAATCTGGACCATGGCGGCAATTACACCGATGTAGGTAATCAAGCCCAAAAAGCTCAAATCTACACTGGCAAACTGCGGCCCAAGCCAAACCAGGGCACCGTCTTTTAACAGGTAGGTGTACAGCAGGTTGTTCACCGGCACAGTAATGGCCAATACCACCACAACCGCCACACCCAAACCAAACGCCGCTTCAATCTTTTTGGAGATAGCCAAAAAGGTACACATGCCCAGGAAGAACGCCAGGGCCATGTTTTGAATGAAGATCGACTTAACAAATAAACTCAGCAACGCTTCCATCGATTAAGCCTCCTGCGCTTTGGTGTTGGAGCAAATCTTGAACTCCTCTTCTTCCACCTGATCAGGCTTATAGGCGCGAATGGCCCAAATAATCAAACCGATAAGGAAGAAAGCAGAAGGCGCAAGCAGCAGCATGCCGTTAGACACATACCAGCCACCTTCAGTGACCAGTGGCATTAACTTGTAACCCAAGAGCGAGCCAGAACCAAACAGTTCACGCACAACACCCAACACAATCAGCAGTGCCGAGTAACCCAAACCATTGCCAATGCCATCTAAAAAGCTTGGGATTGGCGGGTTTTTCATGGCGAAGGCTTCGGCGCGGCCCATCACAATACAGTTAGTGATGATCAGGCCAACAAATACCGAAAGCTGCTTGCTGATATCGTAGGCCACTGCTTTTAGCACCTGATCAACCACAATTACCAGTGAGGCAATGATGGTCATCTGCACAATAATACGAATGTTGCTTGGGATGTGCTTGCGAACCAGGGCCACAAACAGGTTTGAAAATGCGGTTACCAGCGTCAGCGCCACGCACATAACCAGCGTCACTTTCAGTGAGGTAGTTACAGCCAGCGCGGAACAAATACCCAAAATCTGCAATGCAATGGGGTTGTTCTCAATGACGGGTTTAAACAGAAGTTCTTTAGTCTTCATGAATTAAGCCTCCCCATTTTTCAGATTAGTGAGGAACTCGGCGTAGCCGTTTTCGCCCATCCAGAAACGCACCAGGTTTTCTACACCCACACTGGTGAGTGTTGCGCCAGACAAACCATCAATTTTGTGCTCGTCACCGGCAGGTGCTGAACCTTTTATCACGTCGATCGCAACTGCACCGCCGTCATACACTTCTTTGCCCACCCACAGTGCTTTCCACTTGGGGTTATCCACTTCACCACCCAGGCCCGGTGTTTCGCCGTGCTCGTAAAAGCCCAGCCCAACAACGGTGTTGAGATCGGATTCAAGGGCAATGAAGCCGTACAAGGTAGACCACAAGCCATAACCTTTAACGGGCAAAATTACCTTTTCGATATCGCCATCTTTTGTTAGCAAAAACACCTTGGCCAGGTTTTCACGGCGGCCAATTTTGGCGATGTCTTCTTGTGGCTCAAGCTTGGTGGAGCGCGCAGGGTCTTTCGACGCTTTGCGCTGATCGTAGTTTGCCGGTGCAACTTCTTCGGTAAATTTACCGGTTTCAAGATCCACTACGCGAGTTTCGATCTGCGCAAACAGCTCTTCAACGGTTTTACCCTCTTCCATCAGGCCTGCGGCCATCAGGATGTTGCGCTTAAAATCCAGCTCTTTGTTCTTTACCTGCATGGGCTTGAGCATTACTGCAGCGGTAGACACCACCACAGAACACACAATACACAGCGATAAAGCGACGATAATCGTCTTTTTAATAGTATCGTTATTAGCCACGTGCCAGCCTCCGCTTAACGTTTGCTTGAACCACGAAGTGGTCGATCAGTGGCGCAAAGAGGTTGGCAAACAGGATGGCCAACATCATGCCTTCCGGGAATGCAGGGTTGGCTACACGGATGACAACAACCATAAAGCCAATCAAGAATCCGAACCACAACTTGCCAGACTCGGTCATTGCAGCAGACACAGGGTCGGTTGCCATGAACACCATACCGAAGGCAAAACCACCCACTACCAAGTGCCAGTACCAGGGCATGGCCATCATGGGGTTGGTTTCAGGATTACCCACCAGGTTAAACAGGAAAGAGGTGGCCATCATGCCTGCCATCACACCGGTAATGATGCGCAACGAAGCAATTTTGCAGGCCACCAGCACCACACCGCCGATCAGAATCGCAAGGGTAGATACTTCACCAATAGAGCCTTGCATGTTGCCGAAGAAGGCATCGAGCCAGGTCATTTGGTCGGTTAAGGCAGACATGCCATCCGAGTAGGCAACAGACAACGCAGTGGCGCCCGAGAAGCCGTCTACCGCAGTCCACACCTGATCGCCAGACATTTCAGCTGGGTAGGCAAAGAACAGGAAAGCACGGCCGGCAAGCGCCGGGTTAAGGAAGTTTTTGCCGGTACCGCCGAATACTTCTTTGGCAATAACCACACCAAAGGTAATACCCAGCGCCGCCATCCACAGGGGAATATCTGGCGGACAGATCAAGGCAAACAATATAGAGGTTACGAAGAAACCTTCGTTTACTTCGTGGCCACGTTTCATGGCAAACAGCACTTCCCAGAAACCGCCCACTACAAACACGGTCATGTAAATAGGAAGGAAGTAAGCCGCACCGTGGATCAGGTTGTCCCAAATGCTATGGGCAGAGTAACCGGCGAACAGCTCAATCAAGCCACCGCGCCAGCCTTCTACCGCGGCAATACCCAGGTCTGCCATGGCCGTGTTGGCCTGAAAACCCAAGTTATACATGCCGTAGAACATGGCCGGGAAGGTACAAGCCCACACGGTGATCATGATGCGCTTGAGGTCAATACCGTCACGCACGTGCGACGTGGTTTTGGTGACATCCGATGGACGGAACAAACCGGTATCAATGGCTTCGTAGAGCGCGTACCAGTTTTCGTATTTTCCACCTTTGTGGAAGTGGGGCTCGAGGCTATCGAACCAATTGCGTAATGCTTTCATGCCTTAGCCCTCCTTCTCAATACGGGTAAGGTTATCCCGAAGAATGGGGCCATACTCATATTTGCCCGGGCAAACATAGGTACACAAAGCCAGATCTTCTTCGTCCAATTCCAGTGCGCCCAACTTCTGGGCCATGTCGGTGTCGCCAACAATCAGCGAACGCAGTAATTGCGTTGGCAAAATGTCCAGCGGCATGATGCGCTCGTAGGTACCAATGGGCACCATGGCACGCTCGCTGCCCGCTGTGGTGGTGGTGAAGTCGTACTTCTTGTTGCCACCGAGCAACTTGGAAATGTAAATGCCGGTGGTTGAAAACAGGTTAAAGCCGGCACGCAGGTAGTGCAGGAATGGACGGTCGCGCCCTTCCAGCAGCACGGTTACCTGAGTGTGGTAACGGCCCAGGAACCCGTAGGGGCCAAAGGCTTTGCGACCACCGAACACAGAACCTGAAACCACGCGGTTTTCACCGTCTTTCAACTCACCAGCCAGAATTTCTTCAAGGTTGGCACCCAGACGTGTGCGCAGCAAACGGGGCTTTTCAACCTGGGGGCCTGCCAGCGAAATCACGCGCTCGGTGGCAAGTGTACCGGTGGTGAAGAGCTTCGCCATGGCGATCACATCCTGGTAACCGATGGTCCACACAGATTTGCTGGCACTCACCGGGTCTAGGAAGTGGATGTGGGTACCGGCATTGCCTGCCGGGTGCACACCACCGAACTCGTGTACGGATACACGCTCGAAGCTGTTCACTTCTACGTTTGCACCGGCGGCTTTACACACATAAACCGGACCTTCGGTTAAGCGCGTAAGCAACTGCAAGCCCTGATTAAAGGCCTCGCTTTGCTCGGCGATGACGATCGCAGGGTCCAGCGCCAATGGGTTGGTATCCATGGCAGTCACAAAAATCGACTTAGGCGTCGCATCCAATGCTGGCACCTTGCTGTAAGGGCGCGTGCGCAGCGCTGTCCAGAGCCCCGAGTTCACCAGGTTATCAACCACCTGCTGGCGCTCAAGCGTGGCGAAGGCTGCCGGCTCAAAGCGTGCAAATTGCTCCGCCTCTTCGCCTTCAACATCAATGACAACCGATTGCAGCATGCGCTTGGCACCGCGGTTAATCGCTGCAACCGTACCGGCGGCAGGCGCTGTATAGCGCACGCCTTCGGTTTTTTTGTCAGTAAACAGCAGCTGCCCTAGCTTGACCTTGTCACCCTCTTTTACAGCCATGGTGGGTTTCATGCCGTGGTAATCCACGCCAATGACCGCAACCGACCTGGCTTTAGGGGCGTCATGAATGGTCTGCTCGGGAGCACCGGATATAGGTAAATCCAATCCCCGACGGATCTTGATCATACGTCCTGCCTAATTACTTGGAAGTTTAAAAAAGTTACTGGTAGTTACAAAAAATCGTTTCCGGGCCTGCCGTGGCCCAAGATTCAAGGCTTAACCTTGAAAAATCACTAAATTTACAACGAAATCCGCGCAGCCACCGGGAACCCGGCGCCCGATAAAAGCTCAACCGATTTGACGCTGTACAGCCAGAACAGCCTGGTGCCTGGGGGCACAAAACCCCTTAAATTCCTGCTACAAAAACTTGTTCTAGTTTAGACGAAAGCACTAGAAAAGCATTCGGCTCTGGGCAAACGGCGGCAATTATAAAGACCCCCTTGCTCACATGCCAGTGATCTCACACTTTTCTGCCCCTATTTGGGAACAAAAAACCCTGAAATCTCAGGCTCTTACGACCAAAGCCTCGAGAATAGATCATTTTTTAAACAAACGCCTTGTCTGCCCATAAAAAAACCCGCCGCAGCGGGTTTTTCAACAACCAATGAACTAGTTCAATTTGGGGTAGATGTCGTAGCGCACACCCGCCATGTCTTCCAGGCAGCGAACCACCTGGCAGCTATAGCCGAATTCATTGTCGTACCAGCAATAGATCACCACGTTATTGCCATCGGCAATGGTGGCCACACTGTCATACACACAAGCATGGCGAGAGCCCACAAAATCACAGGACACCACCTCAGAGGAGTTGGTGTAGTCGATTTGCTGCTGAAGCGGCGAATGCAGCGCCACATCGCGCATGTACTGGTTGAGCTCGTCTTTGGTTACGTCTTTGTCCAATACCAGGTTCAAGATAGCCATAGACACGTTCGGCGTGGGCACCCGGATGGCGTTACCGGTCAGCTTACCCGCAAGCTCCGGCAGCGCCTTGGCCACAGCCTTTGCCGCACCAGTTTCGGTTAACACCATGTTCAACGGCGCACTGCGGCCCCGGCGCTCACCCTTGTGGAAGTTATCGATGAGGTTTTGGTCATTGGTGTAAGAGTGCACGGTTTCAACGTGGCCGTGGTTCACCCCGTACTTATCCATTACCGCCTTGAGCACAGGCACAATGGCGTTAGTGGTACAGGAGGCTGCCGAAATGATCTTGTCTTCGGCGCTGATGGCATCGTTGTTGATACCGTACACAATGTTTTTAATGTCGCCCTTGCCAGGCGCCGTCAACATCACCTTTGCCACACCCTTGGCCTTAAGGTGCTGGCTCAAACCTGCCTCATCACGCCACACACCGGTGTTATCTACCACCAGGGCGTTGTTAATACCGTATGCGGTGTAGTCCACCTCTGCCGGATTATCGGCGTAAATCATCTTCACCACATTGCCGTTACACACCAGGCTCTGGGTTTCTTCATCTACGCGAATGGTGCCTTTAAACTGGCCATGTACCGAATCGCGACGCAACAAACAGGCACGTTTTTCAAGGTCGTTTTCCAGGCTGCTTTTACGCACCACAATTGCACGCAAACGCAATACATCTCCACTGCCGGCCTTTTCGATGAGCAGGCGGGCCACCAATCGGCCAATCCGGCCAAAACCGTAGAGCACAACATCCTGCGACTGGGGCAGCGGCTTGAACTCGGCGCCAATGGCATCGCGCAGCTCTTCACGCACGAAATCCTGTACCGACAGGCCCCGTGAATCTTTCATGTACTTCACAGTAATCTGGCCGATATCGATATGCGCGCGACCAAGGTCCAGCTCACACACGGCCTTCAATACGGGGAAGGTTTCAAATTCGGATAATTCGTTGGATTCCACCTGACGCACGAAGCGGTGGATTTTCATAATGTCGATCACAGAGCTGTTAACCAGCGAACGGCCATAGATATAAATACCTACGTTTTGCTCGCGGTTGAGCTTGCCAACCATGGGGATCATGGCTTCGGCGAGCGCCTCACGCTCTTTCCAGTCTTTAAAGAAGTCGACGGGCTTTGGACGATTCACGGGGATGCACCTTTAATAAAGTCTAAGTAAAGTTCAGTAAAGCACTTGCCTTACCGCTGCGCCGGCTCTTTTGGCCAGCTTAGTAAAATCACTTATCTCTAATAGAGAGGCCCGGTATTATCCTTTCTCCCCCTAGGCCACGCAAGATAACCGGGAACAAAATAACGGCCATAGTCACTATTTATCACTCGGGGCTGGCAGCGGCGCACCAAGCCGGTACAATAATCGACTTTTTGCCCACGGCCCTTAGGCCCCGCCGCAGCACAGGTATACATGAATATCTCAAGCGCGCTCAAAGCCCTTACCCCTGACTTATCAGACACCGCCAAATTCAATCAACGCTGGGGCCTGTTACCCGGTGCCGCCAACGCCCTGGCCATTGCCCTGGGTGCGGCCAAGCACAAGGGGCTGACCCTCGTTATCACGCCAGATTCTGCCACCGCGCAGCAGCTGCAGGATGAGCTCAGTTTTTTTGCGGGCAATACAACCCCGGTGATGGCATTGCCCGATTGGGAAACCCTGCCCTACGACACTTTCAGCCCACACCAGGACATCATCTCAGAGCGCATGCGCGCGCTCTATCAGCTGCCCACCGCCAAGCAAGGCATTCTGGTGGCACCGGTGACCACCCTTTTGTACCGGCTTGCGCCCGTGTCTTTTGTTACCGGCAACACCTTGATTTTAAAAACCGGCCAACAATTTGATTTGAACGAACAGGCCCGCCTGCTTGAAGCCACCGGTTACCGGCGCGTAGATACCGTCTTTGAACACGGCGAGTTTGCCATTCGCGGGGCGCTGATGGACATCTACCCCTCCGGCAGTGAGCGCCCGCTGCGCATCGATTTATTTGACGATGAAATTGAAAGCCTGCGCACCTTCGACCCGGAAACCCAGCGCACTGAAACGCAAATCGACTCGGTAGAGCTGCTGCCTGCACGAGAATTTCCGCTGACAAAAACCGCCATTAGCGAATTCCGTTTGCGCTGGCATGAACGCTTTGACGTGGATCACAAAGCCTGCCCCATGTACTGCGACATTTGCGATGGGCTGGCACCTTCGGGCATCGAGTACTATTTGCCATTGTTTTTCGATGAATGTGCAAGCCTGTTTGACTACCTGCCTGCGCATACACGGGTCATTACCTTCGATAGCTTAACGCCCCTTGCAGAGCGTTTCTGGAGCGAAGTTAATAGCCGCTACGAAAGCCGCAGGGTTGACCCCGAGCGCCCGCTGCTTGCGCCCAAAGAAATCTTTTTACCGGTAGCCGAGGCCTTTGCCGCCCTCGCAAAACTGCCGCGCACCGACCTTGCAGGTGACACGCTTGCCCTGCCCGCCGAAGTGCTACCCAGCGTGCCGGTAGATGCCAAAGCCGAAACGCCGCTTGCGGCACTAAAAGCTTTTATAGACACACAGCCTGAAAAGATTTTATTTTCAGTTGAATCCGCAGGCCGGCGCGAAGTATTGCTGGAATTGCTGCGCGGCATCAAGGTTACGCCCGAGCATTTCGACAACTGGCACGCATTTGTTGAAAGCGATGCAGCACTGGGCATCTGCATAGCACCGCTGGATCAAGGCCTCTACTTACAGCAACCCCGCTTGGCCATCATTACCGAGAGCGCCCTGTTTGGCGAACGCATACAGCAGCGCCGGCGCCGGAAAACCGCCACCGATAACGACCAAGCCATTAAAAATTTAACCGAGCTGCACATTGGCGCACCGGTTGTGCACATAGACCACGGCGTTGGCCGGTATCGCGGCCTGACCACCATCGAACTGGATGGCCAGGCGCAGGAATTTCTGGAACTGCACTATGCCAACGATGCCAAGCTCTATGTACCCGTAGCAAGCCTGCATTTGATTAGCCGCTACTCCGGCACAGAAGAATCTTTGGCCCCGCTGCATAAACTTGGCAGTGAAAACTGGTCTAAGGCCAAGCGCAAGGCCGCCGAAAAAGTCCGTGATACGGCTGCAGAACTGCTCGACATCTACGCCCGCCGCGCCGCCCGCAAGGGCTTTGCCTTTAAAGACCCGGGCCAGGCTTATGCGGCCTTTAGTGCAAGCTTCCCCTTTGAAGAAACGCCCGATCAGGAACAGGCCATTGCGGCGGTGCGCAAAGACATGCTGGCCACCACACCCATGGATCGCCTGGTGTGTGGCGATGTAGGCTTTGGAAAAACCGAAGTTGCCATGCGCGCGGCGTTCATTGCGGTGCAAAGTGGCAAACAAGTGGCCATGCTGGTGCCCACCACCCTACTGGCGCAACAACACTACGAAAGTTTTAAAGACCGCTTCGCCGACTGGCCTGTAAATATTGAAGTGGTATCACGCTTTAAAAGCGGTAAAGAAATTGAAGCCATTGCCAATAAATTAAAAGACGGCAAGGTGGACATTATTGTTGGCACCCACAAATTGTTGCAACCGGATTTCAACTACCGTGAACTTGGTCTGCTAATCATCGACGAAGAGCACCGCTTTGGCGTGCGGCAAAAAGACGCACTGAAATCCATACGTTCAGAAGTGGATATTCTCACCCTCACAGCCACGCCCATTCCGCGCACCTTGAACATGAGCATGGCCGGCATCAGGGATCTTTCGATTATTGCCACACCGCCCAACAAACGGCTATCCATTAAAACCTTTGTGCGCGTGCGCGACGATGCGCTGGTAAAAGAGGCCATATTGCGTGAACTGCTCCGCGGCGGCCAGGTGTATTTTCTGCACAACGAAGTTAAAACCATTGAAAAAGCCGCGCGCGAATTACAGGCACTGGTGCCCGAGGCACGCATAGGCATTGGCCACGGGCAAATGCGCGAGCGCGATCTTGAAAAGGTGATGAGCGACTTCTACCACAAGCGCTTTAACCTTCTGGTTGCCACCACCATTATTGAAACCGGCATTGATGTGCCAAACGCCAACACCATTATTATTGAGCGCGCCGATAAATTCGGCCTCGCCCAGCTGCACCAATTGCGTGGCCGCGTGGGCCGCTCCCATCATCAGGCCTATGCCTACCTGATGACGCCCAACCCCAAAACACTCACCAGTGATGCCATTAAGCGGCTTGAGGCCATTGCCGAAGCAGACACCCTCGGCGCAGGTTTCACGCTGGCCACGCACGACATGGAAATTCGCGGCACAGGTGAGCTACTGGGCGATGAACAAAGCGGCCAAATTGCTGCGGTAGGGTTTTCCATGTACATGGATATGCTAAATCGCGCGGTGAAAGCCATCCAGGCCGGCAAAGAACCAGATCTGGACGCGCCGCTAGGCTCGGCCATTGAAATTAATCTGCGCATCCCTGCGCTTATTCCCGATGACTACCTACCCGATGTGCACAGCCGGCTGATCATGTACAAGCGCATCGCCAACGCCGCCGACGCCAACGACCTGAAAGAGCTGCAGGTGGAGATGATCGACCGATTTGGCCTGCTGCCAGACCCGCTTAAAAACCTGTTCCGCATTACCCAACTGAAGCTTACCGCCGAAGCCCTGGGAGTAGAAAAACTTGACGCAGGGGCCAGCGCCGGCAGAATCGACTTTAGCAAAGAGCCCAAAGTTGACCCTATGGCGATCATCCAAATGGTGCAGACTCAACCACAGAAATACCAATTAGCAGGGGCCAGCAGCTTGAAATTCATGCATGATATGGAACACCCCGAAGCCCGATTGGGCGCGGTTGAGCAGCTTTTGGAAAGCCTGGCACAGGCACACTGACAGGCCAGCTACCGACAGTAACCGCATTGCAAAGCAACAGGAACAAAAACTCACTATGTACGCCATTCAAAGAACCTTAGGCCGCACATTTACCCGCGCCCTGGCCACGCTGGCATTGACCCTTAGCCCGCAGGCGTTCGCACAAAGTGGAGAAGAGCCGCGCTGGTACCAGGTAGAAATCGCGATTTTTACCCAGCCGGCCAACGCCCAAATAGCCGCCAATGCAGAAACCTTCCGCAAGGATGTCTCTTTATCTTACGGCAATAACACCCAGTACCTGCGTACACTGGATGAAGCCATAGCCTCACTCCAGGCCCAACAGCAACAAGACGCGCTCTTGATCGAGCAAACATCAGAGCCCTTAGAGACAGAGACCGATGATTCCACCCAGGCTACCGAACAAGAAAAAGCGCAGCTGTTAGCCACCGCACCCTTTATTAAATTGCCGCAATCTCTGCGCGGGCTGAACGACACCATTGCCGCACTTGCCAGACGCAACCGTCAGGAAGTTCTTTTTCACGAGGCCTGGCGCCAACCAGTGGTAGCACCGGAAGCGGCGCCCGCCATTGTTGTGAGCGGCGGTGAAACTTTCGGAGAAGATCAAACCCTTGGCGGCACCATTGCCTTGGGGGTTGCCCGCTATCTACATTTAAACACCAACTTATGGTTTGCAGAATTTGCAGAAAACTACGGACAAGGGGATCTGGGCTGGCCCAACCTGCCGCCGGCACCCGCGCGGCACCCGGAAGATATTCAAGACGAGAGCATTAACTTAAATGCCGGCCAACTCAATGGGCGCGATGATCTGTGGGCCCAGTATGAGGTGATCGACACCACCTACCAAAGCATGCTCACCAAACCTTACGTAGTCACAAACCTTGCCACACTCACCCAAGACAGACGCATGCGCAGCGGTGAGGTGCACTACATCGACCACCCTAAAATTGGCATTATGGTTTATGTAACACCTTATGAACTGCCTGAGCAAGATGCGTTGCCTGAGCCCGGCGCTCAAATTGCGCCTGATGAAACCGCAACATTACAAGACACACCCTAGGCCTATTCGTCACGCGCGCGCAGCGCGCCGCAATTAACAGCGGCGCGCTTACTGTGCGTTAACACGAACAACCATCAGGTGTAGCTAAAGCAACACTACAGCAACACCGGCCTGCCGGTGCTGCTGTAAAGATTACACACAGACTACGTCTTCGGCTTGTAAGCCCTTTTCGCCTGTTAGCAATTGAAATTCGACATTCTGGCCCTCGGCCAGCGAGCGATAGCCCTCGCCCCGAATATTGCGGTAGTGAACAAACACATCTTCCTGCTTTTCACCAAAAGAAATGAATCCATAGCCCCTGGCATTGTTAAACCACTTAACAATACCGACTTCACGATCAGCCATTGTGAACAACCTCATTATTTTTATGTGTGTAAAACCTGCTGGTTAGGGCCAAACCTGGTGGCCCTAACACCTTGGCAGCTTGCATGAGTCCCCACACCCAAGCCGCAACCCCTATATTTAAGGGATATTAACTGCGCTGTAAAGTAAAAAATTCCACCACACTACCCGCCCGCTGCCCAAGCGCCCTATTGGCTAAACAGCAAACTGCGCCGGCAGCAAGGCCAGCAGGGCCTCAAGCGGTGCGCGACTGTCTTCCAGCACTTGGTAAATAAACTCCACGGTGATTTTGTCTTGGCTTACCCCCGCCGCCCAATTCACCACAATGCACACACTGGCGTAGGCTAAGGCTTGCTCGCGGGCAAGGGCTGCCTCCGGCATTGCCGTCATGCCCACAAGGTTGCAGCCGTCGCGGGCCAAGCGCGCAATTTCAGCGGCGGTTTCCAGACGCGGGCCCTGGGTCACGCCATAGGTGCCACCGGCGTGCAACCTTACTTTGGCACTGGCCGCAGCTGCCAGCACGCGCTCGCGAAGCAAGCCGGCGAAGGGCTCGGCAAAATCCACATGCAGCATGTCGCCGGCCCAAAAGGTATGCTCACGACCCCATGTGTAATCTATCAACTGGTCGGGTAGCGCAAGGGTACCCGGCGCAAAATCCTCGGTAATGCCCCCCACGGCATTAATTGCCAGCACCGCAGTGGCGCCGGCATTTTTTAGCGCCCAAATGTTTGCCCGGTAGTTGATTTGATGGGGTGCCAACTGATGATTTGCACCATGGCGAGATAAAAACAGCAGCGGCACACCATTAAGCTCGGCTCGCACAATGGGCTCGGCCAAATCACCGTAAGGCGTTGCCAGTACGCTGTGGCCTTGCACTGTTAAGCCGGGCATAGATTCCCAACCACTGCCCCCGATAACTGCCAACATCAATCAATCCCTAGTCGGTTGTTCGGCTTTTGCATCAGCCGCCAGGCGAATGGGCTCGGCCACATGCAATGTGGAAGTAGGAAAGGCACACTCGGCGCCATGGCCTTCAACAATTGCCAGAATTTTCAGCAATACATCTTGTTTGATCTCGTGAAACTCTACCCAGTTAGTGGTTTTGGTAAAGGCGTACACGAAAAAGTCGAGCGAGGAAGACGCAAAAGCATTGAAGTTCACAATCAAGGTTTGATCGGTATCAATTGCCGGGTGTGCCTGCAACATGGCCTTTACATCCTCCACTATTTTATCCATGTGCGCCGCGTCGTCGTAGCGAATACCAATGGTTTCGTAAATGCGGCGGTTCAGCATGCGCGAAGGGTTTTCCACGGCAATTTGGGTAAAGATAGAGTTGGGCACGTACAAGGGGCGCTTATCGAAGGTGCGAATACGCGTCAGGCGCCAGCCGATGTGCTCAACGGTGCCCTCTATGGATTTATCGGGCGAGCGCACCCAATCACCCACCGCAAAGGGGCGATCCAAATAGATCATCAGGCCGCCAAAGAAATTCGCCAGCAAATCTTTGGCCGCAAAGCCCACCGCTATACCACCGATGCCGCCAAAGGCCAGCACACCGGAAATACTGTAACCGAAGGTCTGCAGCGCCACCAAAACTGCGGTAATAATTACCGAAAGCCGCAACAGCTTACCCAGCGCCATGACGGTGGTTTCATCGATGGGGGCATCCATGAACTCGGGGCTCATGAGGTTTTGTTCCGCGCGCGCAATGAACCCCACAATAAACCAGGTCAGCAGCGCGATAATGCCGGCTGTGCGCAGCGGTTCTACAAAATTCAGAATGTCGGTATCGGTTGCCGGCGCCACCACTTCCGCCGCCCAGCTAATACCCACCAGCCAAAACGCCCACTCAATGGGGCGCTGCGCCGACAAAAACAATGCATCGTCCCACAAACTTTTAGTGGCACCGGCGTGCACTACCAAGCGCCTGAGCGCACGGCGCACAATGAATGCAACAATGAGCGTTGCCGTAACCAGAATAAACACTTCCAGCATCCAGGATTCTATACCCAGTGCCGCGATTGACTGCTTTAGTTGTTCCATTAAACCCACTCTTATCTAAATAGTTGCGCGCAATGTTATTGCTGCGGTTCACCCACAGCGACTGCGGGCGCATCAATGCCAGGCAAGCCACTCACCAGGTGCTGCCAGCGCGACATCTGGCGCAAGTCATCCCAGTGCACCCTGCGGCGCATGCGCATAGATGCTATCCGTACAGAGGGTGCGGTAGCACAGGCCTCAAGGTGCTTAACCACCTGCCAGCTACCCGCGCGATCATTACACACCAACACCATATCGCACCCAGCGCCAAGGGCTGCATCAGCACGCGCGGCATAATCACCGGCACTGTGGGCACCGGCCATACTTAAATCATCGCTAAAAATCATACCCTCAAACCCCATATCCTGACGCAGGCAACGGCCCAGCCAATGTGCTGAAAAACCAACAGGGCGGGCATCAACTTGGGGGAAGACAATGTGTGCGGGCATCACCGCATCCAACTGCGGCAACAACTGCTTGAAGGGCACCAGATCGTGGGCGGCAATCTCATCAAAACTGCGCTCATCAACGGGCTGCACCAGGTGGCTATCGCCGGTTACAGAACCATGACCGGGAAAATGCTTACCCGTGGTGGCCATACCCGCCTCATGCATACCACGCATGAAGGCACCGGCAAGCTGCACCACTTCTAAAGGCTCAGGCGAAAACGCGCGATCAGCAATCACCTTGCAGTGGTGATCATCCACATCCAAAACCGGCGCGAAACTGATATCAATACCCGTAGCCAACAGCTCACTGGCCATCAACCAGCCCACATCTCGCACTGCGCTTAAAGTCGCTTGCGGGTTTTTGCGAAAATCCGGTAAAAAACTTTGCATTGCGGGAATGGCTGAGAACTCTGTGCGAAACCGCTGTACGCGCCCGCCTTCGTGATCTACCGCGATAAGAATATCCGGGCTGCACTCGCGCACTGCCTGCACAAGCGCCTGTAACTGAGTGAGGTTTTCGAAATTTCGGCTGAACAGAATCAAGCCGCCCACCTGCGGATGCCGCAACAGTTCTGCATCCTCAGCAGACAACGCCGTGCCTGCCACATCCACCATTACCACACCCGCTGACATGGGCCCCTGCCTCATTATTGTAAAAGCGGCATTCTACTTGACAGCAAACATCCCTGAAAGTGCGGGCACCATCATTTGGGTTGTGCCTACCAGCGTGCTGTCTTGACCGAAATCCTCTTTGAGAATGGCGCTGATTGAATCGAAACTTGAAAGTGTAAAGATGGTGGCCCCTAGCATGAAATACAGGCGCCAGTAAAAGGTGACCGGATCTATCTCGGGTGCCGCTTTTTGCAACAGGCCGGTAAAGCGCTGGTAGTGTTCACCGTAGCGGGCAATGATAAACCGCCGAATATGGCCCTGCGACTGCGCGTAGGCCAGCCCCAACAGGCGCATAAACCGCTGGGCCGCCAAGCTGCCCTCCTCGGAACCATCGCATATGGTGGAAAACAGGCAATCGAGCAAGTCTACCGGGGTAAGCATTTCACTGCCCTTGCGCTCCACGAGCTTCACCAGCGAACGATCCAGCTCTTGGCAGAATGGCGTTAAAAAACGTGCAAACACCGCCTGAATCAGCTCCTTTTTGGAGCCAAAGTGATAATTTACCGCCGCCAGATTGACCCCTGCCGTGCTGGTAATGGTGCGCAAGGAGGTTTCGGCAAAGCCACGCTCGGCAAATAAGGCTTCTGCGGCATCCAGAATGCGGGCTACGGTATCAGGCTGGGACATGCGAACTTCTCTGGCAGGGCTTATATTATGGTTAGCGCATAAGATTGAGGGCGCCTTTCAATATCGAACATACGTTTACATGAACTGGGTGTCAAGGTGGCCGCAAGGCACCGCGCGACTACGCAATGGGAGGCCATAAATCATGCTCACACCACACACCGGGCAGTGGTACAACAACCGCGAAACCAACCAGTATTTTGAAGTTGTTGCCCTGGATCCCGATCACGCCACTATTGAAATCCAATACGCCGATGGCTCGCTAGATGAAATAGATGCCGAGCTTTGGCCAGAACTCACGCTCGCAGCCGCTGCCCCGCCAGAAGACCCAACATCAGCCTATGAAACCGGGCCTGGCTTAAAAAGCCAATGCGGCATAGATGGCGAGCACCCAATCGAGCCGCTGGACATTGAAAAGTTAGAGGCACAACCCTTTACCGGCACCGAGGCCGACGACTAGCGGCCGCCTGCAGCCAACCAAACGCAACAGCTGCCTTTAACCTATACAACGGGCGCTTGTTGCACGCCCATTGCAGAGGCCGCGTGGGCCTTGATAATGTCAGCCGCCTCTTGAGCGGTATCCACTAATTGAATCAGCTGTAAATCAGCTGCACTGATATACCCCTGCCCCGCCATGGTCGACTGCATCCAATCCAGCAGCCCCTGCCAGTAGTTGCGGTTAACCAACACAATGGGAAACGGCGACACCTTACCAGTCTGCACCAGCGTTAACGCCTCATACAGCTCATCGAGCGTGCCGAAACCGCCGGGCATAATCACAAAGCCAACGGCATGCTTCACAAACATGAACTTGCGTACAAAGAAATAACGAAATGTCAGGCTGATAGTCTGAAAAGGATTGGGCGCCTGCTCCATGGGCAAGGTGATATTCAACCCGATAGACTCCCCGCCCGCCTCTTGGGCACCCTTGTTAGCCGCCTCCATAACTCCCGGGCCACCACCGGTAATCACAGGAATACCAGCCTCCGCCAAGAGCTTACCCAACAGCTCTGCATCGGCGTAATGCGGGTGAGATTGCCGGGTGCGCGCGCTGCCGAACACTGTCACTGCGCCACGCACTTTAATAAGCTGCTCTATACCATCAACCAGCTCAGACTGAATCCGTAGCACCCGCCAGGCCTCGGGCATTTTTGCATCAAACATAAAAAACTCCTTTTACTTCAAAGAATTAGAAGCCAGAGCTCCCTTTTCAGTATAGCTATGATGCCTAAGTGCTTGCCGAATATATTTTACTGTATATAATCACAGCTACTGTATAAAAAAACAGAGCGCCCGCTCCCTGGAGACCCAATGATCAAGCTCACCGCCAGGCAACAAGAAATTCTGGATCTCATCAAACGCTGCATTGATGAAACCGGCTACCCACCTACCCGCGCTGAAATTGCACAGGAGTTGGGATTTCGCTCTGCGAATGCCGCTGAAGAACACCTGAAAGCGCTGGCCCGCAAAGGCGCCATTGAGATGGTGGCCGGCGCCTCGCGTGGTATTCGGTTGCCGGAATCTGAAACAGGCATTCCACTCATTGGGCGCGTTGCGGCAGGCAACCCCATATTGGCGGAAGAAAATATCGAAGAGTACTGTGAAATCCCGCAGAGCTTTTTTAGCCCTGCAGCAGATTACCTGCTGCGCGTAAACGGCATGAGCATGAAAGACATCGGCATTCTCGATGGCGATTTACTGGCAGTACACCGCACCACAGAAGCGCGCACCGGTGACATTGTGGTTGCCCGCATTGAAGATGAAGTTACCGTAAAGCGGCTTGAACACCGCCGCGGCAGTGCGCAACTTAAATTGCACCCGGAAAACCCCGAGTTCTCGGTTATTGAAGTTGATTTAAAGTCGCAAAATTTTGCTATTGAAGGGTTAAGTGTTGGCGTTTTACGCCGCAACTAAGCCACTTAAAAGGTATTCGGTTATGGCCATTGCACTCCAGAACAATAATTCAGCGCGCGCAGCCCTTGCTGCGCAAGAGCCCAAAACCTGCACACCCACAAGCCGCATTACCGAGCTTGTAATCCCCAAAGGTGATCAGCAGTCGATGCTGCTACCCATGATTTGCTTTCTGGGCAACAACAACCAGCGCCAATGGCTCACACTCATAAGCGTTCGCAGCTCGCAACAGCACACCTTAAAATCACAAGGCGTAAACGCTCAAACATTGCGGGTGATCCAGGCCAGCAGCCATAACGATGTGTTGTGGATGACCTGGGAGGCGCTTAGCAATGGCACAAGCCACACGGTAGTTGCAGAGCTACCCCCACAACCAAAAGATGTACTAAAAGAGCTGGAACGCGCAGCCCATGAAGGTAACAGCCGGCTCATTTTGGTCAGCCAACGAGGGCATGAGTTCGGTAATTTTGGCGGCTAGCGGCAATAGCTGTTAAGCATGCAAAGCTACGCTTTGTAAACAAGAGCTAGGCCGCTTAATACCTTTAAAAGCACACGGCTGAAGTACCCATTAAGCCTTTGGCTTATCTTTGGTTTATGTTTGCTTATGTTTGTATATGTTTGTATATGTTTGACTAGAAACTGCCCTAAGGCATCACTATTGACGCCCACGCCATACTTAGCCTACTTGCACATAAACCACAGGCTAAGTTTGACACTAACGCGAGCCATGGGCGTATAAAACAGGCACATGCACTAACCTGCCGCGATGCACTGGCTCAAGCCGCTAACAGAAAGCAGAAAAGCACCGCACGGGAATTCAGATTACAACCAGGTCTGGCAAATCCGCACACCAAACGGATCTACCGAGGGTCACGCAATACGCGCTGTTGCGCAATGCACAGCTTAGGCGGGTTTAATGCAGGGTTTTGGAAACCAGCTCCTCATCAAGCGAGCCTGCGGCCTCTTCCTGATCAGATTTTTCCATGGCCACTTCACCAGCGGCTTCCATACCCGCCTCGATCATTGCTTTGGCCACATCGTATTTCGCCTCTTGTAAGAAATATTGTGACTCCTCAGAAAAGCGAATGGTCACTAAAGGCTCCCCTTCCTCGTTGGCGCGGCGCAGTGCAATCTCGCCCGAGGCAAGCTCAATTATTTCGTACAGATCAGAGGACATAACAACTCCCAAACAAACAGTGGCACTATTCTACCAGCAATTGGCGATGAGTTCCCGCCAGGCCATAGCGGCAAATAGCGGCATCCAGCAATTGAGCTATCTTGGCCGCCTGGGTGATTAAATGGCGTTTAAACGGCCACTGAAGGTGCTTGAAAGGTGCTTGAAAGGTGCTTGGAAGTTACTTGGAAGGTGCTTGAAAGATACTTAGAGGATGCCCGGAAAGTGATTGGGTTAATGAATTGTGGAAGGGTGTAGGTATAGCCCTGCAACGCTCTAAGCTGCCAAACTTCAACGCGATTTAAAAAGGCGCAGGGTTTAACCTACCATTAACCTACCAGGTAGCGCCCGGTTAGCACTCATCGCAGAAGGCGCGATTGCGCTGAATAATCTCATCCAGTGCGGCAAGCGACGCCTTTGCCAGAGCCAAATCAAATACCCGGGGTTTGGATACCGCAATCTTATCTGAAGCCAATATCTGGCTGTTTGCGCCACCTGCCTTCCCTGCGTCCGCTCCCGTATCCGCTGCACTGGCCTTGCCCGGTGCGGGCAAGGCCAGTAGTGAGGCCAGCCAGGAATCACCGGATTCAAGCCTTAACAGCTCGCGCAGCTCTGCTGGCACTTCGCGCCCGGCGGGAATGGCTTGTATGACATCGCGCGCGGTTTCTGGCAGCTGTGCCGTGCTGCGCAACGCCTGCGCAAGCTCTGCAATAAATGCCTGATAACAGGCCTTGAGGTGCCAGCCCAGCGCTTGCACTAAACACTGCTGACGCCAGGGTAAATCACTTTGCTCAAATTGTGTTAATAGCAGCCGGCACCAAGCCAGCTGCTGGTTAACGTGAGCGCGTGCACTTTGCATAGGGCTAAGACTTAGTAGCTTTCTTGGCGGCCGCTTTTTTAGCCGGCGCCTTTTTGGCAGCAGCTTTCTTGGGCGCGCGCTTGGTGGCCTTATCTACAACCCACCTGCCGCCCTCGTAAACCGCTTTCCAGCCACTGGCTTTGCCGTCTACCTCCGACTGCACATAGTGCACCTTTTCTTTGCGGTTAAAGCGCACAACCGTGGGGTTGCCATCATCATCTGCAACGGGCGCACTGAATAAAAACGCGTACTTGCTATCAATTTCATCTTTGTGGGGCAGCAGCTCACTCAACAAGGGCGCGCGCGTTTCGCGGTTTTTTGGGAACTGGCTGGCCGCCAGGAACAAACCTGCCGCGCCATCACGCAAAATGTAATGATCATCAACCTTCTGGCAAGCCAGCTCCGGCATGGGTACCGGATCCATCTTAGGTGGTGCGGCCTCGCCATTTTTTAATAACTTCCGGGTGTTTTTACACTCGCTGTTTGTACAACCAAAGTATTTGCCAAAACGACCGGTTTTCAGCTGCATTTCGCTGCTGCACTTGTCGCACTCCAACACCGGGCCATCATAACCTTTAATCTTGAAGGTGCCCGTTTCTACTTCGTAACCGGCACAATCTGGGTTGTTGCCGCAGATGTGGAGCTTGCGTGTTTCATCTAGCAGGTAGCTGTCCATTGCGGCCTTGCAGAGTTTACAACGGCGCTTGGTGCGCAGCAGGCGGGTTTCGGCTTCCTCGTCGTCTGCACTGATAGCTTCATCACCAGATACCAGGTTCATGGTGTTTTTACAGCGCTCTTTAGGTGGCAACCCGTAACCTGAGCAACCCAAAAACACACCGGTAGATCCGGTACGGATTTGCATGTGCCTGCCGCAATTGCCGCAGGCAATGTCGGTATCGGTTGGGTCGTTGGCGCGCATGCCACCATCTTTCGACTTGGCAAGCTCCAGCTTTTTGGAAAAGTTCTCGTAGAATTCATCCAGCACTTCACGCCAGCCGCGCTCACCTGTGGCGATCTGATCCAGCTGCTGCTCCATCTCGGCGGTAAATGAGAAAGCCATCAGGTCATCAAAACTTTCCACCAACCGCTCGGTTACGATATCGCCCATTTTTTCAGCAAAAAACCGGCGGCCTTCCACGCGGGCATAACCGCGATCCTGGATGGTGGAGATAATGGCAGCGTAAGTGGATGGCCGACCGATACCGCGCTTTTCAAGTTCTTTAACCAATGCCGCTTCCGAATAGCGTGCTGGTGGTTTGGTGAAGTGCTGATTAGGCTCCAGCGACAAAAGCGTTAGAGCATCGCCCACTTTTACATCCGGCAGCACCACGTCTTCATCTTTTTTGGCAGGCGCGGGCATCACTTTCATGAAGCCGTCAAAGCGGATTACCCGCCCGCGGGTGCGCAGTTCATAGTCACCAGCACCCACCACTATGGCGGTAGAGGTAAATTCTGCAGGTGTCATTTGGCAGGCCACAAAGCGTTGCCAAATCAACCCATACAGGCGCTCAGCATCGCGCTCCATGCCTTTGAGGTGCGCGGGCATCAAGCCTACATCCGACGGGCGAATGGCCTCGTGCGCCTCTTGCGCACCGTCTTTGCTGCTGTACACATTGGGCGATTCCGGCAGATAACGCTTACCGAAATTATCCACAATGTAATCGCGGCAGGCCGCAACGGCATCGGCTGATAAATTTGTGGAGTCGGTACGCATGTAAGTGATATAGCCCGCCTCGTACAGGCGCTGAGCCATCATCATGGTCTTCTTGACACTGAATCCCAGCTGGGTAGAGGCAGCCTGCTGCAGCGTAGAGGTAATAAATGGCGCCGAAGGCTTTGATTTAGTGGGTTTATCTTCGCGCTCCACAATGCGGTAGTCTGCATTTTGAAGGGCGTTAACCGCCACTTGGGTTTCCGCCTCGGTGAGCGGCTTGAACGCCTGACTTTGGTACTTTTTAACTTCAAATCGCAGCTTCTGGGCGTCGGTTGTATTGAGGTTGGCGAACACATCCCAGTACTCTTCCGGGATGAATGCCCGAATTTCCTGCTCGCGCTCAACCAAAAGCCGTACCGCAACCGATTGAACGCGCCCGGCCGATAGCCCGCGCGCCACCTTCTCCCAGAGCAAGGGCGATACCATGTAGCCCACTACCCGATCCAGAAACCTGCGCGCCTGCTGCGCGTTGACACGATCAAGATCCAGGTTGCCCGGCTTTTCAAAAGCACCCTTGATGGCACTTTTGGTAATTTCATTGAACACCACGCGCTTGTAGCGGCTGTCGTCGCCGCCAATGGCCTCACGCAGGTGCCATGCAATGGCCTCTCCCTCGCGATCCAAATCCGTTGCGAGATAGATTTCATCGGCTTTGGCAGCCAGTTGCTTAAGCTCGTTAACCACCTTTTCTTTGCCGGGCAGGATCTCGTAGTGCGCCTCCCAGCCGTTTTCCGGGTCGATACCCATGCGGTTAATTAACTGCTCACGTGCCTTCTGGGCCTTGTGCGTGGCCTTTTCTTCGGGCGATAACTTACGGGTAATGGCCGCCTGCCGGGCACGCTCTTTAGGGTCTACCGCGCCCTTGGCACTGCCGCTTGTTGGCAAGTCGCGGATATGGCCGACACTGGATTTAACCACGTAATCACTGCCAAGGTATTTATTGATCGTCTTTGCCTTGGCGGGTGATTCGACGATAACAAGTGATTTGGCCATATAGGGTCTCTAATTGCTTGTATTGTTTCTTTATATAGTAGAAGCGTGATTGCGCACGTTACGTTATTTATGCGCGAATGACGATCCTTCGCACTCAGGGTGCGCATATATAAAACCTCAACGCCAAAGGGTCAAGTGATTACTTTTTAGCACACCTCGGCCCAGGCCGGCTTTTATTCGCCTTTTTACTGCCGCCCTACAGCCTTAACAACGCGGCAAAAATACTAGTTAAGCGATTGTTTTTACTAGCAATTTATTCCAATAAATTAAAGTTAGGCCAGCCCCGGCCGACAACCGGCTTGCTACACTCTAAATGGCTGTAAGATTTTTTTGTGCTAACCGGGTGCGAGGGGCAGACTTTGACCAGCCTGATTATTTTTTGCGCGATTGCAGTTTTGTCGCTTTTGGTGGTAAGCCTGGCCAACCAGCGCCAAGAGCGCCTGCGCTCGCGTCGCATTCGCCTGCAAAAAATAAAACTGCGTGTGGATGAGCTGGAAACGCTGCTGATCCATTTAACGCATTTACTGGAAAATCCTGACGTTTTGATACAGATCAACGATGAAATTGTAGATATGTACCAGGCAATGATCGATCTGGACTCAAGCCTCCCCTACCTGGAAGCGGGCCTGAACACCGCACAGCAACGGGCGTCTCAACTATCTACTAATCAATCGCTCAAACCCCGGCGCCTGCTTGAAAGCGATGCAAAAATTGCGCTTGCGCAAAAACACCTTACTGAAGCTGCCAAGGTTATAAGGCATCGCCAGGCGCATGCAAAAATATCAATGGAAGAAATGCAATTATTTGTGCGCGAGCTGAGTTACCAGCACTTGATGGTGGATGTGATTTCCATGGTTGGCCAAGGCCACAAGGCCATGAACAAGAGTAACCCGCTGTCTGCACACGCCTATTACAAGAAGGCGCGCCAGATGTTGATTTCATCCACCCACTCAGACCCACGCCGACATCAAATGATCAAGCAGGTGGCCGAAATGCTCGACGGCAAGCGAGTCTCCTTAAGTGAAGAGCTCATGCCCGAAACCTTCTTAAACCCCGACGCGCCAGATGAATCCAGTGATCAATTGCTAGACGACATGCTAGACGACTAACGCAGTTAGGCGGCCAATTTATCATTCAATTTATTTTGCATTTCAGTGAGCCAGGCCATAATGGCTTGCAACTCAACTTCGCTTCCCCTCTCGCTCCAATTTACGCCAAGACCTTCTGCACCGGCAGATACCCCCATGACGGATACCGGCAGCGCGGGAATTTCCTCTGCCAGCAATGCTTTCACAGCATCCGGCACTTGGGTTGAGTTTTCCCACGACCAAACATCATTTAAATGGATTTCATGGACATAGTCTTTACGAACCAGCGCCCACTGCAGTGATCGCAAGGGCTTGTGCACCCAAGGCATGGCATACAAGGCTGTACCGGCAAGGGCTTTGTTATTGCCTGACGCCAGGCGCACCCTTAAGCCCGCCCGGTTGGCAATACCCCGAAGCTTTGCGAGCTTGCGCTGGCCGCCACTGGGTTTAAACATCATTACCGGGCCCACGGCCAGGGCCACAACGGCAATAATCAGCAGCCAGCTATTCCAATCTGACATTTCAAACTCCCACTATTTGTGTGTGCTTTAACAAATCCCGAGACCGCGTTAGTATCGGGTGGTAGATCCCAGCCAAAGGAGTGTTTTATGCAAGCCTATCAGCAGATCATCATCGGCGTAGACCTTTCACCGGAATCCACCCAAGTCATCGAGCGGGCCAGGCAACTTGGGCAGCTGTG
The DNA here is from genome assembly GCF_024138675.1 of Simiduia sp. 21SJ11W-1. Lineage (NCBI taxonomy): Bacteria > Pseudomonadati > Pseudomonadota > Gammaproteobacteria > Cellvibrionales > Cellvibrionaceae > Simiduia > Simiduia sp. 21SJ11W-1. The sequence continues at coordinate 1,721,866 of NZ_CP090959.1, read as the reverse complement.
TAGCGCCAAGCTTCACCTGGTGCATGTTCTGGAGCCACTGACATTCGCCTATGGCGGCGACATCCCGATGGACCTCACGGAAATTCAAACACAATTGCAAGCGCAAGCAGAGCAACAACTGCACAAATTGGCCAGCCAATACGGCATTGCGCAATCAGATTGCCATTTAAAAGTGGGGCAACCGGCCGCCGAGCTGCATCACATTGCCGGCGAGCTTAACGCCGATTTAATTGTGGTGGGCAGCCACGGCCGCCAGGGGCTCGCGCTGCTGCTTGGCTCTACCGCCAATGGCGTGCTGCACGGAGCCAACCGCGATGTATTGGCAGTGCGTGTTGAAGAAAGCGACTGAGCCCGCCCATACTCCAACCCACTCGCACAAGGCCTGCCAGCAGGCCTAATGGCTACATAGCGTCAAGCTCTGCCCAGCGCTCAAACGCCGCCTCTAGCGCAGATTCCTTTTGCGCCAGCTCACCTAGCGCGGCCTCGGTTTCCTCGCGGGACTTTTCAAAAAAATCGGGCTGGGCAATGCGTGCCTGTAAAGACTCAATATCGGTTTCAAGCTTTTCAATAAGGCCCGGCAGCTGCTCCAGTTCACGCTGCAACTTATAGCTAAGCTTTTTGCCCTGCGTTTTTGCGGGTTCATCAGGTGTGCTGCTTGCCGGGGCTTGCGGCTCGGTTTTGGCTTGCGCTGCTTTTTGGCTATCACGATTGCGGTGCCAACGCCCGCCCTGCCTCAGCCAATCTTCATAGCCGCCCACATATTCACGCACAATGCCATCGCCCTCAAAGGCAAAGCAACTGGTCACCACGTTATCCAAAAACGCCCGGTCGTGGCTCACGAGTAACAGCGTACCCTCATAGTTGCCAAGCAATTCTTCAAGTAGCTCAAGGGTTTCCACATCGAGGTCATTGGTGGGTTCATCGAGCACCAGAAGATTTGCAGGCTTGCTGAACAGGCGAGCGAGCAAAACGCGGTTGCGCTCACCACCGGAGAGTACCCGCAGCGGCGTGCGCGCGCGCTCACCGGTGAACAGAAAATCTGAAAGGTAAGAAATAATGTGCTTACGCTTGCCGTTAACATCAATAAACTCGCGCCCTTCGGCAATGTTATCAACGGCGTTTTTATTAAGGTCGAGCTGATCCCGCAGCTGATCAAAATAGGCCACACTCAAGTTGGTGCCCAAGCGTACTTTGCCTTCCTGGGGCGAGAGCTGGCCCAGAATTATTTTAAGCAGAGTACTTTTGCCGGCACCATTGGGGCCTAAAAATCCGATGCGATCGCCGCGCACAATGGTGGTGGAGAAATTATCGATCAACCGTTTCTCACCATAGTGCTGGGTAACGCCGGTGAGTTCTGCCACAAGCTTGCCGCTGTTGTCTGATTGTTGCAGCTCAAAGTTTGCCTGCCCCTGGCGCTCGCGGCGCTGTGCGCGTTCAACACGCAACGCCTTGAGCGCCCGCACCCTGCCCTCGTTGCGCGTACGCCGGGCTTTAATGCCCTGCCGAATCCAAACTTCTTCTTCGGCCAGGCGTTTATCAAACAAGGCGTTATGGCGCTCTTCCTCTGCCATTTGCTGCTCGCGAAAGGTCAGAAAACTTTGGTAGCTGCCCTCCCAATAACGCAGATGCCCGCGATCCAACTCAACAATATGCGTGGCAAGTTTTTGCACCAAGGCGCGATCGTGGGTAACAAATACCACCGCGCCACGGTACTGGGCGATTTGTGTTTCAAGCCATTCAATGGCTTCGATATCCAGGTGGTTGGTGGGTTCGTCAAGCATCAGCAAATCCGGCTCGATCACCAACGCTTTCGCAAGCGCCACCCGACGGCGCCAGCCGCCGGAAAGCGACGCCATTTTGGCATCGGCAGGCAGCGCCAGGCGGGTAAGAATCGCCTGAACTTTCTGCTCGATGGCCCAGCCATCGGCGGCTTCAATTTGGCTTTGCAGCCTGCCAAGCTGGCTCATGTCCGGGTCTGGGAGCTGGGCGAGCTTGTGGTATTGGGCAATTAACTCGCCCACCTCCAAAAAGCCGCGAGAAACCACCTCGAACACCGTGAGCTCGTCTGGCTCGGGTAAATCCTGCTCAAGGCGCGCCACCTTAAGGCCTGGCTGGCGCCACATTTCACCTTCATCAAGCAGGGTATCGCCGGCAATCACCTTCATCAGTGTGGATTTACCCGCACCATTGTGGCCCAGCAAACACACGCGCTGGCCAGGCTCGATGACCAGCTGCACTTTATCCAGAATCACCTGAAGGCCAAAGTGGAGGGATGCGTTATCAAGTCGAACTAATGGCATGGGGTACTACTCTCCTCAGTAAGGCCCGCATGATACGCATAGGCTCACCAAACTGCACCCATGAAAGAGCTGGCCTATACTTTGGTAATGACTATCAGGCGTGATATAAAAGACGTTCACAAACAGCCACAGGCGGCTGTTGACCTGATCAATAATTGATCTTACGAGGTAATCATGGTCGCTGTTGCGCAGCTGGTATTCGCGCGTCACCCCGCCAAACGGGCTGGCACTTTTTCAACATCACGACCATTGCGAGCCAGCGCCCTGTTGGCCACAAGCCTGATTGCCGCAAGCCTCGCGTTTTCGGGCGCGGCCCGAGCCGTAGATTCAGCGCCCGGCCACCAGCCCCAAGCGAACCTCATAACACCAGAGCCCACAGAGGCTCTCACCCCAGAGGCTGCGCCAACAGCCTTGGCGGCAGCGCCTGAAACCCAGCCGCCCGTGCAAACGCCGCACCCGTTTACGCAAATTGGCGCGCACCGCCAGGCCGAGCTCAGAGCGCTGTATCAAGAGGCGCTGAAAGCCGTTACCCGCGGTGATATTAAAGACCCGTCGCACTGGCAAGCGGTACTGGCCGACTACCCACTAGTGCCCTATTTAGAGTACCTGTTGCTCAACAAACAACTGCGCAAACTCCCCTACCGGGCAGTGGACGAGTTTTTGTATCAGCATGAAGGCAGCTACCTTGCCAAGCGCCTCAACCGCGACTGGCTTGCCACCTTGCACAGCAAACAGCACTGGCACGAATTCCAGAGTTACTACAATGCCGATATGGCCGATGAGCCTCTTACCTGCCAATACCTGAGAGCGCGGCTTCTTACCGGCGATGAAACGGCGCTCACTGAGGTAGATGCCCTCTGGAATCAAGGCCACTCCTTGCCCAAAGCCTGTGATTCACTGCTGGAAGTTTGGCGGGCAGCGGGCAGGCAAACCGCAGCACTGAGCTGGTCTCGGGCAACCAAGGCCATGGCAAACCGCAAAATTACGCTTACCCGCTATATCAGCAAACACGCGCCCGCCACCATCAAGCCCGATTTGGAGCGCCTGCTGGCAGTGGACCGCAACCCTCACTTGCTCGGGCAATACCGCAACTTTTCGCGCCAAGATGAACAAACAAAATTCACCATCTTGCACGGCATTCAGCGCCTGGCTCGCAAAGATCCGCAAAAAGCGTTAATACTTTGGCAGCGCTACGACGCCCAGCAGCTGTTTGCCGATGCCAAGCGCCGTGAAGTACAAGAATCATTGATTTTGTATTTGGCCCGCGGCAACCATATGGCCGAGGCCGAGCGCCTGGCTGCCAGCATGGAAAACTTTAACAATGCCGATATGGTGGAACATTTACTGCGCGGCGCGCTGGCAGAGCAAGACTGGCAGGCGGTAAAGCGCTGGATTGCCAAACTGCCCACCGAAGACAAACAATCGCCGCGCTGGCAATACTGGGCCACCCGGGCGGCGGAAGCGCTAGGCCATGAACTGCCCCCATACCCTGCCATTGAGGCAAGCTATGAGGCGCTTGCCAATGGGCGCAGCTACTACGGTTTTTTTGCAGCCGACCGCTTGGGCCGCAACTACAACCTTGAAGACGAACCCACCCAGATTCCCTTGGCAGATCAGCGCATTGTGCGCAATCACTCGGGTGTACTGAGGGCGCGGGAATTCTATTTAACGGGCAGCCTCGGGCTCGCCCGGGCCGAGTGGTATCACGCAGTGCGTGGCTTCTCTGACGCACAAATGCAGGCCGCCGGCACCCTGGCCTACCAATGGGGATGGCACCGCAAAGGCATTCAGGCCATGATCGACGCACGCGCCTGGAACGATTTAACCGTGCGCTTTCCGCTTGCCTATGCCGAACACATGGAGGCCCAGGCCGACGCATTATCCATGGATGCGAATCTGCTATTTGCCATTGCCCGTCAGGAAAGTGCCTTTGCTACAGACGCAAAAAGCTCAGCCGGCGCCCTGGGGCTCATGCAATTAATGCCAGCCACCGCGCGTCAAACCGCGGGCAAAGCCGGCATGCGCTACCGCAAGTATGATTTATTAAAACCTGAATTTAATATCGCCCTTGGCGGCCGCTACCTGCAAGAGATGCTTAAACGCTTTGGTGGCAACCCGGCACTGGCCGCTGCGGCCTACAACGCGGGCCCACACAGGGTAGATCGTTGGCTTGCCGACGGGCGCGACAGCTTGCCGATGGACATCTGGATAGAAACCATCCCCTTCAAAGAAACCCGTAACTATGTGCAAAACGTGGTGGTTTTTTCCGTTATTTACGCCTATCGCAATGGTGCCGATATCACCCAACTGCGCGGAGCAACCAAGCTCCCCGCCATTGCACTAAAAAGTAACGCTGCGGCTGCCACGCTAAAGGCGCCCTAGAAGGTCACGCCGAAGGTGCTGTAAAAGTCACCGCACCGGGCATGCAGCCACCAAAGCCTGCGCCTAAAAAGAGGTTTTTTCGCGCTGTGCGGCAAGCTGTGAAATAGCTGCACGCGCTTGCAACTAGCGATCAATCAGGTGAGATAACAGAATCAAAAGGTCGCTAATTCAGCAGTGTTCGCAAGCGCGACTGCACCAAGTCTGCCAGGGTGTCTGGCTGGAATTTGGATAAAAACCCGTCACAACCCACCTTGTCTACCATGGCTTGATTAAAGCTGCCGCTAAGCGATGTATGCAGCACCACAAATAGATCTTTAAGCCGTGGGTCTTTGCGGATTTCATGGGTGAGCCGGTAGCCATCCATTTCCGGCATTTCGGCATCGGTAATCAACATAAAAATGTGCGCATGCACATCAATGCCTTCATCAAGCCAACGGTGTAACAACTGCAGCGCTTGTAGCCCATCTTGTACGCTGATCACATCAACCCCCAAGTGCTTTAAAGTATCGCGCACCTGGCCATGGGCTGTAATGGAGTCATCGGCCATGAGCAATTTCATTTTTTTGGCTTTGGCTTTTGCCGCTAAATCGGCATCCAGCACATCCTGGGATACGCGGGTATCGTAGGGAATGATGTCGGCCAGCACCCGCTCTACATCCAGCACCTCAACAATGTGGTTATCAATGTGGGTAATGGCCGTTAAAAAGTGTGCCCGCCCGGAGCCTGTTGGCGGCGGCAGGATCACCTCCCAATTCAAATTAACTATGCGATCAACAGAACCCACCAGAAAGCCCTGAATACTGCGATTGTACTCCGTCACGATCATATTGCCGTTAGTTATATCAGCTAACGGCCTTAGGCCAATTGCAGCACTCAAGTCGATAACAGAAATGGTTTGGTCGCGCAGGTGCGTTACCCCTCGCACAACCGAGTGGCGGTGCGGCATGGCCGTTAGCGGCGGAATTTGCACCACTTCCTGGATTTTGAAAACGTTCAGCGCATACATCTGCCGGCCACTGAGCTTGAAAAGCAACAGCTCCAGCCTGTTTTCGCCCACCAATTTGGTGCGCGCATCCACACTTTCCAGTAGCTTAGACATAACCCGCTCTCTAGCCCAGTGATATCAAGCTTAGACCAATAAAGCCAAAGATTTAGCTGCAAAATCGCACTTTGAACCACTACACTGAATGAGCCACTGCACCAACTTTTGAATTACCGGGGGCAATATCAGCCGTGTCTCAGCCGAACCAGAAACACCTGCCATTGCTCGCGCGCCAACCCATCTTTGATACAGAGATGAACGTCTATGCCTACGAATTGCTATGCCGCGACAGCGATGAAAACAGGGCAAACATAAGCTGTGGCGACCAAGCCAGCTCGCAGGTGTTACTGCGCGCCTTCACCGATCTGAGCATTGGCGAAGTGGTAGGCGAATATAAGGCGTTCATTAACTTCACTCGCAATCTCCTGCTAAGCACCCCCCCCTTTAGCCGCACGCAACTGGTGATTGAGGTTCTGGAAGACCAGATAGTAGACAACCACCTGCTGGCCTCACTCGGGCAAATACGCGCACAGGGCTACACCATTGCACTGGACGATTTCACCCTGACTTCCAGCAGTTTCAAAATGCTGGAATATGCCGACATAGTGAAACTGGATGTATTGGCGCTTAGCGAGGCCGAGCTACAACATCACGTAGAATACCTAAAGCCTTTGGGTGTCACCTTGCTGGCTGAAAAAATAGAAACCTACGAAATGCTGGAGCACTGTAAATCTTTGGGGTTCCGTTTGTTTCAGGGCTACTTTTTATCCCGCCCGCAAATCATGTCTGGCAGGAAAGTATCTGAAAACCGGCAAACCATTTTACAGCTGCTGGCGCAACTCAATGATCCGGGCACAGACATTCAGGCCATTGAACATTTAATCGCCCAGGACCCAGTGCTTAGTTATAAAATGCTAAAACTGATTAATTCGGCGGCCTTTCATTTCGTTTGTAAAATCGAATCCCTGCGCCAGGCCATTACGCTGCTCGGGCTTATCCAGGTACGCAGCTGGATTACCCTACTCTCTATGGCCAGTATTGACGACAAGCCACGGGAGCTGTGTGTGGCCACCTTGGTAAGGGCGCGTTTTTGTCAAACCCTTGGGGAAGCGGCCACCACCAGCAAGCGCGGCGATACATTTTTCACCGTAGGCCTGCTGTCAACCATCGACGCATTCATGGATGCCCCGATGGAAGAACTACTGCAAAGAATTTCTATCAGTGAAAATATTCGTAGTGCCTTGATGTACTACAAAAATAACGAAGGCAAAGTACTGGAAATTATTAAACAGTATGAAAAGGCAGACTGGGATAACATCGACTGGAGCTGGCTTCAGCACCACGGCGTTGAAGCCTCTGCGCTCGGGCACTTTTACACCGAAAGCCTGGTATGGGTTACCAGCGCATTGGAGTCGTTGGTGTTCGATGGCTAGGGACCAGGCACAACCTGATCAGAGATAAACACAGCCAGTTGCTCCGCGCTAAATGGCCAGTCCAGCTCTCGCCCCTGATTGACAAGCACCGGAATGCGCAATCCGTATTGCTCTATACCCTCATTGCTATCGGCTATGTCGCGGTGATCCAACCGGTAAGGCACACCTCTGGCTTGCAGTACCTGATGCACTAATGCCTCGGCGTCATCACACAGATGGCAACCCTCTGTGCCCAGCAAGGTAACAGTTAGCAGGTGTTTTTGAGGCGATACAGGGTGAGTCATAGCAGCAGGCAAAATATTAAATGAAAAGCGCCGACGGTTAGACATTTTTCCAAAACCGCCACAAGCGGCCGCTAACCTGAGGCGAGCGCAATCATACCTGAACGGTGGCTAAAACCCCACAGCCGCACAAACAACTAGATAAACGTATAACAACTGCTTGGGCGCTCCGGTACCGGTTGCAACAATGATTAACCAGGCTCACCGCCAACGCTTGCGGTGAGTGAAACAACCAACCTCGCCAAGGTTTACCGCAGTGCATCTTGACCTTAGGCTGCCAACTTATCAGCCATGGCCCCTACAGTGTCTGAAAATAGCTTGTGCACACCGGCATCTGCCTGCCCTGACTCTGGGTGCACGCCACTCATTTTATCCAGTATATTCAACAACAGGTTGGCAGGCTCCATGAACTGGCGAGCTGATTCCAGCGCCGCTTGTACCTGATCGGCCATTGGGCCTAAAGGCTGGAAGGGCGAAGCCTGAGCCGGCTGGCCATAGGTTGTTCTTACTTTTTGCACTTGGGTTTGCTGTAAATCCAGTGCAAAACCTGCAATTTCATTGGCATCAAAATCCAATGCTAGGGCAGATTCAAAGGCGGCTTGTAAATCGCCGCCATAAAACTGGTCGGCCAAGTCATTCACCTGCCCCAACAAATCATTAATGGCCGCCAATTCATCCTCATTCAAATCGCCTTGGATTTTCAGCTGGAAACTTTCGCCCTGGCGCAGGCTTGCGCTCGCGCCATTACCGTTGGCGGCGTAGTTCGCTTTGAAAAAGCTTGAGGCACTGATTTGCACCTTGTCGCCCTCTTGGGTGGTAACACTGAAATCAAAGGCACGGCTGGCTTTTACCAGGCCCTTGATATCTGCCACCGGCGCCGTTACTGCATCGGGGGCATCAAGTACGGGGGGCTCTTCAGCGGCAGGGGTTTGGGCGGCCTTTATTGCGCTATCATCGAGCCCCAGCTCCTCAGCCATATTGGCAAGGCCAGCGAGCACTTTGTCGTAGGTGGCACCAATGGAGGCCATCAGCTCATCAGACAGCAACCCTGCTTCAGAGAGTATGGTTTTGGCTTCATTGAAACCCTTCAAAAAGCCCTCTAGGCCCGCGTCCAAGCGGCTTTGCAGATCTTCGGTGCTCATGCCTGCCGCGGCGTCTGCCTGCAGGCGGTTTTCAATAAACAACAAGATGGTACCGGCAGCGCGATCAGGGGTGATGCCCTGCTCGCGCGTGGCTGCTACTGGCTCACTTCTGCTGGCGCCTTGCAGCGCAGGTGTGCTCAGGCTGCTTGATTGACGGGCACGGGAGGTATCGGGGGTTAGGGAGCCAGGGGAAAATTGCGCTGAATTGGGCTGAATTGGGGCCAACATTGAATACCTCCTGCCGGGAATAAACCAGATTACGGGGGTATCGGCCGAGGTGATCAAAACTTAAACAACGAATAGTTCTTGAGGGCTTTGCGCTTATCGCTAAATCGAATTAACCAGGCCTTGGCGGCCTATCGATTTAACGACGCAAGCTTGAATGCCAAAGCGCCTGAAGCCGGCGCTTTGGCAAGGTGCGCTATGGGCCAATTGCAGTGGCGGCGCTTTTGGCCAAGGGCGCTAGCGCGCCCGATTTACAGGGCGCAGGCGAACTAGCCGCCAAAATAACCAGACTGCCAAGCCCAATAGGCAATGCCGGCAATTACCAGCAAGGTAATACTGAGGCCGGTAAACGCCGAGGCGCGCGGCTGCTCGTCTTCCGCCTCAGGGGCGGCCATGGCCGCCTTAACCTGCTCAACATTAGGCTCCAGCGGCCGCTTCACACCGCCCTTGCGGGCTGCGGCCTGTGGCTTTGGCTTGGGCATAGAGCGAATGCTGGTTTTATCCATGTCATCGGTTGGGCCCACCACGCCAAACCCCAGGGTGTCGAAACGGAGCTCATCACCTCGCTTAACGCGGGCCTCGGTAATCTGTGTGCCATTGAGGAAGGTGCCATTGGCTGACCCCAAATCCTTTACATACAACAGGCCATCTTTCACTGTGAGTTCAGCATGCCGACGCGACAAATGGGCCGCCGCCAGCACTATGTCGCAGTCGCTGGCCCGGCCCACCACGGTTTTGGGCGCAATATTGAATACTTTATTGGCAAGGGCTGCATGATTGGCTTTCAAAGACCAACCCGTGGTTTCGGTGCGTACCAGAGTGGGCACGGCCTTGGGCTCCTGTTTTGGATCCACCACCTGCAGCTGCACCTTGCCAAGGGTTAACACGTCATTCACCTTTAAGCGCGCACCTTTGCTGATGCTTTTCTCATTAACCCGCACAGGTTGCTCGGGATTTAACACCCGCAATGTGAGCTCTTCATGATTGACATGTATCTCTGCGTGCAGCTCGGCAACACTGGCGTCATCAACCACCATGTCGTTTTTGGAATCACGCCCGATGGTAACCTTCGGCTCTACCAGCCACACCGCATTATGCTTATTGTTCTTAAAGCGGAGTTTCAACATATTTGAGTTCCCCAAAATGCACTAATGGGCCCCACGAAAAGCCCAGCTCTGGCGGGATAATGCCGCAAAAGAGCGAAGTCTTTCAATAGGTTAGCTAAAAATGGCTTTACCGTTTACATTTAGTAGGTAAACTGTGGAGCGTGTCTGGTTTGTGGCGCAATTATAGGCAGGCAATCTGCAGAATTTGTATGATGCGAATGCCCGATTGTTGCAATGCCTTTACCCTGCGTCATCAATACCGCGCAAGCTGGCTTCGCAAGCAGCAGAAGCAGCGGTAAAAGATCGGCCCCGGGCAAAGCCTGCAAGCCACATGGCTCAGCACCAGCCGCCCTTAGCCAATGAGCGTTCGGCACATACCTAATAAGATGATTCCAGCGAGCAGGACGGCAAATGCCACCACTCAATTACAGCGCAGCCACTGATAAAGGCCTCACGCGTGACAACAACGAGGACACCTACTTCGCAGGCCCCGATGTTGGCGTTTGGGTAGTGGCAGACGGTATGGGTGGCCACGAAGCCGGTGAAGTTGCCAGTGCCATAGTGCGCGATTGCATCAAGCAACAGGTGAAACAACAAGTTAACCTCAGTGTTGCCATTGAAAACTCCCACAAAGCTATATTACAAGCCGCCAAAGACGGTGTAGGCGCGCCGGGCATGGGCAGCACCGTGGTAGCCCTTAAAAGCAAACAATCAGATTATGAAGTGGCCTGGGTGGGCGACAGTCGCGCCTACCTCTGGACCTTCAAACCAGACGGCGGCAGCCTGGAGCAACTCACGCTCGATCACTCCTACGTGCAAATGCTGGTAGATACCGGTGCCATCAGCGCTGCTGATAAAGACCAGCACCCAGATCGCAATGTCATCACCCAATGCCTGGGCTCGCAAGAGCTTAAAAATGTGCGTGTAGATCAAGTACACGGCGTGTGGGAAAAAGATCAGTGGATATTGCTGTGCTCCGATGGCCTGACCGATGAGTTGGACGATGAAGCACTGGCCCGTTTGCTGTGCGAATGCCGCTCACCGAAAGACGCCGTCTCCAAATTATTACAGGCCGCACTCGACAGCGGCGGCAACGACAACATTACCATCCAGGTGGTGGAATCGCCGCTCACCAAACGCCGCTTTTACACAGCCATAACGGATTGGCTGCCGGAACTGACAGGGAATTCCAGTCTCGATTTCTCACTCTACAGCCTCGCACTCGCATCGTTTGGGCTGCTTTGCTATTGGTTGCTTGGCTAAAACAATATGCAAATTCCCGGTTACCGAATTATTCGCAAGATCAATCAAGGCGGCATGTCTACCGTCTATCTTGCCATTCAGCTGAGTGTTGGGCGCGAGGTGGCGCTGAAGGTTATGTCGCCTGCGCTCAATGCCGATCCGATTTTCAGCGAGCGTTTTCAGCGCGAGGCCAACATTGTTGGCCAGCTCTCGCACCCCAACATTGTTTCTATTTACGATATTGGCCGCTATAAAAACCTGAACTACATCGCCATGGACTACCTGCCCGGTGGTTCAGTGCACGACAAAATGGCCACAGGCCTCAGCACCGCTGAAATTCTGCGCATCATGCGCGAAATGGCCCTGGCCCTGGATCTAGCGCACGAAAAGGGTTACATCCACCGCGACATCAAGCCTGAAAACATTTTGTTTCGCGAAAACAACTCGGCGGTGCTATCAGATTTTGGCGTGGCAAAAACCGTCAGCAGCTCATCGCAAATGACCAACGCGGGCATGGTAGTGGGCACACCCCATTACATGAGCCCAGAGCAGGCTCGCGGCAAAAGTATTGACGGGCGATCGGATATTTACAGCCTGGGCATTGTGTTTTATGAAATGCTTACAGGCTCTGTACCGTTTAAGGCAGATGAAGCGGTAGCCATTGCCATCAAGCACCTTACCGCCCCTATTCCGCGGCTGCCGCCACAATATTCACTGTACCAGAAACTGCTTAATAAATTGCTCGCCAAAGATCCCGATGACCGCTTCCAACGCGGGCGGGAAATTGCGATTGCCATTGAAGAGCTAGATGCCACCTTAAGTGGCAGCCGGCCCAGGTATATGTCGAATACCGAGCCTTCGGCCATGCATATTGCCACGCTCTTTAAAGCACTGGTACTCACAAGTTATGTGGCCATTGCAGCCCAGATAAAAGCCATCGCCCAAGAGGTATACAGCTGGCGCTGGTCACCCAAGCGGGGCTTTTACCGGCGCCCCAACATCACCATTACCGAGGTAACCACCACGCCCGACACGAGCGAAAACGACCGCTCCACCGTGGTGTCTACGCGCATTCAAAAAGCGGCTTTCTATCAAGCCGCCGGGCGCCCGAAGTTCAGCCTGGCCCGGGTGCTGTCTATTTCTGCGGTGGTGGGCACCCTGTGGTTTACCTTTTCTGTGGCACTGGCGCGCTTTGATTTGCCGGGCGAACATAGCTACCCCTACTGGCTATACAATGCCGCGCAATTTAGCGCAGCGCTGGTGGATGAAAAAGCCCAAACGGTGTTGCCTGTGGCTGCCACTGAGTCGCCACAACCTATACTCAGAAGCCCTACCCCCGAGCCCACGCCAGAAGCCGCTGTAGCCAGCCCTGCGCCCGCAGCAACCGTGACCCAACAGAGTACAGATGCCCCGCCAGAAGAGGCAGCTATCGACGTTGCACTGCCCGAGCCTGAACCCGAGGAAACACCCGCACCGCCGCCACCCACCTATGCACTTACGGTGACTGCAGACCCGGAGGATGCACGCATTCGCATTTTGAACATCAGAGACCGCTACCGCCACGGCATAGAGCTACCCGCCGGCCGCTACCGCGTTGAGGTTACCGCCAAGGGCTACCACGGCTATGAAGAGTGGGTGCAAATCGACAACGCGCAGTTAGAACACACCGTAAAACTAAAAAAGGTCATTCAGCCTGGCAGTATTTTCAAAAATGATTTGGCCAGTGGCGAACTGGGGCCGGAGATGGTCATCATCGGCCCCGGCCGCTTTGACATGGGCGATAAAAACAGCAGCACCACTATGCCCATTCGCAGCGTAACCATTAGCGAAGCCTTTGCCATTAGCCGCTTTGAAATTACCTTCGCGGATTTTGATAAATACCTGAAGGCCGAAAGCCTGGGCCAGTTAGATGACAACCGCTGGGGCCGCGGCGCGCGCCCGGCCATCAATGTGAGCTGGGAAGAGGCGCAAAACTACGTTGCCTGGCTGTCTAAAACCACCGGTAAACGCTACCGGCTGCCCACCGAGGCCGAGTGGGAGTACGTTGCCCGCGCCGGCACCACCGGTGATTACTGGTGGGAGGGCGACGCCAAGGGCAAAGCCAATTGTCGCTCGCGCTGCGACAGCGATTTTGCAGGCCTGTTCATCACCAAAACAGCGCCGGTGGGCACCTACTCTGCCAACCCTTACGGTGTATTCGATACCGCCGGCAACGTGGCCGAATGGGTGGAAGATTGCTTCCAGAACCACTTCGTTTCCGCACCGCGCGATGGCTCTGCTGTAATCACGTCAGACTGCAACAAGCGCACAGTGCGCGGCGGCTCCATGAAAGACTCCGCCTCGGAAATCACAAACTATTACCGCGAGGGCCGCTTTGCGGGTAAGCGCTACAGCGATGTGGGCTTTAGGGTAGTGGTAGAGCTCAACTACTGAGTATAGAGGCAGGCTTTTCTAAGCCATGCCAATGTAGCACGAACAACCTGGCCAATGCCTCATCGGCACCGGCCGGGTATTTCAAGCGCTTATCACACGGCCTTCTGTTTTAATTTGCTGATTTCATCACGCACTTGGGCGGCCTGTTCAAACTCCAGATCTTTGGCATGCTGGAACATCTTTGTTTCAAGCGCCGCAATTTGCGACCACACATCACCTTCGGGCACTTCCACCTCGTACCTGCCCTTACGCCCTGCACCCTTCTGGCGTTTTTTGCCCGGCGCCTGCCCTGCCTCAAGAATATCGGCAACAGATTTCTTAACGCCTTTAGGGGTAATACCATGGGCTTCGTTGTGCTCCAGCTGCTTGTTGCGGCGGCGCTCGGTTTCACCCATCGCGCGCTCCATAGAGCCCGTGATTTTATCGGCATACAAAATCGCCTTGCCGTTCAGGTTACGCGCTGCCCGGCCAATGGTTTGAATAAGCGAGCGCTCGGAGCGCAGAAAACCTTCTTTGTCGGCATCCATAATCATCACCAGTGATACCTCTGGCATATCCAGGCCTTCGCGCAAAAGGTTAATGCCCACCAGCACATCAAATTCGCCCAGCCGTAAATCGCGAATAATTTCAACGCGCTCTACGGTGTCGATATCCGAGTGCAAATAGCGCACACGCACGCCATGTTCGGCCAAGTATTCGGTCAAGTCTTCCGCCATGCGTTTGGTGAGCACGGTTATTAACACCCGCTCATCCACATTCACGCGCGCACGAATTTCAGACAGCGCATCATCCACCTGGGTTTGCGCGGGCCGCACCTCCACTTGCGGGTCAACAAGCCCCGTGGGACGCACCACCTGCTCTACCACTTGGCCTGCGTGTTCTTTTTCATAATCGCCAGGGGTGGCCGATACAAAAATCATCTGCGGTGCCAGCCGCTCCCATTCATCAAAGCGCATGGGGCGGTTATCTAGTGCCGAGGGCAAGCGAAACCCGTATTCCACCAGAGTTTCCTTGCGCGAGCGATCACCGCGGTACATACCACCGATTTGCGGAATGCCCACGTGGGATTCATCAATCACCAGCAAGGCATCGGGCGGCAGGTAATCAAACAGTGTGGGCGGCGCAGCCCCGGGCTCGCGGCCAGACAAATAGCGGGAATAGTTTTCAATGCCGTTGCAGTAGCCCAGCTCCACCATCATTTCTATATCGTAACGGGTGCGCTGCTCCAGACGCTCGGCGGCAACCAGTTGATTGGTGGCGCGCAAATGCAGAAGCCGCTCGGCCAAATCCACTTTAATTTGTTCAACTGCCTCCAAAATGCGCTCGCGGGGCGTCACATAGTGAGACTTGGGGTAAACAGTGAAGCGTGCTACCTTGCGAATAGGGGCACCGGTGAGCGGGTCAAACAATGTGATTTGTTCAATTTCATCGTCGAACAATTCAACGCGCACGGCATCGGCATCGGAATCTGCCGGGTAGATATCAATTATTTCACCGCGCACGCGATAGGTAGCACGGTGAAAATCCATGTCATTGCGGGTGTATTGCAACTCCGCCAAGCGGCGCAGCAAGGTGCGCTGATCTACCCGATCACCGCGCACCAGATGGATCACCATTTTCAGGTAGGCCTCTGGGTCACCCAGGCCGTAAATCGCGGAAACCGTCGCCACTACAATGGCGTCTTTGCGCTCCATAAGCGCTTTAGTGGCAGATAGACGCATCTGCTCTATGTGCTCGTTTATCGAGGCGTCTTTTTCAATAAACGTATCTGACGACGGCACATAGGCTTCCGGCTGGTAGTAATCGTAGTAAGACACGAAATACTCCACTGCGTTTTCCGGAAAGAATTCCTTGAATTCACCGTATAACTGCGCAGCCAGGGTTTTGTTGGGTGCCATGACCATGGTGGGGCGCTGCATCTGGGCAATCACATTGGCGATGGTGAAGGTTTTACCCGATCCTGTAACACCCAGCAGCGTTTGGTGCGCAAGGCCTGCCTCTAGCCCCTTCACAAGGCCTGCTATGGCCGTGGGCTGATCGCCAGCGGGCTCAAACTTACTGTTTACAACAAAAGGCTTCATAGCAAATTCCAGAGGGGCACCAGGCGCAAAAGTTTAACAAAGCAAAGCACTACCAGCGACCGCTCTCTTGAGATTTCAAGCGCCATTACGCATCATGGCGAGACTATTATCGCTGTCAGTGACCAAACCATGCATGCAACCCAACTCACCCAAGCTCCCGTGAGCGTAACCCGCGAAATGGCCGCCGCCCTGCCGAAGCTTGCGCAAATTGCCAAATCCAAGGGCCTGGCCCTACACCACCTGGGCGCTGGCTACCCGCACCCCGAGGTTACAGACCCTACGGCGTTTTTGGCCCACAAAGATGCCTACTACGCGCACCTCGGGCAAACCACGGGCACCAAAGCGGTTTTGCAGCCGCTTTACGGCTACACAGATACCCAAGGCGCACTGCGCACCCGTGAGTTGTTCGCCAACATATACGGGGCAGACTTCAAGGCAGATTTAGCGCCCGAACACCTGATTCCCACCGTTGGTTCCACCGGCGGTATCAATTTATTGTGTTCACTGTTTGAGCGCTCGGGCAACAAAGTGGCCTACATCACCGATGCCCCCACCTACGCGGGCTTCCTTGCGCGGGCCAGCCTCTACCAAAAGGCGCGCATCTATTCGGTAGAAATGGATAACGAAGGCCCGGATTGCGAGGCATTGGCCGCGCAAATCAGGCAAGCGCGCGCCGACGGCTACGACGTTGCCTTTTACTACACAGTACCCGATGGCCATAACCCCGGCGGCATATCCTTTAGCGCGCAACGGCGCCAGGAAATCATCAAGGTGCTGGCCAATGCCGATGTATTATTGGTTGAGGATGCTCCTTACAGCTATATCAATTTTGAAGCACCCGAGGCGCGCCCCCTGCCCTTCATAAGCCTGGCGCCCGAGCAAACAGTACACCTGTTTACCGCCTCTAAAATTGGCCTGCCGGGCCCGCGCATCGGATTCATTTATACCGAGGCCACACTCACCATTGCAGGCGGTGCCAAGGTGCCGCTCACCCAGCTGCTAATGACCGAAGCCAGTGCAGACTTTTTAATGCACAACCCAGAGGCACTCTGTGGCTTTGAATCGTTTTTGCTGGATGATCAATTTAAACCGCGCGAAAGCCTGTGGCCGGTAGCCGAAGAAAAAATCCGTGTGTACCGGGAAAATCGTGAAATACTGCTTTCAACGCTTGCAGAAAAATTGGGGGATACACCAGAGCTATTTGGCTGGACCACACCGGGCGCCGGTTTTTTCTCGGTCTTTACCCTAAACCACCCAAGCATTCGCTGCGATAAGGCCTTTACCGAGCGTTTAGTGGCCGAATACGGGGTAGTTACCATCCCTACTTTCAGCTTTTTTCCGGCCGATGCACGCGTGCGCAACCCCAAGGCGGGGCTCAACCAACTGCGGCTGTCTTTTTGTTATAGCGAAGGCACAGGTGCCGCAAGGCGCGCTGAACTTGGCGCAGCAAGCCAGGCCTTTGCCCGCGCCATACGCACCGAGTGCGGCCTGTAGCAATCATTAGTAGCGCCCGCTAAAAAACATAAAAAAAGCGCCACCGGCATCTGCCTTTGGCGCTTTAGCTTAAACCACACAGAAATATTAACAATCTCAATCGCGATGCGTGATTTTCCAGCACTGGTGTATTTTGCTGTTGCGCTGAAAATCCTTATCCAGCGTTTGAGGGGAAATATTTTCTACGTTGTAGCGCGCCTGCACACTTTCATCCAGCACGAAAGTGCGTAGATTGTTTGAAAAGTACAAGGTACCGCTGGCGGCTAATAGCCGCATGGCATCGTCGATTAGCTGCCCATGATCACGCTGCACATCCAATACGCCATCCATACGCTTGGAATTGGAAAAGCTCGGCGGGTCTAACATGATCAGATCGTATTCGCCTTCTGCCGTGCGAAGCCACTGCATGCAATCGGCCTGCTCCAGGCGGTTTTTCTGTTCGCCCAAACCATTTTCTGCGAAATTTTTGCGCGCCCAATCCAGATAAGTGCGCGACATATCCACACTCAGCGTGTACTTGGCACCCGCCACAGCTGCGTGCACGCTGGCGCTTGCGGTGTAACAGAATAAATTCAGAAAACGTTTGTTGCGCGCCTCGCTGGCAATGCGCAACCTCAGTGGGCGATGATCCAAAAACAGGCCGCTATCGAGGTACTGCCACACATCCACCAACAACTTCACCTGCCCTTCACGCACACTGATGGGCTCGCGCTTGGTGCGCACAGATAACTTCTCGTATTGGCTACTTCCGCTATTGCGACGCCGCTGCTTATAGCTGACATCGGCGGGGTCTACCCCCAAGGCCACGGGAATTGCCGCTTTTATATCATCAAAACGGCGCTTGGCTGCGCGCTCATCCACACTGCTGGGCGCGGCGTATTCCTGCACATGTACCAAGGGGCCATACACATCAATAGCGACGGCGTATTCGGGCATGTCGGCATCGTATAAGCGGTAGCATTCAATGGATTCTTTTTTCAGCCATTTCGCCAACTGCTTTTGATTTTTCTTTAAGCGGTTGGCAAACATTTCCGCACCGGCACTCAACGTGACCTCTGCGGGCACATAGGCGCGGCGCTCTAGGCTCTGGGCTTCACGGGCGGCGGCAAGTGCCTGCTCGTCGCGCGCATGCACATCAAACAGTAATAACTCGCTTTCCAGGGTGCCATTATAGAGCTTGTATTTTTTATGGGCCTTCATACCCAGCTCATGGCACAGGGCCGGGTTGCCGGTAAAAATTGCCAACTGCCAACCGCCGAAAGATTCACGCATGCGATCGCCTAAGTAGCGATACAAATATGCCAGCGCATCGGCATCGCCCAGGCGCTCACCGTAGGGCGGATTGGTCACCACCATGCCCGCCTCCAGCTGCTTATGGGTGGGCTGGGTAAAATCTTTGAGCTCTTTGCGACTGAGCCTCACCCAGTGATCGAGCTTGGCGGTGAGCACATTTGCCTCGGCCGCGCGAATAACGTGCACATCGGCATCGTATCCGCGAATTTCAGGCAGGGGCTTGGCAAGGCCTGCACGCTTTCGTTCACGGGCCTCTTCACGCAGCGACAGCCACAAATCGTTCTGGTGTTGCAGCCAGCGCTCAAAGCCAAAACGCGGGCGCAATAGGCCCGGCGCAATGTCTGCGGCCATTAGCGCGGCTTCAATCAACAAGGTGCCAGAGCCGCACATCGGGTCTATTAAGGCGCCCCCCTTGGCCGCCACTGCAGGCCAGCCTGCACGCAACAACACAGCCGCGGCCAGGTTTTCTTTCAAGGGCGCGGCCCCCTGCTTCAGGCGGTAGCCCCGGCGGTGCAGGCTTTCACCGGAGAGATCCAGGCTCACGGTTGCGCGCCCGCGCGATAACCGCACGTTAACCCGCAAATCGGGGTTTTGCTTTGCAATAGAGGGCCGCTCGCCAGTGGCCGTGCGCAACGCATCCACAATGGCATCTTTGGTTTTAAGGGCGCCGAACTGGGTATTGCGAATGGCAAAGCTGCTGCCCGAGAAATCCACCACAAAGGTGGACGACGGGCTCACGTGCTCCGCCCACGGCACCGCCGCCACACCATCGTATAAATCCTGATCGCTGGACACAGAAAACTGGTTGAGTGGCAGTAGAATTTTGTTGGCCAGACGGCTCCACAAGCACGCGCGATAGCCAAGGCTAAGCTCCCCTGTGAAATACACACCCGCCACCGTTTCACGCAGGGTTTCGGCGCCCAGCGCCTGAAGCTCTGTAAACAGCAGGTTTTCCAGGCCTTTTGGGCAGGTGGCAAAAAAATCATATTTGGTCATAACGGGAGTTCCCACCTCAAAACGTGCGTATTCGCACCCATTTCGGCATAAATTCAGATATTTGGGCTAGTATTTAGGTGTAATTATCATAAAACCTTCACAATATAGCCTTGAACAATAATAGGCTGTGAACATAGAAGATTTTATTCATTCACAAGCAGAACCGATTTTGGTGTACTGATCATCCGCCCACAAAGGGCGCTATTGTAACGGGTAAAATCCCGCTTGGCCTGCATAGCGCAGGTATAAAACACATTGGGGCCTTTGCACGATTCCACCTTACTTACCTGCTGGAATTGCCCTACGCTCATTAAGGACCCGCCAGAGCCCCAGGCTTTGGCCCAAATAGTCATCCTCAATACCTGTGTAGGGATACCAACGGGATTGGGGCCGGGTGATACAGGGTGCGCTAGTCACGCTGTTCACTATGAAGCACAAGCCAGCTGCACAGGCCTATGGCCCTGTGCCTCAGCGGGCCTTGATGCTTGCACACCCACGGCCGGCGGGCGAGCCCGCCGGCTACCGTTACGCTCATGCGGTAGGCCGTACAAGGTATTGGCCGGTAAAACTAGGCAACAGGCAGAAGGAAAGTAAACTTGCACAGCCCAAAACAACCTGCGAAAAACACAGCCCTTGCCCTGCCCGCTGGAGCGCCAGACATTCATTGCTAATCCATCCCACACACTAACCTGAGAGGCCTGAAATCGCCGTCACTTCGGTGACTGCAACATTGTTCGGTAACGAGTTTGAAATAGTAAACAGCCAAGGTGCTTTATTTATGAAAAGACAAAAACGTAACCAGATCGAATTGGCATTCAACAAAGGATACATGGCAGCAATTAGAGGTCGGTCCCGCGATCTCTGCCCTCACCAGCAAGGCGCAGCCCGGCAAGAGTGGCTAAGCGGCTGGCGCGAAGCGCGGGAAGATCATTGGAATGGTTACAATATGGCGGCGTGCGCACAAAAGCTTAGCAACCTCGCCTCTTAAACTTATGCAAAGTCATTTATGCTAAGTAAAAGGCAGCGCAATGCGCTGCCTTTTTTTGCGTTAAAAAACGCGTTATTTTGCCAAGGAATCTATGGCGTCTACGGCTTCGGCAATGAGCTCTGGGCCGCGATAAATAAACCCACTGTACATTTGCACAAGTGACGCACCCGCCTGAATTTTCTCCGCGGCATCTTCACCACTGCAAATACCGCCCACGCCAATAATAGGCACCTCCCCTTTAAGCTCTGCACTTAACAGGCGAATAATTTCTGTGGCCTTTTCGCGCACTGGCGCGCCACTCAACCCGCCTGCCTCATCGGCGTGCTCACAGCCTTGCACCAATTCTCGTGAAAGCGTGGTGTTGGTGGCAATCACGGCGTCCATCTCGGCACCACAAATGGCATTCGCCACCTGTTCTGCTTCATCAATGGTGAGATCTGGCGCAACCTTAATGGCAAGGGGTACGTATTTACCCACCACTTGCGCCTGTTTGGCCTGCTCTTCTTTTACCACATCCAGCAATTGTTTGAGGCTTTCGCCGTACTGCAAACTTCTAAGCCCCGGGGTATTGGGCGAAGAAATATTTACCGTAATGTAATCGGCATAGGGGTAAACCTTGGCCATGGCAATTTGGTAATCTTCAAAGGCCTTTTCCACTGGCGTGTCAAAGTTCTTGCCGATGTTAATACCCAAAATGCCGTCGAACCGGCGCCGTTTGACTTGCCGTACCAGGTGATCAACACCCTTGTTGTTAAAACCCATGCGATTGATGATGGCCTGCTGCTCGGGCAAACGGAACAGCCGCGGCTTGGGGTTGCCCGGCTGCGGGCGCGGGGTAATGGTGCCAATTTCCACATGGCCAAAGCCCAAACGCCCCAGCGCATTGAAGTAGTCGCCATTTTTATCAAGGCCTGCGGCCAAGCCCACGGCGTTGGGGAAGGTTAACCCCATTAGCTCCACAGGCCGCCCGTGTACTTCAGGCGCCATAAATCCCAAGAGCTTCAAGCGCTCACAGGCCCCCAGCATATCCAGGGAGAAGTGGTGGGCTGTTTCCGGGTTAAGGGCAAATAACAGGGGTTTGGCAATGGCGTACATGGAGGCTTCCCATCAGGTGTGTTCTGGCGGGCAAGGATACTGGAAAGCGCGCAGCCATGCACCCGTACAGGCAAATGCCGCACGGGGGCTTACAAAGGGCGAACGGCGATCAATCGGTTGGCATCGTCAAACTCTATGGCAAAACGCCCATACACGCCTTTGTCGGTCACCAGGCGTCTTAGCGCGTCAGCGGGGAAGCGAATGCGGCGGCCATCTACCGCCACAGCCGACACCACCCGCGCGCTGCCCCGGTACAACCGGAGCAGCTCATCACGGCTAATGGCTAACTGCACCTCAACCTGGCCGCCCATAGCTTATTGGCTGAACTGACTCGCCTGTGCCAAATCCAGCAATTCACGCAACGCCACAGAGAAAATGGCGTAATCGGTGCCAGTTGCACCACGCAAATCGGCAATCATGGAACGCCAGCGATCCACCAGCACCTTGTGGCGGTCTGCCCAGATGGCCAGGGCCGCTTCAATGCTTTGATCTTTTTCCAGCAAGCGAATCAGCGAAACCGTGATGCAACGCAGCTGCGAATCCAGATCATCCAGGAAGGCTTCACGGGCCATGGATTGCCAGTAGTTCTCAACTTTTACGTTAGAGATCTCATCGGCAAACCAATCCAGCCCCAAAAAGTCGCTGGCGGCCATTTGAATTTCCGCAACGCGCAGAATATCGGTTTTAGACTGCACGGCGGCCTCTACCATACTCAAACCTGGCGCCACGTTGATGGGAATGGCCGCTCGTGCTGCCACCGGCTCCGGTACGCCGGCGGCAATCAGGCGCCTGGATTCCGCCTCCCACTGCTTTCTGGGTTCGCCGCGAATCATGTCGGGCAGCGCAATACGCAACTTGGTGAGCGGCGCACGGAAAGCTTTAACTTCGGTGGCCACATCCAGGTTGGTGCGACGGTTGCGCAAGAACCAGCGCGATGCCCGGCGGATGCGTCGCATCATGCGGCTCATGATGTCCAGTTGCAGCTGGGCATCCACCTTGTAGTCGAGCGCTTCAATGTCGCGCCAGAAGGCATCCAGCTCGTAAATATCGCGCGCCGCCACATAGGCTTTGGCCACTTCGGCGGGGTTGCTGCCGGTGGATTCCATCTGCCGCTGACAAAAATTAATGCCCATGATGTTAACCATGTCGTTAGCAAGCTGGGTGGCAATAATTTCACTGCGCAAGCGGTGGCTGTACACCTGCTCTTTGTAACGCTTGCGCACCTCGGCGGGAAACGCCGTTTCCACAATAGAGGCTATGTAGGCATCATCGGTGATGGCGGGCACATCCAGCTCTTCTTTGAGCTGCACCTTTGCATAAGACACCAACACAGAAAGCTCGGGCCGGGTGAGCGATTTACCCTGGGATTGGCGATCTACCAGAACATCATCGGGCGGTAGAAACTCAAGCGCACGATTCAGGCGCCCACTGGCCTCCAAGGCATTAATAAACCGGCGATATTCCCCTACCCGCTGGCGCGATTGAAACTGGGCAATACTAATGGCCTGGGTTTGCCGGTAGTTGTTGTAGAGCACTAAATCGGCCACATCATCGGTCATTTCACCCAACAAGCTATTGCGCTGCTTCTCGGTGAGATTGCCGCCAGACACCACTTCATTGAGCAAAATCTTGATATTTACTTCGTGGTCTGAGCAGTCAACACCGGCGGCGTTATCGATAAAGTCTGTGTTACAGGCACCGCCGGCCAGCGAAAACTCAATACGCCCGAGCTGGGTCATACCCAGATTGCCGCCCTCACCAAACACCTTACAGCGCAGATCACGGCCATTTACCCGCAGCGCATCGTTGGCTTTATCGCCCACCTGCGCGTGGCTTTCTTGGGTTGATTTCACATAGGTGCCAATGCCGCCGTTCCAAATCAAATCTACTGGCGCTTTCAGCAAGGCGGAAATCAAATCTGTTGGGGTAAGCTTATCCTCTTTAATAGCGAAAGCTTTTTTCATCTCAGGGCTTATGGGAATAGATTTCGCAGAGCGCTCGAAAATCCCGCCACCTTTGGAGATGAGTTTTTGGTTGTAGTCTGTCCAACTGCTGCGTGGTAACTCAAATAACCGCTTGCGCTCTTTAAATGATTTAGCGGAATCCGGCGTTGGATCAATAAAAATGTGTAAATGGTTAAAGCCCGCCACCAGGCAAATATGCTCAGACATCAACATGCCGTTGCCGAACACATCGCCTGCCATATCACCGATACCAATCACGGTGAAATCCGTCGTTTGTGTGTTTAACCCCTTCTCCATAAAGTGGCGCTTAACACCCACCCAGGCGCCGCGCGCGGTAATACCCATACCTTTGTGGTCGTAACCTTGGCTTCCGCCCGAGGCAAAGGCATCACCTAACCAGTGGTTGTATTCCTTGGAAATGCCGTTGGCAATATCAGAGAAGGTGGCCGTGCCTTTATCAGCGGCCACTACCAGGTAGGGGTCGTCGCTGTCGTGGCGCACCACAGATTTCGGTGGCACCACGGCGCCATCAATCAGGTTATCGGTAACATCCAAAAGGCCGCGAATAAATATTTTGTAACATTCAATGCCTTCTTTCTGGATGGCCTCGCGGTCGCCGCCCTTGGGGCGCTGCTTGGAAACAAACCCGCCCTTGGCGCCGTTGGGCACAATCACGGCGTTTTTCACTTGCTGCGCTTTAACCAGGCCCAACACTTCGGTGCGATAATCTTGCAAGCGATCAGACCAACGCAAACCACCGCGCGCAACTGCACCGCCACGCAAATGCACACCTTCTACTCTGGGCGAGTACACAAAAATTTCAAACAGCGGGCGCGGCTCCGGAATTTCTGGAATTGAGCGCGGGCTGAACTTGATGGATATGTAATCTTTGTGCTCACCATCGCTGCCCTTCTGGAAAAAGTTGGTGCGCAGGCTACCGTTTAGCATATCCAGATAACGGCGAATAATGCGATCTTCGTTGAGGTTATCGACATTATCCAGGCTTGTGAGAATCTCGGTTTCCAATTGTTTAATTCGGCTAACAGCGGTTTCAGAGCCGTCGTTTTCTGCCGGATCAAACTTGGCCTTGAACATCGCCACCAAATTGCGGGTAATGGCCATGTGATTTGCCAGGGTATTGGCTATGTATGTCTGGCTGAAATTAAAGGTCGTCTGCTTCATGTAGCGCGCGTAAATACGCAAAATCGCCACTTCGCGCCACTCAAGCGATGCCCCTAACACCAACTGGTTAAAGCTGTCGTTTTCGGTACGTCCGCCCCATACGGCAGCAAAGGCTTCCTGAAACAAATGCCGCGCAGAATGCACGTCAATGTCGGCTGGCAAGTCATAGACCAGCTCGAAATCGTGCATCCAATAGCGATCTTCGCCCACATCAATGCGGTAAGGGTGCTCGCCAATAACCCGCATGCCCATGCGCTCAAGCACCGGAATACCGTCTGACAACTCAAGGGTGGTGTTGCGCTGAAACACCTTAAACCTGAAGGAGTTTTTCTCAACGCCCACAGGCTGGTAAAAGCTCATCCCCAGGGCATCGGGGCCTATGATATTGCCCATGGTTTCAATATCAAACACCGCAGCCCGCGCATCGAAGTGTTCGCGATAGGCGCTGCTAAAGGCGTGCTGGTAACTTTTAAACAAGCGCGCACCCTTTTCTTCACCGTGATTTTCTACCAGTGCAGCGTGCAGATGATCTTCCCAGGTGCGGGTGATATCTATAATTTTTTCTTGCAGCTTGCGCACGTCATATTCAATGGGTTTGCTTGGATCTACCCGAAACACCAGGTGCACGCGCGCAAGAATAGATTCGGAAAAATAAGTGGTGAATTCACACTCTTTGGCGTTAATGGATTTACTGATTAACTCCTGAATTTTAAGGCGTATGGCTGTGCTGAAAATATCGCGCGGCACATACAAAAGTGCGTTTACAAATTTGCCGTAGGGATCGCGGCGCATAAACAGCTTTACGCGGTAGCGCTCATTAATGCGCATTACCCCAACAGAGGTTTCAAACAGCTCAGAGCCACTGCTTTGGAATAGCTCATCGCGCGGGAAAGTCTCAAGCGTTTGTTTTAGGGCTTTACAGTCGTGGCTTTGCGGATCTAAATCGGCACGTTCGATTACCTGCTCGATTTTTTTGCGAATCAGTGGAATTTTAGTGGGGCTTAGGGTGTACACGGGAGAAGTGTACAGGCCCATAAACCGGCATTCGCCATCAACCTTGCCGTTTTTGTCGTAGCGCTTGACTACAACATAATCTGAATAGGCGTGGCGATGCACCCGTGAACGCACAGAAGATTTAGAGAACGCCAACACCTTTGGCGTTAAATGAAAGCGCGCCATACCGGCGTTAAAATCATCGATAACCACCGCACCGGTATCTTTAGAGTGCCGGTGGAACAGGCCCAGGCGTTTATCAGTGACCTCGCGCAGCGCCCGGGTGCCGTCTTGATCAAAAAATTCGTACTCTGAGTAGGCCATAAAGGTAAAGTGGCCATCGGCCAGCCAGCGTACGAATTCACAGCTCTCTGCCAAATCCACCACGTGCTCGCTGTCGGGAACCTTGGCCAAATTTTTACTTACCTGCCCAACGGCTGCCAGCATGGGCTTGTAATCGCGCACAACCACGTCTACATCAAGTAGAATATCCCGCAGGCTGGCCACAATTTCAGCCATTTCTTCGGCATCGGTATGCAGGTTAATTTCAAAGTAAATCAGCGCCTCTTTACCAAAGCTCACACCCTTTTTCTTAGGGGCTGCTTCATGGCGCGGCACTATCTCGGTGAGTTTCATGGCCTCATCGCGGCCAACATTGTGAATGCTGGAGTACACAGTGTGTACAGAAATGCCACGGCGATTTAGCTCCATGCGAATGGAATCCACCAAAAATGGCATGTCGCTCTGTACAACGGCCACCACCGTGTGGGGGCAAAGCCAGTGATCTTCATCCAGGCTCGGGTTGAACACCCGCACCTTCGGCTCCGGTGCCGCCGGCCGCTGGTTGATCATATTCCACCAGCCATAAACGGCGCCGTAGATATCGCTGATCTTGCGCCCTTCCAGCTCGTCTATGGGGAACTGATCGTAGTACTCCACGGCAAAGGCCTTAACCTGCTGAGCCTTCTTGCCGCTGAGGCGCTCCTCAATGAGTGCCGATAGCTGGCTTATAAACGCGTCTTTGTTGTCAGCCGCAACCAAACTTGTATCCACGTAATATCTCCGAAGAACGCCCCGCGTTCCGTTATGCACCGATAGTGGCAAGCGCAGCCTGCCGTCCTTTTGTGTAGTTTCAGGCAATTTACGCTCTATTCAGTTCAACCGGGCCCTCTTGTCGGGCAAAAAGTAGCCAACGTCGCCGAACTGTACAAAGCATAGACCAATCGCACCAAAAACAGCCCTTGTATCAACTCATTGTGCCCCCAAATAAAGAACCAACGCGTGATATTGCTGTCTATGACTCGGTCTAGTAACTGCAATCCTTCTTTTTGACAGGTATAACGAACAACAATCCTATGACCACACAAGCACAAGTCTCACAATTGAAAGACTGGTTGAATGCCCAAATAGTTGGCCAGAACGACCTGATTGAACGTCTACTTATTGCGCTTTTGGCCGATGGCCACTTGCTGGTTGAAGGTGCCCCGGGCCTTGCAAAAACCAAGGCTATCAAACAGCTGGCCAAAGGTGTTGAGGGCAGCTTCCACCGGGTGCAGTTCACTCCCGATTTGCTGCCTGCCGATGTCACCGGCACAGACATCTACCGCGCAGAAACCGCCACCTTTGAGTTCCAGCAAGGGCCGGTGTTTCACAACCTGGTACTGGCCGATGAAATCAATCGTGCGCCGGCCAAGGTGCAATCGGCACTTTTGGAGGCCATGGCCGAGCGCCAAATTACTGTGGGCCGCAACACCTACCCGCTGCCCACCCTGTTTTTGGTTATGGCCACACAAAACCCCATTGAGCAAGAAGGCACCTACCCCCTGCCAGAGGCGCAACTCGATCGCTTCTTGCTGCACGTAAAGGTGGGCTACCCGTCGGTTGAGGCCGAAAAGGCCATATTAAAACTGGTGCGCGAAGAAAATTTGAATCAATCAAGCGAGCCGCCGGCGCCGCTTAGCCAGGCCCAGCTGCTGGCCGCGCGCAAGGAAATACTGGGGCTGCATGTCTCGGAGGCCATTGAGGATTACATAGTGCATTTAATAGATGCCACCCGCCACCCGGCCAAGTACAACAATGAGTTGGCCGGGTGGCTGGAATATGGCGCAAGCCCTCGCGCAACACTTGCGCTTGAGCGCGTTGCGCGTACCCACGCCTGGCTGAACGGCCGAGATTTTGTGACCCCCGCAGACGTACAAGCCCTAGTGCCCGATGTGTTGCGCCATCGCTTACTGCTTACCTTTGAAGCAGAGGCCAGCGGGGTAAATGTAGACCAGGTAATAGAAAAGCTGTTGGACGTTGTAGCCGTTAGCTGATGAACGACTTCCTGCAACCGAAAGGCCCCTACACAGACCTTCGCGCCCTGGTGCAAACCCGGCTGGCGGCGAAGGACTTATCGCTGCCAGCCAAAGCCCGCAGCCAAAGCCTGCTGCACGGCGCCAGGCGCACCCACTTTCGTGGGCGCGGCATGGAGTTTGCCGAAATTCGGGCCTACCAACCCGGCGATGATGTGCGCACTATCGATTGGCGCGTAACCGCCAGGGCACAAAAGCCTTTTACCAAGCTCTACAGTGAAGAGCGGGAAAAACCGGTATTTTTGTTGGTAGACCAGCGCGCCAGCATGTTCTTTGGCAGCCGGCAGTGTTTTAAATCTGTGTACGCCGCGCACCTGGCCTGCCTGCTGGGCTGGGCGGCAAGCCAGGCCGGCGATCGCATTGGCGCAATGCTCGCCCATGCAAGCGGCATTACAGATTTGCGCCCCAAGGGCCGCCAGCACGCCATGCTCAACATGATTAACCAGCTGCACACCTGCAACCATGCCCTCACCCAACCTTTCGGCCTGGCCGAAGAAGTGAGCCTTGGCAACCAGCTAAGCCAGTGTGCGCGCGCGCTGAAACCCGGTACTACCTTGGCGATTATCAGCGACTTTTCCGATTGGACGCCCGCCGCCGAGCGCCAGTTGTCGCTTATCGGCCGGCACAATGATGTGCTGCTGATTCACCTGTACGATCAACTGGAAGCGCAACCGCCGGCAGACAGCCGGCTGGCCATCAGCAACGGCACGCAGCGCCTGCAACTCAACGCGCCACAGGCAGCCGCCATTAGCCGGGCATTTGGCCAGCGCTGCCAATCTCTGGAAGCCAGCGCTCGTAAACTCGGTTTAAGCTTTTACAGCCTGGAAATCTCTACCCCGCTGTTGCCTTGGTTGATACAACACTTCGGCCGTAACCGCGCTACCCGGGGAGCCCGCTGACCCATGCAAACCAATGAACTCCCCATTAAAGACATTCACCTGCCCGCCGAGGTGGGGGGTTGGCCACCCGCCCCTGGCTGGTGGCTGCTGGGTTTAATACTTTTGTTGCTAATTGCGCTCGGCTTTTGGAAGTACCAACAAAGGCGCCAGGTAACGGCTGCGCGCAATGCCTTGTTAATGCAGGCGCAGGCGGAATTGGCGAGAGCCTATTCCCACTACCAACGCCACAACAACGCCCAACAACTCGCGCAAGCCCTGAATGCATTGCTGCGGCGCGCGGCTCTCAGCCGTGGTGAGCCGCAGGCCATTCACCTCACAGATAAAGCCTGGCTCACGTTTATTAATAGCCGCGCGCAGGGTTCAGGCACACAGTGTGAACACATGGGCCAAATGCTATTGGTGCAAGCCTATCAACCGGGCAATACCTTAACGCCCGAGCAAATCGCAGCCTGTGTAGAGGCGGTTCGGCGCTGGCTCCAGCATTACCTCACGGAGGCCGTAGATGCTCAGCATTGAATGGCCCTGGCTGTTTGCCCTATTACCCCTGCCTTGGCTTGTTCGCGCATGGCTGCCCAATGCTGCACGCACAAGCCCAACGCTCGCGGTACCGGCGGCCATATTGCGCGGCGCCAATACAAACAGTGATACTCAAGCCCAACATAAAAACCGCAAAGGCCTACTGGTAATGAGTGCCATCTGGCTTTGCCTGCTAACCGCGGCCAGCAACCCCCGCTGGCAAGGCGAGCCTATAGAGCTGCCCGCAAGTGGCCGCGATTTACTGCTGGCCGTAGACATTTCAGGCTCCATGAAAACACCCGATATGCAATTCAATAACCAGTCCGTAAGCCGGCTAGTGGCGGTAAAAGCGGTGGTGCAAGAATTTGTAACACGCCGTCATGGCGACCGCCTGGGGCTGATTTTATTTGGCACCCAAGCCTATCTGCAGGCACCGCTCACCTTTGATCGCACAACCGTTGGGCGCTTATTGCAAGAGGCACAACTCGGCTTTGCCGGTGAAAACACCGCCATCGGCGATGCCATAGGCCTGGCAGTAAAAAGGCTGCGCGAACGGCCAGAAGCTTCACGGGTTATGATTCTACTCACCGATGGCGCCAACACCGCGGGCACCATCAGCCCTCGCCAAGCCGCTGAAGTGGCGGCGGCGGCCAATGTAAAAATCTACACCATAGGCCTGGGCGCCAGCCAAATGCAGGTGCCGGGCTTACTGGGTTCACAGTTTGGTGCCCGCACTGTGAACCCCTCCGTTGATTTAGATGAATCCACATTAACCCACATCGCCAAACTCACCGGCGGCCAATATTTCCGCGCCCACAACCCGCAAGAATTGCATCAAATTTACGCGCTTTTGGATGAACTGGAACCCGCAGCTCAAGATGCCGAAGTGTTCAGGCCCAGCCAGTCTCTGTTTCACTGGCCACTGGCGCTGGCATTGCTCTTAAGCATTACTGCATTGGTTTGGGCGCAGCTGGCCAACAGATTCTTTGCCTCTGAGGTGAAGCATGTTTGATCAATTTCATTTTTTAAGGCCTGTATGGCTGCTTTTATTACCGCTACTGCCGTTACTAGCCTACTGGCTAAACAAACGCACGGCGAGCGTGGCCGTCTGGCAAACCCACATAGCCCCGGCCCTGCTCAAGCAATTAAATATTGCCCATAAAGGTAAGCGGCAACTGGTGTGGCCTTTATTGGCAGGCAGTTGGGTTATTGCATGCGTTGCGCTGGCCGGGCCCGCCTGGAATAAATTGCCCACACCGGTCTTGAAAACAGACGATGCCACGGTATTTTTGCTGGATCTATCACCATCAATGCTGGCAGAAGATGTAAAACCCAGCCGGATTAAACGCGCCCAACAAAAACTCACAGATGCGCTCAATTTGCAGCGCGAAGGCCAGCGTGCGCTCATTGCCTACGCCGGCAATGCACACCTCGTTGCCCCACTAACAGACGATGCGCGCACGCTGAAAAATCTGATTCCCGCACTCACGCCCGACATCATGCCGCTCACCGGCAGTAACCTAGAGCAGGCAGTGACCCTTGCCGTTGAACAACTGAACCAGGCACACCTTGCCCGTGCCCGCATCGTGTTAATTACCGACGGCGTAGCACCGGAGGCTCTGCCTACCTTGGTTGATACGTTAAAACCAACCCCCTACCAACTGCACATTATTGGATTGGGCGATGAAACAGGTGCTCCTATTCCCCTGGGTGAGCGCGGTTTCGCCAAAGACCGCGCCGGCAATATTGTGATGGTAAAAAACGATCGCGCGCTCTTACGCCAGCTGGCTGCCAGCACCGGCGGGAGCTACCAAGACCTCACCTTTACCGATGATGATATTCGCGCACTCGCCAAGCCGCTCAGCAACACGCGTGGTGGGCGCGAGGTAGAGCGTGATTTCGACAGCTGGCGCGATGAAGGCATTTGGCTTGCGTGGCTATTGCTGCCACTTGCCGCCTACGGCTTTAGAAAAAATTTGTTTTTTCTCTTGCCCATCGCTCTTGGCACCACGCTCATGTTGCCAGAGGCTGCCCAGGCGAATAGCCCGGCCAGTGGCACCACAGAACAATCGCAAGCAGCCGAGGCCAGCCCCTTAAACTTTTGGGACAAGCTTTGGCTAAACCGCGATCAACGGGGCCAGAAAGCGCTGGAAAGTGATGCGCCGGAAGTTGCCGCCCACGAGTTTAACGACCCCCGCTGGCGAGCGGCCGCGCAATACCGGGCAAAAAACTACCCACAAGCCATTGAAACTCTGAGCAACCTCACCCAACAAGACACAGCAACCGCCGACGACTGGTACAACCTCGGCAATGCCCACGCTCAGGCAGGCGATATCGATAAAGCGATGGAAAGCTACCAGCAGGCCCTTGAACTTGCACCCGACATGAACGATGCCAAGGCAAACCTGGAATTATTGGAATCTATTAAAGAGCAACAGAATCAAAATCCCCCAGCTGACAACCCGGAAAACGAGAGCCAGCCAGGCGAGAACAACGAGGGCCAAAACCAGGAAAATCCACAGGGTGAAAACACCGACGGCGAGCAGAGCCCGGATGACTCTGGTTCACAAAACAACAGTTCACAGAACAACGGCTCACAAAACCCAGATTCACAAAACGAGCAAGCAGACCAAACCCCTCACAATCAAAAAGGTGAGCAGGAAAATCCCACTGAGTCACCCCAGGCTAACGCGGCCGATAACCCCGACCACACAGCTGACGAAAATCCGGGCAACAACCCGGAAGATCGCGAGCCACCAAACAGCGAGGCCCAATCGCAAGAACAGGGCGCACAGCCCGGGGCACCTGAAGATTCACTGGCAGAATCGCCCTATAGCAATAACCCGCCTGAAACCGGGCAAGCAGGCGAGCCACAGGGCGAAACATACGGGCGCCCGGATGCACTTGATCACCTGAGTCCGGAAGAGCGCCAGGCCATGGAGCAATGGCTACGTCAGGTAGAAGATGATCCCTCAGGCCTGTTGCGCCGAAAATTTGAATACGAATACAGAGAGCGCCGCCGAGCCATTAAACGCGGCGAATGGCAAGCACCGGAGAATGATGCCCATGAACGTTGGTAAAACCCTGCCTGTTTTTAATGGCTACCCGGCAGGAAATACAGCCCGTACACTGTGGCTGTTAACTGTGCTGATACTGGTGCAACTTGCCCTTAGCCCCTGGGCGCAAGCCCAAGACATCAGCGCGCGGGTAGATCGCGCGCAACTGAGCCTGGATGAAACGCTCGCGCTGCAAGTGCGCGTATCACCGCAAAGCAATACAGCACCGGATTTCAGCCAACTGGAAAAACAGTTTGATATTTTAGGGCAAACCCAAAGTAGCCAGTACCGCAATATCAACGGCCAAATTGAAGCCTTTACCGAGTGGCAACTCACCCTTGCACCCAAGGCCCAAGGCCAACTGGTTATCCCCTCATTTGAATACATGGGCAATTACAGCAACGCCATTTTAATTGATGTGTCCGCGGCACCGGCGGCTGGCGATACGCGCGCTGATGTGTATCTGGATTTATCGGTTGATAACGCAACACCCTATGTGCAAGAGCAGGTGATTGTCAGCTTGAAACTCGCCACCGCCATCCCCCTGCGCATTCAGGATGCATCCAATCTTTCACTTCCCGATGCCCTGCTGGTAAACCTTGACGACACCCAATATCAAAAGCGCGTGGGCGAAAAACTCTACACCATAAAAGAATGGCGCTACGCGCTCTTCCCACAAAAAAGCGGGCGTTTGGAAATACCGCAACAAGTGTTTACCGTAGCAACAGGCAGCGACAGAAGCTGGAACAACCCGTTTCAATACAGCACAGGCGCAACCAAACGCCTGCGCTCGAAAGCCCTCACCCTTGAGGTGCAGCCACAACCGGCCAATTACCAAGGCGAACACTGGTTGCCTGCCCAACAGCTGTCGCTGTCTGAATCCTGGAGCGAGGGCAACACTCAATGGACTGTGGGCGAACCCATTAACCGCCATATTATTATTTCGGCCCAAGGGCTTACGGAAAACCAGATACCCAGCCTTGCACTCAAAGCACCCCGGGGGCTGAAATATTACCAAGAACCCACAGAGCGCAACGACCAAACAAGCAGCGATGGCTTGACGGCCACAGTTGCAGAAAGCCTTGCCATTGTGCCCACGCAGGCCGGCAGGTTTACCCTGCCTGAAGTGACACTCAGCTGGTGGAACCTGAACACCCAACAAATGGAAACCGCCCGCTTGCCCGCGCGCACCGTTGAAGTGGCCAACAACCCGGCACTGGCAAACAGCGCACCCCATGATGGCCAGGCCCAACCTCACAGAGAGCCACAAGCTGCCTCTGATAGCCCCACCGAAGCTGATGACGAAACACAGCCGAACCCGCCCTTAGCCGCACCCAATGCTGCAACACAACAGCCACCAAACCCATGGTTTTGGCTAACGCTTGCACTGGCAGCCACCAATATTGCAACCCTGTGTGGGCTTATTTGGCTATGGGCGCGAGCGCCAAAAGAGGGCCTTGCAGCACCGGATGATACAACCAGCGCGCCGGCACCCGGCGCGCCTGTGACCGAGCTTGAGCGCCTGTGCAGCCAACCCATGACGCCCGCCAATGCAACTGCTATTCTTCGCTGGCTAAATCGTTGGTCTGAACCACTGGGCAAAGCGCCCCTGGCTAAAAGGCTCGGCCACTACCCTGCACTGGTTGCGCAAATTAACGCGCTTGAAGCCATGGCCTACGGCGCGCACAGTCATTTTGCAGGCGAAATTAGCAGCCTGCTTGCCGAGGTGCGTGCGGCTAATCCGGTGAGTGCGGCAACCGATAAGCAAAAAGAGAATCAGCCACTAAAACCCCTCTACCCGGAACAGGTTTAAGTGCGTAAAAGGAAAACCTATGAACACCGAACGCTACCACTTAGTTAGCCGCAGCCTCCATTGGTTGATGGCGCTGATGATTTTTGGCCTGATTGCCGTGGGCAATTACATGAGTGGACTGGATCGCGATGCCCCCGGGCGGGTTGATCTAATCCTATTGCACAAAGCCACGGGCTTTGTATTCATCTGGCTGTTGATTGCCCGCATCGCCTGGGCCTTTAAGAAACCCGCGCCCAAGCTGCCGGAAGCGTTTAGTAAAACAGAGCGAGTATTGGCAAAATCTACCAAGCACTTGCTGTATTTATTAATGGCCATTGTGCCCCTAAGCGGCTGGGCAATGGCTAACTTTGCAGGCTCTGCTATCAAGTTCGGGGGCGTATCTGTGCCTTTGTTGTTCGAAGAAAACCGGGCACTGGCAGGCTTTTTTCATGAAGTGCACGAATATGCACCCTGGGTACTGCTGGCCGTTGTAGTATTGCACCTAACTGCTGTGCTCTATCACTTATTTGAAGGCGAAAAGAAAAGCATATTAAGCCGCATGCTGTAAATTGCCTGGCCTTGCAATCCTCAACGCTTGCAAGGCCTGCACCAAACCGGCAGCCACTGGTTCATTTGGAGCTTTATTGCGCCCCGCACTTACCATTGGCAGCCAACTTTTCACACCTACCTCTCACCAAACAGAACGCCCGCTAGTCGTTTGCAGCTGTGCTTAGATTGCCCAGTTACTTTGCGGGCTTTTGTGCATCTGTTTCAGCTACTTTTCAATTCATGTACTTTGCAATTCAGGCATCTTTCAATTTAGGTACTTCCTAATTCAGGCACCTTGCGAAACTAGCCGCTGAGTAAAGCGGCGGCACTCGCCACCAGAGTCATTACCAGTAAAAACCATTTCAACACCCGCTGCTCTACCTTAATGGCAAATTTCACCGCAAGTTGTGCACCGAATATGGCCCCCACGGCCAGCACCAGGCCCGGCACCCAGGCTACCAAATCATCAATAATAAAAATTATGAGTGCCACTAAGGTAAAGCCCAGTGCGCAAATCACTTTGAGCGCATTGGCGCGCACCAGATCAAAACGCAAGGCACCGGTAATGGCCGCCAATAACACAAACCCCACACCCGCCTGCACAAAACCGCCGTAGAAGCCCGCAAACAGCAAACCCACAAGCCCCAGGGGAGACTCTGCAACGGTTTTGGGTTTTTCATCAGCGCCCGGGGCCACCACCGAAGGGCTGATTAAAATAACCAGCGCCATGGCAATCATGGTGCCCAACAGCAAAGGCTTTAGAATCTCGTTCGGCGCAAATACTGCAGCCAACGCGCCCAAGGCACCGCCAATGAGCGTGGGCATCACAATGGGGGTAACGGCGTCCCAGGGGAGCTTGCCGTGTTGATGAAAGCCCCGCACGGCACTCACACTTTGAAACAACACCCCTACCCGGTTGGTGGCATTGGCCACATCGGCGGGCATGCCCATCACCATGAGCGCAGGCACCGTTAAATTACTGCCGCCACCGGCAAGGGTATTTATGATGCCGGCAACAAATCCGGTTACCAGCAATAACAGATAATAAAGTTCAATCGGCATGACATTCCCCCAGCAACTGGGAGAGCATGTTAATGACTTGTAGCGCTCATAGCGAGCGCCGGGCAGTAATGGCAGATGTCAGCCTCTGCGGCACAGATTTGTTACCGGGCTATTAGGCGGCATCTGTATGAATGGCTTTGGCCGTTGCCTGAAGCTCGGGCAGCCGTGTGGCAAACTCTTCCAACACCGGGGAGATTTTATCAGGCGCAACCGCCATGGCCTCGGCAATGGTGCAAGCAAAAGCGTTTACAGCAGTGCGTGTTTTTGCGGCGGCATCAACTTCGGGCGCCCCACTTTGGCTAGCGGCAGGCACTGCCGACAACGCCAATAAAAACTCTTCGGCATCCAGCAATAGCTGGGCCTCAGGCATCATGGCCACCTTGTCTACGGCCAGTTGGCGCATGACAACGCTCACCGAGCGCGGCAGTTGCCACTTGGCGAGTAGTACCGCGCCCGCCTCGCAAGCATCTACACCGAGTTTGAGTTTTTCCATGGCCAGCAACTCCTGGGGCAACTCATTGCCGGTTAAGGGCGCAAGCAGCGCTTGCATGCGTGCGGGAAAGCACTGCACCAATACCAGCCGGCCAATATTGTGCAGCAAACCCGCCAGGTAAATATCTGCCTGATCTTCACTTGATTTGCCCAGTTTGCGATACACATTAGTGGCAATCTGGGCTACCCCTAAAGACATCAACCAAAAGCGCTCCAGCGAAAATGCCGGGCAACGCTCAAGCTTAAAACTGCCTGCGGCCAAAACAGCCAGCGCCAGAAATCGCAGTTTATCAACGCCGAACACCCGCACCACCACTTCTTTGATGGTGGCCGAGCGCTTCATGCCGTAATAGGCACTGCTGGCAATACTGATTAGCTTGGCCGTTAATACCGGATCTTGCTCTACCAATGCGGCAATTTTTTCAAGGCTGGCATCGTCGTCTTGCACCATGCCCAGTAGCTGCGAGGCAATGGCCGGTAAATTCGGTAAGCGCTCGGGCGTTATGAGCACTTCTACATCTATGTCTTTTGACAAGCGCCGGTATTGCGCCTGAAATTTTGCCGGCGTTACCCCCTGCCAACCCTTAAAAGCCCGCTCAAATGCCGCCCGCTCTGAAAAGCCCAAATAGGCCGCCAAGCGATCAATGGATTCACCGTCACACAGGCGGGTTACCGCCTGACTATTGCGGTATGCCGTGATCAGCTCGCGGTAACTCAAGCCCTGCTCTGAGAGCTGCCGGTTTAGGGTGCGCTCGCTGATGGCAAGCTCTGATGCTACCCAGGCTTGCGTGGCCGACTCCAACGACGGTATTGCGTCTAAAAGCTGGTAGATCTGGCTTGCCAAACCTGCATCACCACCTGGGCGCAAAAAGCTTAAACTGTCGGCAAACAGGGGGAGTAATTTGGCGTTGTGGGTCACAAAGCGTTGGGTAAGCAATTCCGGCGAAAAGTGCAACTCAGCCGCCTCGGTATCCGCCACCGCGAGGGATTCGCTGTAGGCTCCCAGCAGCCCCAAAGCTGCCTCTTCGCGGGCGGGCACCACCAGTGAGGTCAGTTTGGCCCCGCTGCCCCAGGCTTGGCGCGCCAAATGCCAAAGCAGCGCACTGCCATAGACCACAAGCCAGGGCTGAGGGTGCTTTAACTTCAGGCAACCTGAAGTGGCCTGGGTAAGATCAACGCTGAAGCCCGGCAACCAACTGGCCATCACCCCACCGTGGGCACTTAACGCCTGCTGCAAATTGGGATTTGCCAACCACCAATAGCCCGCCACACCCAGCTGTGCGGCCTGCAGCTGCTGGAAGTAACGAAACCAACCCTGCGCCCCCACATATTCCTGTAACACACCCGCCTTCACCCAAGGCGCGCCGCCAGAGGCACAATCAAGGCCTGGCACCAGCACTTTGGCCGCCAGCGCCTGCTCAGCCAGTGCCAAAACTGCACCTCTGCGAACCGAAGCCGGCCCGGTAATGGCAATGAAAGTTGGCGGAATTGATCATTTATTCGGCGCCTTAGGTCGTGGGGAAGTAAACGTGACTGCCATACACTCTAGCTTATTAGACGGAGGCAGGTGATGTCGCAGCAACTCATATGGAATCTGGCGGGCATAGTTTACAAAGAGCGCGCGGTTAACTTTTTAAAGCGCTTTGAGGCGTCTTTGTGCGTATTTTCAGGCTCTGTAGAACAGGTGTACGCAAACTATAACATCTGGCCCGTGACCGCAGACAACAGCAAACTGCTGGTGTTGCCCAATCAGGATGCCCACCACGATACCTACCAAGCCATTTGCGCCGATGCCGTTATTCGCACGGGCCTGTTCATTGTGCCAGGTGAGGCGCTGGGTAAATCGGGCTTGATGCTCGGCAAACGCAATCGCGGTACCGGCAAGTTCCAGTTCACGCCCTTGGCCCAGGGCCTTAAGGCCGTGGCCGAGCGCATGCCCAAAGGTGAGCCGTTTTTACCGGTGATCACCAACAAAGACTTGCGGGAGCTAAACAAGTCATCCCCCATTTTGCATTTGCACCGGGTTAAGCCCTCACTATTAAAAGATCTTTCGCGCTTTGATGCCAAGTCACTTGAGGCCACTATTCAGGCAAAGATGGATCGCTATTTATTGGTTGCTTAAGCACAACTAAGCACCACCGCCATTGCGCATTGGGGTGCTGGCATAGCTGAAATAGCTCAGCAAACCGGCTATGCTAGCGCCATGCGCAAACCAACTGTACCTCAGGCTAAAAGCCACCCTTTACTGCCCGTTCAAGCAGGTTTTACCCTGGTTGAAATGATGATAGTGCTCGCCATTATTGCCATATTGGTGACGCTTGCCATTCCCAACACCAAGGGCCGCATGACCCGTGTGCAAATTGATGAAAGCCTGGAACTTGTTAAGGATTACCAGCAGCAGGTAGTGGCCTACTACAAACTCATGGGGGAATTCCCTGCCAACAATGAAACACTGGGTATGCCAAACCCCGATAAAATTGTGGGCAATTATTTAGCGGCCGTAACGCTGGCAGACGGCGCATTGCATCTGGAATTAGGCAATAAAATTGCCGAGGGGCAAACGGGCAAGGTGGTAACCCTCTACCCCGTGTATGTGGCAGGCTCCCCCTTAAGCCCTGTGTCTTGGGTGTGCGGCTTAAGCGCCGTACCTGAGGGCATGCAGGGTGCTGGAGAAAACCTGACAGATATTGAACTGGCCTACCTGCCCACCCGCTGCCGCTATTGAGGGCTCTTACTTGCCAGCAGTTAGCACAGGCCAGGCAGGTAACGGCAAAAAAGTACAGGCCAAAGTCAAACAGAATAAAGCCAGTGCGCCTAATGGCTCACTGGCTTATTTTTTAGAAAATTCGCTAAAACGGGCTAAAACACACCCTAGAGTTCGCGCTCTACTTTGCGCATATCGTTGCGGAATTTTTTCGAGCAGGCACGCCACTGGCGACGATCTTTTGCATTGCGCGGGTCTGTTGGGTCTAACAGCGGCTCGCGGCCACACTGATCAATCATCCTGCGCTCAAGCTCGGCATGCACCTGTTGTAACCGCTGGGTTTCTTCGCCGCTTTCGCGAATCACTTCGGCTGTGCTGCTATTTTGCTCTTCCGCCCAATTGATGGCGCAGCGCAATTCACGCATGCGCTCGGTATCGCGCGCCATACTTTGCTGGTATTGGCTATTTTGCTTGGCACTGTAGGCAATACCACCGCCCGAGCCCTGGTTGAGTTTACGGCGCGCACGCTCTTGGCTGGATTGCTCGATATCACGCAAACGTTCACGCCAGTCATCCAGTTTGGATTGCATATATTTCGCGCGGTACTCTTCCGAATGGCGGCTTGAACCTGTGTAGCTTGTGGGCAGGCGAATATCTCCACAATAGGCATTGGTGCCCACATAGCGCACCGGCGTTTTACCACCGGAACTTTTTACGTGCACGTCTTCCACTTTGGTGTTTTCAGATTTTTCCTTGGGGGGAAACTGGGAAAAGGTTACATTGCCGTTTTCATCCACTATTTTGTAGAGCTTTTGTGCCCACACCTGGCTTGCAGCCAATAAAAATCCTGCGCTGCAAATTGCAACAATTACCTTGGGGGACATGCTCGCTCCTTTCTTGTCACCGGTACTTTTTCATTAAATCTAACGGCCAGCAGGCTGGTTACCCGCAACGGGGGTGGCCGCCGTGCCCTCGGGTGTGAAACCTAGCCCACAAATTTACCACAGCAGGCTCGGGCTGGCACCCGTTTAGGCCAATGCCTTGGCCACCACCTCGTACACATCTTTACTTAACGGCTGGCCGTTAATACGCGCTAGCGCCTCACGCATCAACGCGCCGCGCTCACCGAACTTACGCCACTGCGCCAGTGGCGTGACCAGGCGCGATGCCAACTGCGGATTGGCCTGATTCAGGCGAATAATCACATCGGCAAGCCAATGGTAGCCACGGCCATCAGCGCGATGAAACTGCCCCGGATTCTGGCTGGCAAAGCCTGCCACCAACGCACGCACCTTGTTGGGGTTGGTCCAACTGAAACAGGCGTGTTCAGTAAGCGCCTGAACATCGTCCAGCGCCTGCGGCACGTCGCGGCTCGCTTGCAGCGTTAACCATTGATTCACCACCAGCGCCTCATCGGCCCATTGCGCGTAGAAGGCATTAAGGTGTGCCTGCACCACGGGCTCTGGGTGAGCCGCCACTATGGCCTTCAGTGCCGCCAGCTGATCCGTCATATTGTTTGCACCCTGGTAGCGCCTAACCGCCTGGGCCAACGCCTCGGCATCACCGGCGCGTGCAAGCATTAACAGCGCGGTATTGCTCAGGCTTCTCTGGGCAACAGCTTCGGCGTTTACCGCATAGGGCTGGCTGATATCGTAGGCCTTGAGCTTGGCCGAAAGTGGCACGGCCAAAGCCCGGCCCAATGCCGCCACCAAGGCTTCACGTATTTTATGCAGTGCCAAAATATCGGCCTGTGGCAACCGGTCGTGCAGATAGCTTACAGAGGGCAATTGCAACATATACGCCATAACCGCCGGATCCAGTTCGGGATGCTCAAGATTTGCCGCCAGCGCTGCCACCCAGGCATCACCTGGGGTAATTGCACCTGCAAAGTCATGCTCGGCATCAAAGGTTTGTAACGCGCCTTTTACCGCACTCACAGCCAGTTCCTGTGAGGCGCTCCAGCGGTTGAACAAATCCGTATCGCCGGTTAACAGGCGAACCAGCTCGGCCTCTGTGTATTCGTAACGCAGGTTCACTGGCGCAGAAAAGCCCCGCAGCAATGACGGAACCGGCGCTTCTTTCACCCCGGTAAAGGTGAACTCCTGCTCCGCTTCGGTCAGCTCCAGCATCATTTCTGTGTTGTCTGCCGGCAAATCGTCAGGTGTGTGGCCTTTGAGTTGCAGCGGCAGTTGGCCTGCATCCCCCAGCAGGGCAATACGCACGGGAATATGAAACGGCGCCTTGGTGTCGGCCTCAGGCGTGGGTGGGCAACTTTGGCTAAAACGCAGGCGATATTGCTGTGCGTTTTCATCATAGTGCGCCGCCACCGCCACCTCTGGCGTGCCGGCCTGGGAGTACCACAGCTTGAACTGGGTGAAGTCGCGCCCGCTCACATCTTCCATGGCCTGCACAAAATCATCGCAGGTCACTGCCTGGCCGTCGTGACGCTCGAAATACAAATCTGTAGCGCGGCGAAAATCTTCCGGCCCAAGAAGGGTTGCGAGCATGCGAACCACTTCGGCGCCCTTTTCGTACACGGTAAGCGTGTAGAAGTTTGATATTTCTATAAACGAGGGGGGCCTGACCGGGTGCGCCAAGGGGCCGGCATCTTCTTTAAACTGCGCAGTGCGCAATAGGTTTACATCTTCAATGCGCTTAACGGTTGCCGAATTCATGTCGGCTGAAAATTGCGCATCGCGATAAACGGTAAACCCCTCTTTTAAACTTAATTGAAACCAATCGCGGCAGGTTACGCGGTTGCCAGACCAGTTGTGAAAATACTCGTGCGCCACCACCGCCTCTACGCGCTGAAAACCCACATCGGTGGTGGTTTTCGGGTTGGCCAATACACAAGAGGTGTTAAAAATATTGAGCCCCTTGTTTTCCATGGCACCCATATTGAAGTCATCTACCGCCACAATCATGTAGATGTCCAAATCGTATTCGCGGCCGTACACGGTTTCATCCCAGCGCATGGCGCGCTTCAAGGAATCAATGGCGTGATCGCATTTATCGAGATCTTTCGGCTCCACAAAAACTTCAATGGCAACCTTGCGGCCAGAGGCTGTGGTATATGCATCACGCACACAGGCAAGCTCGCCTGCAACCAGTGCAAACAGGTAACTGGGCTTTTTATGGGGGTCGTGCCAAGCGGCAAAATGGCGCCCCGAGCCCACCTCTCCTGCCTCAACTAAATTACCGTTTGAGAGCAGTACCGGGCAGGTGGTTTTATCGGCCTCGATGCGGGTGGTGAACACGCTCATCACATCGGGCCTGTCTAAATACCAGGTGATTTTACGAAAGCCCTCGGCCTCACACTGGGTGCAATACATGGTGCGCGAGCGGTAAAGGCCTTCGAGTGCGGTGTTGTTTTCAGGGTCTATCACCACTTCTGTGGTCAACCAGCCGGGTTCGGAAATGCCCGTTAGAATCAACTGGCTGCCTTCAATGGTGTAGTCTGCCGGGGCGAGCGCGCGATCATTCCAGCACACGCGCCGGGTGTCTAGATTTTCACCGTCTAACACCAGAGTCTGCTCACCGCGCGCCTCATTGGGGCGGATTTTTAACCGCGCGGTCACACGGGTGGCGTTGGGTTTGATATCTACATCCAGATGCGTTTCATCAATCCAGTGGGTGGGCGGCTGGTAGTCGGCCAGATAGATAACATTGGGCGCTTGCTGCTCGGTCATGAATTTACCTCAAAAAGAAAACGACACTTGGTAGCCTGTGTACTTACGCAGGTTAATCACGCCGGTATCCAGTAACCAGTACTGGCCGCGAATGCCTTGCAACACACCGGCAATTTCCGGTGTTTTTTCTGCATTGTGCGAGGTGATTTTGCCCGGGTATTGGGCTACCGGGTAGTTAATGTGTTGCACCGCCGAGCCATCCAACAACTGAATGGCCTGTAAACCAAACTGCTCTTGCAGCTCGCAAATGGCGGGTTCGGCAAGCTCTGCCAACCGCTCGAATTCGGCGTGCATGTCAATCTCGGGCTGGGCATTTTTGAGCATGGTGCGCCAGTTGGTTTTATCGGCCACATGTTCTTTCATGGCGCTTTCCAACAGGCCCGCTTGCTGACGGGTGGCAACGCGCACCAGCGGCACGGCACTCACCGCGCCCTGATCAATCCAGCGCGTGGGCACTTGTGTGCCGCGGGTAATGCCGATTTTTAAACCCGAGGAATTGGCAAGGTACACAATGTGATCGGTCATGCAGTGGGTTTCGGCCCACTCGGGTTCGCGGCAGGTGCCTTGATCAAAATGGCACAGCTCCGGGCTCATAATACAGCGATCACACTGGGCAAGCTTTTGGAAACAGGGGTAACAAAAACCCTGGCTAAAACTTTTTTTAGTGACTCGCGCACAGTGAATGCATTCGATAGTGCCGGTAAAGGTGAGCGACACAGGCTTACCCAAAAGCGGATTTAACGGCACACAGGCATCACCCACCCGCATACTGTAATCCACTTCAGCCTCACTGCCTGCGCCCAACCGGGCGCCCATTTTACGTAAACTTCCCTCGAAACGTGGCATCAGTGTTTCCAGGTTACGGGCTGTTCGTCGTCGCCAGGCTCACCACAATGCTGGTGCGGCTTAGGCGGTATAAACCCTGTGTGCTGCTCGGGTGGCAAATGCTTGTGTTCATAGGCGATGACTGCCTGCATACAGGTTGCGCGCTGCTCTTGGGTAAGCGCGCGGCCATCGGGCCACTTGCCCAATTCAATTGCGCGCTTTAGGTTTTCGTACACCTCTGGGGTTAAATTATCGAGCAGGGTTTTGTAATCCATTTATAGAACCTTAAAATTAATTTCGGGCCAGCAGCTTTGCCCGCAACACATCAAGAAAACCAAACAGCAAACCACCCAGCAGCCCACCGAGATGCGCGCCATTGGCCACTTCGCCATCAATAAACGTATCTACGGCGCCGGTAAAACACAGCACCAACCAAATCAACATAAACCCGAGAATACCGGGCGCCACGCCAAAGCTTTTGGCAGGCCACAATCGCGCCCACACCAGTATGTAACCCACATAGCCATACAACACGCCCGAC
The DNA here is from genome assembly GCF_024138675.1 of Simiduia sp. 21SJ11W-1. Classification (NCBI taxonomy): domain Bacteria; kingdom Pseudomonadati; phylum Pseudomonadota; class Gammaproteobacteria; order Cellvibrionales; family Cellvibrionaceae; genus Simiduia; species Simiduia sp. 21SJ11W-1. Next base: position 1,677,715 of record NZ_CP090959.1, on the reverse strand, counting down.
ATGCCACCAAACAACGACGGCCCGCTCATGGCATATTGCATAAAGTTGGCACCGAGCGAGGCAAACAGGGTGAGCGAAATTAACCACAAGCCGCTGCGCTGCAACTCTATGCGCCGGCCAAACTCCCACACCCACAGGCTGTTAAAGAGCAGGTGAAAAAAATCGAAATGCAAAAACATGGGCGTGAGTAAACGCCACCACTGGCCCTGTTCCAGGGCGCTGGCCAAGTCTGAGAAGTAGAGCGCGTTGCCGCGCACGCGGGCTTCGGTAAATGTAAGCTGGGCAATCGTGCTGCCTTGATCAAACTCCACCAACAGCGCACCGAGCGCGCTCAACACCAGCAGACACAAAGTAACCGGCGGCCACTGCCGGGCTTTGGCAACGCGCGGCATAGGGGCTGGCTTGCTATCAATCTCCAGCTCGCTATCAACCTCCAGCTCACCGCGCCCGGCGGCTTGTAAAATTTCCGCCAATATTGGCAGGTGCGCCTGGGCCTGCAACCAGATGCATTGCCGCCCCGCCTCTTCACTCACCCAGCAGGGAATGGCGCGTGCGCGCAGCGCATTTATGACCGGCGCTAAATTGACATCGAGCGGCAACCGCTCTGCACAAAACCATTGGTTACTCATTGCTAGGGCGTATCCACATTCACCCAGGTAAATTTCTCCGGGCTTAGTTGAGTTTCATCGTCCATGGAATAAGCCACCAGACGGCCGTATTTCACCGCACTGTAATCAAGGCAGGCCAGATTGTCGGCAATGGGCTTAGGCCTGCCGGAAAGCCAGTAGTGGCCCACAAATAACGGAATTTCCGATTTGCCGTAGCGGGTGATTTTTAAATGGTCTTCCGCGCTGATGGGCTGGCTCGCAATGGCTGCGGGTAATGGGTCTGGCTGGAAGGCCAAGTCGCCGTAGGTTTTTGGTTTACGACCCCAAAAACGCGCCCGGAATGAGCGCCGCTCAAAACCCTCGGCGCTGCGCATGGCAGTGCCTTTTGGCAGCGGCAAATCGCGCCCGCGGGTTAGGCGGTTGATACACAACCACTCAAACGATTGCGGATCTGCCACGGCGGTTAAAAATGCATCGTTAATGCAGTGATCGGGATAGCGCTGCTTGAGTTCATCAATTACCCGCTGATCCCAGCAGGCATGCACCACGCGAAAATGCGGAAATTCCAAAAATAACGGCAAACCTTTAAACCATTCGAGGTAGGCCGCCCATTCTTCTGGGTGATCTTCAAACTGCGCCAAGGTCTCGGCAATCAAGCGGTTGTGGCGCTCTGTGTGATCACGCAGATAGCTGCGCTCGCAATCAGCGGGCGCCGGGGTGTGGTAGGCGATGGCATCAAACTCGTGATTACCCATCACCATTTGTGCAGTGCCTGCATCGCACATGGCTTTAACGATTGCCAGCGCCTCGCGCACCCGGGGCCCACGATCTACGATATCGCCTGCAAAAATGGCCTGCCGGCTAGGGTGGGTAAACACACCGTTCACCGAGGTATAACCTAACTTATCCAGCAGGCGCTCCAGGGCAAGTGCACACCCGTGTACGTCGCCGATTATGTCGTAGCCGCTGTACGCCGCCATTGGTGAACCTCAATACTTCGTCAGTCTACCAGGTGACTGCCCCACCCCAACTTGGTGCGGCAGGTTTCGTAAAAGTTGTGATTCAGCGGGTGAATCAACTGCAACCGGTGGGGCTTTTTGTGCACGTGAATTTCATCGCCGGGTTCGGCAACCACATGGGTTTGGCCGTCACAGGTTACGTGTGGCGAGGTGGTGTTGTGCTCGCCCACCAAAATTTTAATTTCGCTATTGCCGTCTACCACAATGGGGCGGCTGGATAGGGTGTGGGGGTTCATGGGCACCAGTACAATCGCCTCGAGCCTCGGGTGCATGATGGGCCCACCACCACTAAGAGCATAGGCCGTAGAACCGGTGGGCGTGGAAATAATAAGCCCATCTGAGCGCTGGCTATACACAAACTGGCCATCGATATAGAGCTCAAATTCGATCATGCGGATAAATTGACCCGGGTGCAGCACCACATCGTTAAGTGCGTCGCCCTGCCCCACGGCTTTACCGTTGCGGGTAACGGCCATATCCAGCAAAAAACGCGACTCCATCATGAATTTACCGGCCAACACTTCGGCGGTTTTCTCTTCAATTTCATCGGGTGTGATGTCGGTTAAAAACCCGAGCCGGCCACGGTTAACGCCCAGCAAGGGCACCTTGTGCTTGGCCAGCGAGCGCGCCGCCCCCAGCAGGCTGCCGTCGCCACCCACCACAATTACCAGGTCACAGCGCTGACCCAAGGTTTCGCGGTTGGCCACTTCACAGTTATGGCCCGGAAAATCCCGCGTGAGCGTGTCGTCTAGCAAAACGTGCTTATTTTCGCGCTCCAGGAATTTGATTAGCCGCTTCAAGGTGTACACGGCGCGATCGCCGCCCAATCGACCAATTAATCCAACCGTGGAAAACTCTGCCATGTTATTGACACTCTGCTCTTAGGGCAGGACAGTATAACGTCTGATGCGTCATTTAACATGGCCTCATCCTAAGGCACACGCGGGAAGACAATGGACTACCGGCAAATTTCGCAAGATCTCACTTGGTGCATGCACGCGCCCTCACTCTTGCGCGGGCCCGCCTTCGATTACCTGAACAGCCTGCAAGCACGCCTTGCACAATACCCGCAAGCAGCGCGGGCAAACTTCGAACCGGCACCACGGCTGGGGCACTATTACGAACAGCTGTGGGAACACCTGCTAAGCCAAAGGCTCGGCTGGACGCCTGTGGCCGTCAACCGGCAAATCAGCGAGCAGGGCCGCACACTGGGGGCACTGGATTTACTGCACTACGATGCCCAGAACAACACCTACGTGCATACCGAGCTTGCAGCCAAGCTCTACCTCTGCCAGCACACAGGCGATTCTCTGGCACACTTTATTGGCCCCAATGCCATAGACCGGCTGGATATCAAAACCGAACGGCTTTTAGGCCACCAGCTGCCCCTGGCCCAGCAGCCGCAGGCACAAGCCCACATTGATCACTGGCTGGCAGCAAAACGCTTACCCGCCCGCACAGAGGCCAACTGGCAAAGCCAGGCGCTGGTACAGGGTTGGCTGTTTTATGCAGACGAAAGCAATGCCCTCAATGCGCAAAAGCTGCCACAACACCCCATGATCAACCCCGGCCACCTGCGCGGGCGCTGGCAACATGTTTCGCAATGCAATGGGCAGGATTACGATCAATGGCTGATATTGCCGCGGCAGTACTGGTTATCGGGCGCTTGCATTGGGGCCCGCGAATGCCTGCGGGCAGACGCGCTTGGGCACTGGCCGCCAGCGCAGCTTACACAGCCCTTACTGCTAGATAGCAAGGCATTTGCCGCCATTCTCGGCCGCCACAGCCAAATAGAAAAACCCCAGCCACTGCTGGTGGCCGGGGTTTATTTGGAATCGGGCAATTGGTGTGAGGGCCAGCGCCGCATGCTGGTGGCCGATAACTGGCCCTATGCGTCTACCCGCTCGGCTTTACCGCCGCGCAGCAAGTAATCATCGCCAGCCTTAAGTAATTGCAGGCGCAAGTTAGGGTCTTGGTTTACCCCGCGATCCAGATAGCTCACGTGATACCCCAGCTTTTGCAATAAATAGGTGGCGGCGTTTGAGCGCCTGCCGGTATCACAATAAAGCACATACTCTTGCGCTTTATCGAGCATACGGGTTTTCAACCGCAACAGGCTCACAGGAATATTCACCGCCTGGGGCAAATGGCCCATGGCGTATTCATCTTCAGTGCGCACATCAATAAGTACCGCCTGCTCTTGCACGTTACCCAGCGCCGTCAGAGGCAGGCTGTTTACCTTTGGCTCTTTGAGCAGGCGAATGAAATCCTGTTTATCCATCACCATCAGCACACCGTCGCTGGTCATGCGCACGGTGGCGTTGCGTACGGTTTCATTCACCAGCGCGTCTTCACCAAAACAGCGCCCAGCGCCAATATCGGCAAGGTGCAGCGGCTTTTGAATACCATCTTTCGAGCGCAACACTTCAGCGGTGCCCTCTTTGATAAAGTAGCAACCATCACCCACTTCACCCTGGCGCAAAATTACCTCGCCCTGCTCCACTACACGGGGCTTCAAGCGGCTGAAGATTTCGCCAATGTTGGTGGGCGGCACCTTGAAAAACAGGTTGGATTTTAAGATGGTGAGCATCCAATCCACATCTTCATCCAGCTCTGGCTGATAGGCGGTATCAATTTTCAAATACTCTGCTACCTGGCTCCAGGTAAGCAATTTATCGAGCTGCTCGCTGTTAACGCGCAATACACTGCAATCGGTGAGCGCAGTGGCGGTGCAGGGCCTCGGCTGTATGGGCACCAAAGGGAACAGGCTGCTGCGGCCCTTGATAATTTCCGTAACGCCATTGGGGTGGGAAAACTCCACATCGCCATGCAATAGGTAGATATGTTGGCGATCAAAACTACCGGCCTCAAATAGCGATTGGCCCTTGAACACCATCTGCTCAGGGCAGTGCTGCAAAAGCTCCTGCAGGTGTGCATCACCCATGGCCTTGAGCGGCACCAGCGTGCGCACCCACCCAAAATCCAAACCCTTGCTGTCTGTAGACATCGCCGCATCCATTGTGCTTTTACCCTTTAAAGTTCCAACCCGCGCAAACCCTGTAAACCACCGGTGTGAATGGCCAACACCCGGCTACCGCGCGGCCAGCGCCCAGCTTCTGCCAGATGCTGTAATACCCAAAACAGCTTGGCAGTATACACATGATCAAGCTGCACCCCAGTATCCTCAAAAAAATCTGCCATGAAGGCCGCCAAGGCTTCAGTGCACTGGCCATAGCGCCCGGGCGCCATGCCTTCGAGCAACTGCCAGTTTTGCAGTTGCGGCTCGCCAAGCAACCCGCACACCCGGGCCGCGAGCGGCAGGCTGCCGGCCTTTAAGGGCCCCAATACAGACACCCCGGCCACGCGTCCGGCTTGGCCTAAGCCCTTCGCCACGCCCGCAAGGGTAGTGGCAGTGCCGGCGGCCAGGCACACCTCGGTAAACTCGCCGCGCCTGGCGATATCTTGCCCAAGCACCTCACAGCCGCGCATCCCCAGGGCATTGGCGCCACCTTCGGGAATAACACAATACTCGCCCGCCCCCAATTGCTCGGCCACTGCCTGCATTAATGCCCGGCCTTCAAGTGCACACAGCGTGCGGTAGGCCTGCCTTGAGACGAAAACAAGCTGCATGCCCGCAGCCTCTGCGTCTTCGAGCGTGGGGGAAAGACGCGCCTGCCGCTCACCGCGCACTATGCCTATAGCTTGGCGCTCCAGCGCCTGGCAGGCCATTGCAAGAGCGTATAAATGGTTTGAAAAGGCGCCGCCGAAGCTCACCAGCGGCACACCCTCGGGGGCCTGCAACAGGTTGTAATAGAGCTTGTAGAATTTGTTGCCCTGGCACCATGCGGGCAGTAAATCATCGCGCCGTATCCAGCACTCAAGCCCCTGCTCGGCCATGGGCTGCCAGTGCAGCCGCTCTAAGGGAACTTGCGCTGCAACGCGGGCTAAATCGGGCAGCAACATAGGCGCTATGCTCAGGAAAGCACCGCAAATTGCCGGGCAACAGGCGTGCGATGTTCAGCGCAGCGGTCATTTTCGCCCGGGTGAAAATCGTTGGGGTTGTGTACGCGCTCAATGTGCGCGCCACAAACACTGCCATCAGCCTTGAGGGCGCAGCAGCTGGGGTTGTTGTAGTGGGCCAGCCAGCTTTGGTATTGGCTGGGGGTCAGGCCACACTTTTTGGCAGCGTAATCCTGCGGGTTTTCTGTGTATTCGGTAAGCTCTGCCACGGGAATGGTGATGTGCCCCGCGCCCGGTTGGTAGGCTACAAAATTTATGCCGTACTGCTGCAGGCGCTCGAGAATCTCATCGCCTGAATTGCCCATCAAACTCTGCACTTCGGCGCGCAGGCGGGCAATTTCTTCGTTGAGGCTCGCCTCTTGTTCGTTGCGATAGAGAAGCTCCATATCGCGCATTTGAATCATATCCTGCAAATCGGAGGTGGCGGCCTCGAGCTTCATTTGCATCTCAAGCTCGTATTGCTCGCGCAGCGATTGGACGCTCTCCTGCTCACCGGCCTGTGCCGATTTGAGCTTGTGTTCAAAATATTCGCGAATACCCGCCATTTTTGACATCTGGGCATCCATCTTTTCTTTTAACTGCTGGTTGGCGCCATGCAAGGCAACCAACTCTTTCTCGCGCTCGGCCAACGCTTCCTGGTAGCGCGCCAAGCGGCTTTGATGCTCTTGCTTGAGGCTATCAACCTGCTGCTGGAACTGGTTGCGCTGCACACTCATTTTAAAACGCTGCTCTTTCAGCAGCTGGGCCACATGGGTGCGCGCCTCGGTTTCAAATTTGGCCTTGAGCGCGCGCGCAGACGCGGTGTCTACGGCGTGACTTGGCACTGCCTGCGGCACCTCGGCAGACTGGCGCCAAATCAACCCCAGCTTATTGGCCTTAACGTATTTCTTCAGCAGTGCGAAGTTGTTCTTGCCCGTGGCAACACTCGGATCCCACATGCGCGGCTGGTGCCACTCAATGGGGCACTGGGAGGCACAGGCAAGGCGAATGGCACCGGCGCCTAAATCCGGGCCATTGGTGGCGGAATCTGCCAGCTGGCCCAGCGGCACGTTCCAGCGCCTGTCTGGAAAGCCTTCGGTATCAAACTCAATGAGGAAAAACACCGCCGCCTTAACAAACAAATGGCTGTTAATGCGCACATAAACCGCCCGAATTTGCTTGCCTGCAAACTCGGGGATGGGAACATAGCCGTCCAGAATCGCCTCAAATTCGGGGTATAACATCTCCCGAATAATGCGATTTCCTTCATAAACGTAGATGGCTTCTGCCAGCTCATTGACATCTAACGGCATACCAAACTTCCCAAACAGGCAAAAAAGCCCTGCCGCCAGCCGTCATGGCCAGGGCAAATATTCTGATTAACTATAGAGGCTGTAAGTATGATCGACAACGCAGACTTGCGGTGTGATGGATTCGCCAGATTGATGACCGGCCGGCCGCGGGCGAGCTAGCGCTAAATGACTAGAAATCGATGGATTCGCTCACCCAGGCATCTTCGTAGTCGTCTTCCGACAACAGTTCGAGCAACTCTTCTACATAATCTTGCATAACTCTCATCCTTTTTATGGCGCCAGGTAATTTGTGCGCTCCCATAAAGCCTATAACCCATTGATGACGAACAGGTGACACCGCCCACAATGAATACCGAAGGCCTGAGTATAGTCACAAACTGCGAAAACGCCCGAGTGTGTACGCAACAGCGGCCAAATGGATCAAAAACCCTATGATTTGGTAAGAAAGGGCTGATGGTGAAAACAGGCAGGCACAAAAAAGCCCCGAAAATCGGGGCTTTTTTGTAAGACTAGAGGCTAGTCAAATAATGGCGGACCGGACGGGACTCGAACCCGCGACCTCCGGCGTGACAGGCCGGCATTCTAACCAACTGAACTACCGGTCCGCTAAACCGGGTAGGCGCAATTAACATGGTTAACCGCTGCCTGAATATGGTGGGTGGTACAGGGGTCGAACCTGTGACCTACGCCTTGTAAGGGCGCCGCTCTACCAACTGAGCTAACCACCCGTTGTTCAGAGCCGCGCATTCTACGCGTTTAACCGGGCCTGTCAACGACTTTTGAAAAAAAGCTAACAATTTGATTTATATACGCTTTTTGGCCACAAAATGATCAACTGGCAGGGCCTACAAAAGTCGATACAATAGCCGCTTCACGAACCGGAGCCCCGCACCGCCATGCAATGCAATGCAATGCAGCTTTTGATGGGCACATGCCCTGCCCTTTGGCTGTTCAGCCAACCAGCCCAGGCCGACGCCGGCGGCCACGCCTCAACGGCATTTTGGGTGCTTGCGGGCCTCTCTGTACTGCAGGGCGTGATGATCCTGCTGCTGCAAAAAAGCCGCGTTAAATACAAGCGCGCGCAGAACAGCCTGGAGCAGGCCAAGGCGTCACTGCAAGCGCGCATTGAAGAGCGTACTGATTCGCTGCGCACCAGCAACAACCAACTCACCGATGCCCTGGCCCGTCACGAAATCGCAGAAGAACTGCTGCGCGAAACCCAGGACTACCTGCACTCCATTATCAACTCCATGCCCTCGGTGCTCATTGGCGTAAGCCGCCAGGGCCACATTACCCTGTGGAATGCCGCCGCCGAGCGCCTGATTGGCATCAGCTCGAACAAAGCGCTGGGCCAGCCCATTGACGACATCTACCCGGAAATCGCCATCACCACTGACACCATTGAAATGGCCATAGACAGCCAAGTGCCCCAAACCCTGGAAAACATCCAACAAGGCACCGGCAGCAACTGCCGCTATTCAGACATCACCGTCTACCCCTTGATGGCCGAAGAGTTAGGCGGCGCGGTTATCCGCATAGACGACGTCACCCTGCGGGTGCGCGTCGAAACCATGATGATTCAAAATGAAAAAATGTTGTCGCTGGGCGAACTGGCAGCAGGCATGGCGCACGAAATCAACAATCCGCTGGCAGCCATTTTAAACAACGTACAAAATATCTCCCGGCGCCTAGACCCAAACCTGCCCATGAACCAAGAGCAGGCCGCCGCGCACGGCATTTCACTGGATGAAGCCCGACGCTATTGGGAGCTGCGTGAAATTCCGAAATTTTTGCAGCACATTCGCGAAGCCGGCGAACGCTCGGCGCGCATTGTCAGCAATATGCTGGAGTTCTCGCGCAACCAGTATCGCGATCACGCGCCCACACACATTCCCGAACTGCTAGACAACTCCCTGGAGCTCGCCATTCACAGCATGCAGCTCGATACCGGCGAAGATACCGAGCTGCCCAATATCGTCAAACTTTACGCGCAAGATCTGCCACCCATCACCTGCTCTGCGGTAGAGATTCAGCAGGTGATTTTGAATTTATTGCGCAATGCTTTTCAGGCCTTTCAGCAGCAGGAATACGGGCCACCGCTGAACCCCACCATTACGCTAAATGCCTTTGAAGAAAACGACTGGTTTTGCATTGAAGTAACCGACAATGGCCCAGGTATTCAGGAATCTGTGCGGCGGCATATTTTTGAACCGTTTTTTACCACCAAAGAAGTGGGCGAAGGCACGGGCCTTGGGCTCTCTGTTTCCTATTTTATTATTACCGAACACCACGGCGGCACTATTGGGGTGGAATCGACACCGGGCTTGGGCAGCAGCTTTAAAATCCGCCTGCCGGGAACGCCCAGCCACTAGGTCACTGCATGTCGCGCCTGAAACCGGGGTGATAAGTACTGCCGCTCCACCACAATTTCCTCAAGCGCCAACACACTTAAATAGATATCCTCGAAACGCAGAAATAGTGGCGAAAAACCGAGCCGCAATATATCGGGCGCCCGAAAATCTGCAATCACGCCTCGCGCGATTAACGCCTGGCAAATGGCGTAAGCTTCGCTGTGCGCATAGGCCAACTGGCTACCGGATTGCTCGGGCTCTTCAGGCGTAAGCAGCTGTAGTTCACTCAAGGCTGTGCGCTCAGCCACCAAACGCCTGCACAGCTGGATCAATGCCAGGGATTTTTCGCGCAGCGCCTGTATTTGCACGCCCTCAAACACAGACAGCGCGGCATCAAGCACGCTCATACCGAGCACACCGGGCGTACCGCATAGAAATTGTTTAACACTTGCGTGGCCGTGATAGTCATCGGAAAACTCGAACGGTTGACGGTGCCCCATCCAGCCAGACAAAGGTTGCTGACAAGCGCCTTGATGACGCTTGGCCACGTACAGAAATGCCGGCGCACCCGGGCCACCATTTAAAAACTTGTAGCCACAGCCCACCGCAAAATCCACCTGCCAATCATCGAGCGACAGTGGAATGACGCCCGCGCTGTGAGCGAGATCCCATATAACTACGATGCCCTTTTCGTGCGCAAGCTCAGTGATTTTACGAATGTCATGTAACTTGCCGGTGCGAAAATCCACCTGTGTCAACAAAAGCACTGCGACAGATTCATCCAGCTGGCCCAACAAATCCTCTGCAGACGCTGTCAGCAATTGACAGCGAGACTCACCTAACAGCGCGGCCAGCCCCTGCACCATGTACAAATCCGTCGGGAAATTTCCCTGCTGCGACAATACCTTAAATCGCTTAGGTTGCAGGCTTAAAGCTGCGGCCAACACCTTAAACAAATTGACTGATGTAGAATCCCCGCAAATAACCTGCCCGCTGTCGGCCCCGATCAAGCGACCTATTTTGTCACCCACAATCGTCGGCAACTCAATCCAGCGATTCACATTCCAGCTAGTGATTAAATCCTCAGCCCACTCGCGCTCAACCACAGCGCGAGCACGGGCCTGCGCAGCGATTGGCATGGGGCCTAGCGAGTTGCCATCCAAATAGACAACCGAAGGTGGCAAATAAAAATCAGCTCGCTTTTGCGCTAGTGGATCTTCTGCGTCCAACCTTTTAATGGCTGCGGGAACAACGTCACTTTTGCTCATTATCGGAAATCTTCTCTAAGGTCTTAACGAGAACGCCAAAAGCTTCACTGCCCGGGTGGAGCCAATCAAAATGACCGGCGGACGGCACGAGCACTGTGCGCGCATCTGCATGGCGGGCCTGCTCGGGGCCCACAATGTGATCGTCTGTGCCGTGCAACAGGAATGTCGGCACAGTTAATCGCCGCCCGGCAGGGTTGGCGCTTTGATACTCCGCAGGTCGAGTCGACAGATCGCCCCCCATAAATTTCGACACCGCACTTTGACAGCTATTTCCCCCTTGACCGTAGCGCTCAAGATCAACAATGGCCGCCAGGCCCACGAGTGCGCGCACAGTTAATGCCGAACCCGCTGTGGCGGAAGTGTTCACCGCGTCGCCATCTGCGAGCAGTGCCAAATGCCCCCCAGCAGAATGCCCTACCAACACGAGGCCGTCAAAGTCGAGATTGGCGATGGCTAATTTTTCGATGGCCCCGAGTGCCTGCCGGATATCATTTAATGTCGCAGGCCAACCACCTCCGGATGCCCCGGTACGCCGATATTCAAGTGACCACACCGCAAATCCCACATCCGCCAGCGCGCTGCTTAGGGCGTTACTGTGCTTAATATCGTAGGCACTCAACCAGCAACCACCGTGGATAAAAACCACCAGCGGGCGCTGGCTTGTGGCCCGCTCTCCCCTCGCCCGCCACAAGAGTCCGTATTGACTTTGTTCGTGACCGTAGGCGATGCGCAGGTCTGGCTCATTAAAAGGCAAATTCGCGATAGCGCTATAGGGCACATTGCCAGCTATCGCAGTAAACGAAACAGGTTGCACTGGCGTTTCAGCAAAACCTGGCATTAACCATGCGCATAAAACCGCGCCTAAAAAACAACAATGTTTCACGGCCCTTCTCCAGAATGGCGCACGAATGTATCACGTGCGGCCATGGCTCGCGGTGCACTTAGGTCAGCGCGCGCGCCACGCTGCCAATGAATGTATCAATCGCTGCACGATCAATGTCTTTGTGTGTCACCAAGCGCATGCCTTGGTAGCCTGGAATAATAAAAATACCTTGTGTGTGCAGCTGCTTGGCCAACCCATGGATATCAATGCTGGATGACACATCCACGAAAACGATGTTTGTTTGTACGGGATGAGCAGCAGTATCGAAACCTGCCAACTGCTGTAATTGTTGCGCCAAATACCGCGCGTTTTCGTGATCTTCGGCGAGTCGCTCGACGTTGTGTCGCAACGCATAATACCCTGCAGCCGCCAGAATTCCGGCTTGGCGCATGCCACCACCCAACATCTTACGCAGCCGCCGGGCGCGCTGAATGTAATCGCGCGGACCCAACAACAGTGAACCCACTGGCGCACCCAACCCCTTAGACAAACAAATTGTCATGGAATCAAAAGGCTGGGCAAGCTCTGCAATATCAACACCCATGGCCACCGAGCCATTGTAGGCGCGCGCTCCATCAAGGTGAAGCTGCAAGCCTTTTTCTGTTGCGAGCGCGCGCACTTGTTGGGTGTAACCCAATGGCAACACCTTGCCGCCTATGGTGTTTTCCAGGCTAACTAACTTTGTGCGTGCAAAGTGGCTGTCATCGGGCTTAATAGCCTGGGCAATATCGGCAAGGGCAAGGGTGCCGTCTGGCTGGTTTGGTAAAGGCTGCGGCTGTACAGAACCCAACACCGCCGCACCACCTGCCTCATAGCGATAATTGTGCGCCTGCTGGCCACATATGTATTCATCGCCCCGCTCGCAGTGGCCCAAAATTCCCAGCAAATTCGCCTGGGTGCCAGAGGCCGTAAAGAGCGCCGCCTCAAAACCATGCCTTTCTGCGGCCCAAGCTTCAAGCATATTAACGGTGGGATCATCGCCAAACACATCATCCCCCACCTCTGCCTCAGCCATGACTTTGCGCATGGCCGCACAGGGGCGGGTTACGGTATCGGATCTGAAATCAATCATGGGCTTGCCCTTAGGTATTTGCACAAAAACTAAAGACGAACAAACACCGCCCGGCTTCAGCAAATAAGCGAGACCTGCGAGCAGATAGGTAAAAAATATAAGGGGAAAATGGGGTGGACGAGGGGACTTGAACCCCCGACGACTGGAATCACAATCCAGGGCTCTACCAACTGAGCTACGCCCACCATAGAGGTGCTGATCTGCTGCAATTCTAGATTGATACTAGAAGATGAAATCAGTGTAGGTAACAAATCCGCTGGGAGCTGGTTTTGTACTGATTCGGTACCGGGTTTCTACCAGGGCCAAGAATGGCGCGCCCGGCAGGATTCGAACCTGCGACCCACGGCTTAGAAGGCCGTTGCTCTATCCAACTGAGCTACGGGCGCGTGAACGACACCTCGGTGCAACAAACGCTTTAAAAATTGGTCGGAGAGGAGGGATTCGAACCCCCGACATCCTGGTCCCAAACCAGGCGCGCTACCAGACTGCGCTACACTCCGACTTACCCGTTACGGCGGCTTGCCGTTTCAAGTGGTGCGCATCATACCCATGCGCCCTACCCGCGTCAACAAGAGAAATCCAATTTTTTATATTAACTAGGTATTTGAAAATACAGGGCTTTTCCTTTCAATTACCCGACCACAGGCCATGGCCCGCACCAACCTCTGGTTTGGCTCTAACGGCCGCACTCCAAAGCCCGTGGCGCCAGTCGATACGTATAAAAGCCCCATGCAGATCAACCCCTCAGGCAGCAGCTGCATTTTGCGAGAGCATGGCCAGAGCCCTGTAGCCAAACTCCATTGTGGCAGCACAGGGCCACTCCCTATTGGCGCCTGTAAAGAGCTGTGGGACAATGCGCGCCCTCAGGCAAGAGCTGCAAATTTCTGATCAAATAGTCAGATATTTACGCATTTACGCTGCAACTTTGCCCCTTTTAGCCACCACTTTTGATGCTACCACACAGGAAAGAACGCCCATGGCCGCCCTGCTTCTCGACGGCAAAGCCCTTGCCCAAAAAACCGAACAAGAACTCAGCGCGCGCGTTGGCGCACTCAAAGAAAAAAGCGGCGGCCAAACCCCCATTCTGGCCACCATTTTGGTGGGCGACGACCCAGCCAGCGCCACCTATGTAAAGATGAAGGGCAACGCCTGCGAGCGCATTGGCATGGGTTCTATTCGCGTGGAAATGCCGGCTTCTACCACCACCGAAGAACTGCTGGCCAAAATTGATGAGCTCAACACCAACCCCAATGTGCACGGCATCTTGCTGCAGCACCCGGTACCAGAACAAATTGATGAGCGCGCCTGCTTCGATGCTATCGCCCTGGAAAAAGATGTAGACGGCGTAACCTGCCTCGGTTTCGGCCGCATGAGCATGGGTGAAGCTGCCTACGGTTGCGCCACGCCCAAGGGCATCATGCGCCTGCTGGAGGCCTACAACATCGAGATTGCCGGCAAACATGCAGTAGTGGTTGGCCGCAGCCCTATCCTCGGCAAACCCATGGCCATGATGCTGCTGGGCGCCAATGCCACGGTCACCATTTGCCATTCGCGCACGCAGAATCTGGCCGACCACATCAAGCAGGCAGACATAGTCGTAGGTGCGGTGGGTAAACCTGAATTTATCAAGGCCGAGTGGATTAAAGACGGCGCCGTTGTGGTAGATGCCGGCTACCACCCGGGCGGCGTGGGCGATATTGAACTCACCCCGCTGAAAGACCGCGTAAGCGCCTACACGCCGGTACCAGGCGGTGTAGGCCCTATGACCATCAACACGTTGATATACCAATCTGTGGATTCTGGCGAAAAATCCATTTAAGCCCTTGCCGGGTGCGGCGCTCTGCGCGCAGCACCCGGCGCGCGCACTTTAGCTGCACTTGCCGCGTTATCTTTCACACCCCAGAGCAACCCACGTGACTCACACCTTCGAGCCCGAGGCTAACAAGCCCGGCACCCAAGCGGGCCCCATACCTGAAGCCGCCCAAGAAACCTTGCCGGTTGTGTATCAGGATGAACACCTGGTGGTGATCAACAAACCTACCGGCCTGTTAGTGCACCGCAGCCCGATTGATCGCCATGAAACCCGCTTTGCCGTGCAGCTGTTGCGCGATCAACTTGGCCAACACGTCTACCCTGTGCACCGGCTCGACAAACCCACCTCCGGCTTGTTGGTATTTGCCTTAAACGGCGATGTGGCGCGCGCACTGAGTGAAAAATTTAACGATAAAACCATCAAAAAACAGTACCTGGCACTGTGCCGCGGCTACATGCCCAGCCAGCGCCTGGACTATGCGCTTTCGGTAAAGCTTGATCGCATTGCCGATAAACACAAGCAACAAGATAAAGCCGCCCAGCCTGCAATAACAGATTTCACAACGCTTGCCACTTGCGAGCTGCCCTACGCGGTAGATCGCTACCCGGTTAGCCGCTACTCACTGGTGTTGTGCGAACCCCACACCGGGCGCAAGCATCAAATTCGTCGCCACCTGAAACACGCAGGCCACCCCATCATTGGCGATGCCAAACACGGCAAAAGTGTGCACAACCGTTTTTTTGCCAACACTTTTCAGGCAGATCATTTGCTTTTAAGTGCGGTGGGTCTAGATTTCAGCCACCCGGTAACAGGCACAAGGCTCACACTAAATTGCGCAGCCGCACCAAAATTTATTCAGGCAATTAAAAGGATTGATTGGCAGGAGCCAGATTGGGCCGTGGCCATTGCGCCCAAGTGGTTAGCGCACGGCTAAAAGTGAAAAACGGCCACTGTATCAGGCAGCTTTGGGCGGCGGTAAGCACGCCGCCCAAAGCCTAAAGCGCAAGGGGCATGCTAGCGGATTAAAAAACCCAGCACCTTATCAACCAAGCCACCGTATGGCGGGTACAACATTTTCATGCCGTTAAACTTGGGCTTGTACAACACAGCTTTAGGCTTGCTGAAGGTTATAAAGCCCTCTTTGCCGTGGTAGTGCCCCATACCCGACGCGCCCACACCACCAAAGGGCAAATCATCAACGGCAACATGCAGCATAGATTCGTTAAACACCACCCCACCACTGTGGGTGAAATTCAAAATTAATTGCTGGTGCGCTTTATTAAACCCGAAATAATACAGCGCCAGCGGCCTATCCCCCTCGTTGATGTAATCAACCGCTTCCTGCAGATTTTTGTAGGCCATAATCGGCAACACCGGGCCAAAAATTTCTTCCTGCATGAGCGTCATGCTGCGATCCACATTGGTCACCAATAAGGGCACCTGGCGGCGCGTGCCATCATCCACCTGCTCATCGGTCACAGGCTCCACCTGTGCACCTGCAGCGCGCGCTTGCTCTACCCAACCAGCAATACGGCTTTGGTGCCGCTCACTGATAATGGCCGTGTAATCGCTGTTGTCGGAAATTTTGGGGTAAAAGGTGTTAAACGCTTTTTTATAGGCGGCCTTGAAGGCATCCACCTGCCCCTCGGGCACAAAAATGTAATCGGGAGCGACACAGGTTTGGCCGGCGTTCATGGATTTGCTGTAACACAGGCGCCGCGCCGCCTCTTCCAGCGGGAAATCCGGGCCAACCACCACCGGCGATTTACCACCCAACTCAAGCGTGACCGGGGTTAAATTTTCAGCGGCAGCGCGCATCACATGCTTGCCAATGCTGCCGGCACCGGTAAATAAAATGTGGTCAAAGGGCAATTCCGAAAAGCGCGCAGCAACGGCCGGGCCGCCATTAACAACGGTGACACTTTCAGGCGTGAAAGTTTCTGCAATCACTTCGGCCAATAAGGCCGAGGTACGCGGCGTGGCCTCGGGCATTTTTATCATGGCGTGATTACCCGCAGCCAGCGCCGTGGCCAAAGGCCCCAAGGCCAGCAACAGCGGGTAGTTGAACGGCACCATAATGCCCACCACTCCGAGCGGCTGGTAAATTACCTGCGCCTTGCCAGGCAGCAGATGCAACGCCAGGCTTCGCCGCTCGGGCTTCATCCACTTGCCGAGGCGCTTGCTCAAATAGCCAATCATTTCAATCAGGCCCAAGATTTCAGCCAGCTGCATTTCATGGCGCGAACGCGCCGAGAAATCGGCGCTCATGGCATCCATCAGGGCATCTTTATGGCGCAATACCATCTCTTTTAATAGCGCGAGTTTCGCCTTACGTTCGTCTGCCGAAGGCATGGGGTTTGCCCGGTAGGAGGCGCGCTGGCGGGCCAACAAATCGCCGAGCGCCTCGGCGCTGATATCTTCTGTGGTGAAAGCCTGTGTTGCGGTATTCATTGCGTCTCCTGGGGCTTGCGTTGGGTGGAGCCTGCGCGGTAAACCTTGGCAATTACTCCGGGCAACCAATCCAGCCTGTTGATTTGAATCGCTGATGTGCAAAACCAAGCTGCAGTTTTAGAGTTTTTACTCTAGCCTGTCAAGGGGCGCAGCTTGCCGCTATAATCGCGCGCTGAAATCCAAGGTAAATCTGTTGATGTCCAGTACCCGTGATCGCATTCTCACCACAAGCCTCGCGCTCTTTAACGCCCGCGGTGAGCGCAGCACCACCACCAATCACATAGCCGGCGAGCTGGGTATTTCACCGGGCAATCTCTATTACCACTTCCGCAACAAAAGCGCGATTATCGAACAACTCTACCTGGCACACCGCCACGCGGTGCTGGGCCTGATGGAATTGCCAGAGGGCAGCCAATTCACCCTCGCCCACAAGGCACAGTTGCTGAACGAGCTCACCCAAGCCATGTGGGCGCACCGCTATTTTTACCGCGATACCGAGCACATCTTCAGTGAAGCGCCGCACCTGGCCCGGCTGCATAAGGGCACCTTTAACGCTGTGTTTACCAAGAGCTTGCAACTGCACAGCGCATTGGCGGCTTCGGGCTTGCTGCAGGCACCCCCCGAAACCCAACGCGATTTAAGCTACAACGCCTGGATACTGCTCACCAATTGGATCAGCTTTATCTCCACCACACTGGAAGTGGATGTAGAAGCCAATAGCGCGCAACTCATCAGGCGCGCCGTGTACCAGGTGCTGAGCCTGGAGCGCCCCTACCTGGCCCCGGCCGCCCGCAGCCAGCTGGATGATATTGCACAAGGTTATTATCTGGATCTTGCCCCCTTCCACCAGCAAGAGCACATCCACACAACCAAGGCGGGCTCCACCCATGAGAATTGATCGCTGGGTCAGCCAGGCGACAGATTTATCCCGCAAGGCCGTACAGGCTGCCATTAAGGCAGGCCGTGTGTGTGTTGATGGCAAGCCCGTTAACAGCCCCGCCTTCCCGGTACGCGCTGAAGATCAGGTAAGCTTGGATGGCGAGCACTTAAAAGCCCCCGGTGCGCGCTATTTTATGCTGCACAAACCCGCAGGCTATTTGTGCGCAACTGTCGATGCGCACCACCCGGTGGTGCTGGATTTGCTGGATGAACCCAACAAGCACGGCCTGCAAATTGTGGGCAGGCTCGATTTAGACACCACAGGCCTGCTGCTGATCACCGACGATGGCCGCTGGAACCACCGCATCACCAGCCCCCGGCGCGCCTGTGAAAAAACCTACCTGGCAAGCCTGGCAGAGCCCTTGAGCGAGAGCGCACCGGCGCTGTTTAAAGCCGGTATTTTGCTGAAAAATGAAACCCACCCCACGCGCCCTGCAGAGGTGCAATCGCTGCCCAACAACCAATGCCGGATCACCATCAGCGAAGGTCGCTACCATCAGGTTAAGCGCATGTTAGGTGCGGTAAACAATCGGGTAACAGCCCTGCATCGCGAACGCATTGGCGCCATTGCACTGGATCCCCAACTCGCCGAAGGCCAGTACCGCCCGCTCACACCTGAAGAAATTGCAGCGGTTTAACCCAACCCCAACCACGGCTTGCCACTATGAAATGCAACACCCCCGAACAACATCTGGCAGAAGCGCTTGGCCACCAACCCGGGAGCACCCTGTGGCTGGCCGATGAAAACGCCCTGGGGCTCAAATTGCCGGTACCTGTGGCCTGCACGGTTACCAACCGCTTTGATGTGCACCAGCAAATTAACAGCCCGAACAACATCTTTAACGACTGGGATTTAACCCCGGCCTTTGCTGGGGCAAACTTCACGCAGGTGGTGTACCGCGTTTCCAAAGAGCGCCCCGTGGTGCACCACCTGCTGAACCAGCTGGCAGAGCATCACGCCCAGTGGCAGCAGCTCATTCTTATTGGCCAAAAAAATGAAGGGCTAAAAAGCTACGCAGATCTTGCCGGCAAACGCTTTGGCAACAAACAGGTAAAAAAGCACGGCAACTATTATGTGGCCTGCATTCAATCGCGCGCGCCAGATGGCGCGCCACTGGAAAGCCAGAACTACCCGGAGCTCAGAGTCACCCAACACTGGGGCGAGCAGCCTTTGTACAGCAAACCCGGCACCTTTGGCTGGCAAAAAATCGACGATGGCAGCGTATTTTTAATTGAGCAGCTGCAACTGCTGGCAGAGGAACTGGCACCGCGCACCCACCGGGTGCTAGACCTCGGTTGCGGCTATGGCTTTATTACCCTGGCGGCCCGCACACTTCTCAACACACCCGCCACCCAGTGGCTTGGCACCGATAACTGCGCCGCCGCGCTCAGCGCCTACGCCAGAAACTGCGGCGATTTTGCCGAGGGCTTTACCGGCGACCGGGGGCTAGACAACCAACAACACCCCCTGCGCCCCGCTGTAGACTTAGTGCTGTGCAACCCGCCTTTTCATCAGGGCTTTTCCCCAGAGGCCAACATCACCCAACGCTTTGTGGCCGCCATGCACCAATGGCTCACGCCCAAGGGCACGGCACTGGTGGTGGTAAACCAGTTTGTCGGGCTCGAAAAACACGCCCAGGGCCTGTTTAGCAAGGTGGCTGAAGTGGCCAAGAATGGCAGTTTCAGGGTGATAAGGCTCACCAAGTGAGCCCCGCACCCGCCGTTAATTTGCGGGTAGGTGCAGGCAGGCCAGCTCAAAGGCCTGATTAAGTGCCTGCAAGGCTTGGTTTGAGCCGCCTCTGTCTGGGTGAACTGCCATGGCCTGGCGCCGGTATTGGCGCTTCAGGCTCGCGTAATCGGTAAGCGTTGTCAGCCCAAGGGTATCGAGCGCGGCGGCCAGGCCCTCGCCTTCTGCGCCCGCGTAGCGGGCATACTGGCGCCAAAAACCTGCTAGTAGCTCATCTACGGCCGTTTCAGAGAGCGACAAATTGGCAAAATCCAGGTAGTAGTCGGCAAGCTCGCCACTCACACCGCTGCAATTGGGCATCATCACAGCCTGCGCACTGGCCGTGCCCGTCAGCGGCCGCCATTCAACCCCCGCAGCACTGAAGCCCCAGCACCACTGGGCGTGCGCCCGGGCCCAGTGATAAAGCGCATTGCGCATCAGAAAATGCACCCGGTAAAGCCCCTGCCCGGCCAACGCTGCTTGCTCAACCAGCAATTGGCCACGCAACCAGCTCAGCAGCTCCGCCTCGCTTAACGCCTGTAAGCCCCGCGCTTGGCACTGGCACACATATTCACCCACAGCGTGATACAGGGGGTTTTCGATATGGCCAGTTGATGGCCCAGAGTAAGATTCCATGGCTAAAGTGTGGTGGCAGGCGGCGCAGATTGCAAAAAACCCGGCTGGCTGCACACCAAACAAACAAGCTGGTTACGCACTAAACAATCACCGTAAGCCCATGAATTTTTTTATAAAAATCCCTTGACCACTTTTAATTCTGACAATAAGATACGCGCCACTTCCACAGAGGAAGCGCTTTTTTCCGGTGTAGCTCAGCGGTAGAGCAGCGGACTGTTAATCCGTTGGTCGCTGGTTCGATCCCAGCCACCGGAGCCAAATTCAAAAACCCTGAATACCCCGTATTCAGGGTTTTTTTATGCCCAAGCGACCGATACAGGCGCCGGCCACCCCTAACCGCAAGTGATCACAGGAATACCGCCATGTTTAAAGTAAACAACTATTTCGACAACCAAGTAACCTCCATCGCCTTTCAAACCGCCGACCTGCCCGCCACTCTGGGCGTAATGGCTGCGGGCGAGTTCGAATTCGCCACCGATAAGCGCGAATACATGACCGTAGTGAGTGGCGCCATGACCGTTAAGCTGCCGGGTGCTACCGAGTGGCAAACCTTCAACGCCGGTGAAACCTTTATTGTTGAAGCCAACCTGAGCTTTAACGTAAAAACCACCGAGCAAACCGCCTACCTCTGCAAGTACGAATAAGCCCGCAGGCGGGCACCGGTTGCCCGCCCTGTTCCGCCCCTGCTTCACCCCACCGCATTACCCTGCCCGTAAAACTGCGATATTCTTGCCGCAAGCACAGACATACAGGCAAGCATCACCATGAAATTCAGCGATAGCGAAAGACAAATTCTCAGGCTGCTGCAGCAAAACGGCCGCGCCAGCAATGTAGAGTTGGCCCAAAAAGTGGGGTTGAGTGAATCGCCCTGCTTTCGCCGCGTAAAGCAGCTGGAAGAAGCCGGCGTGATCAGCGGCTACGCCGCCATTGTTGACCAGCGCAAGCTCGGCCTGGATGTGACAGCCTTTGTGCAAGTCACCCTTGATCAGCGCTTAGAGCAAGACACCGAGGCCTTCCTGGAGGCGGTGGCCGCCGAGGGCCATATCATGGAGTGCTACGCCACCAGCGGCGATTACGACTTCCTGCTGCGTGTGGTGGCGCGCAACATTGATGACTTTGCCGATATCAGCATGCGCCGCATTCTGAAATTCCCGGGCGTGAAAAATATTGTGTCAACCTTTAGCCTGCAAACCATTAAAAATTCACAGGTACTGCCCACCTAAGCCGCTGGCACAAAAAAGCCGCGCACTTTTCAGTACGCGGCTTGGGCGCACCGGCCAAACTAGGCTGCCGCGCTCGGGCGCCCGGCTACCTGCTTGTACCAGCGCGCCAAATGCGCCCATTCATCACTGATGCGAATTTTCACCACCCGGGCAAAATCTACCGCGCAGAGCGCTGTGATGTCTGCTATGGAAAACCGGGGGCCTGCCAAAAATTCACTGCCGGCCAAGTGCGCATCAAGCTGCGCCATAAACGCCCGCGCATCTTTGCCACATTGCTCGCCGTAAGCAGGCACCGGCACCATGCGATCTTTAAAATAGCCGGTGGTGTGCTGAAAACACATGCCCACCGGCAGCATTAAATGAAACTCCGCGCGCCGCTGCCACATTTCAATTTGCGCCTGTTCAAGAGGCGTTTCACCCATGAGCGCAGGGCTCGGGTGCAGGGCCTCAAAATAGCGGCAGATCGCCACAGATTCACCAATAAACTCACCGCTATCCAGCGCCAGCACCGGTATTTTGGTGGTGAGGTTTTTAGCCCGGTAAGCCTCAGATAAATTCTCACCGGCGGCAATATCTACCTGTTCAAACTGCACCTCATCAAGCAGGCCCTTCTCTGCCAAAAACATGCGCACCCGGCGGGCATTGGGCGCGCTTTTGGTTTCAATAATTTTCATTAAATGGCCTCGTAGATGATGCCAACCCACTGATCAGGTGTGAGAAAGCCCTTGCCCCACTGCTTATCAAAGGCCGCGGTGGGCTTGGCGGCTATGACTTGGGCTGCGGTTTTGCCGGCCTGTTTCATGGGTGCCACCTGCTCATACACCGCTTTTAACATGGCGTGGTAGCGCCTAAGTTCGGCTTTATTGCTAAGGGGGCCATGGCCGGGAATCACCTTGGTGTTGTCATCAATTTTGGCAAGCACTGCCTCAACGGCGTTAATCACACCCAACATCTTGCCGCCACTGCTGGCATCAATAAACGGGTAGAACCCGTTGAAATACAAATCCCCCATATGCACGGCATTGGCCTGCTCAAAAAACACCAGCGCATCTCCATCGGTATGGGCCGCCTGCGGATGGGTTAAATTAATTGTCTCGCCATTAAAGTGAAAGGTTATGGCCTGCTCGAAAGTAACCACCGGCAAGGCCATATCGGGCGCGGGCGGCACAGACTTCTTGAATGCCTCAATCACGCCGCCTGCTTCAAGGCGGGTGCGCACATTTTTATGCGCCACAATCACCGCTTTCTGCTTGCCAAAGTTTTCATTGCCGCCGGTGTGGTCGTAATGCCAGTGGGTATTGATCAAAAATTTCACGGGCTGATCGCTTAAGGTGGCGATGGTGGCCCTGATGGTTTCACTTAACGGGGCAAATTGATCGTCCACCAAAAAGGTGCCATCTTCACCCACAGATAACCCCATATTGCCGCCTGCGCCAACCAGCATGTACAGGCCCTCGGCCACGGGTATTACCTCGATTTTTTGTTTGGCGTGATCATCGGCCAGGGCGCTTGCGCCCAGCATTAAACCCAGCGCCAATGCGGTAAAGGATTTGCCAAAGCGCATAAAAGATAACCTTCTCATTCCCTTTCTCCATTGCTTAGTAATATCAGCTAATACTTAAAATAGCGTTTAGTTCTTACAATTATCAAGCGTAGCGCCTGATGGCCTGTGAGTTGCCATCTATACTGACAGCTCTTGTCGCGCAGTTTTGTGGTGTTTGTTTGATGAATGAAAACCTGCTGTCACCCTTTTACGAGGCGCTACACCAAGTGCTGTTCACCATGGCACAAGTGGATACAAGCCCCGGCAAACGCGGTATCAAAAAAAACACCAAAGCGTTGGGCATCGTAACAGGCATCATCGCACTAGACAGCAAGAACATAAAAGGCAGCATGGCTGTGAGTTTTTCCCAAGAGCTGATTGGTGAAATATTCGCCAACATGCTGGGTGAAAAGCACACGCAAATAGATGCCCAGGTGTGCGATCTGGTGGGCGAGCTCACCAATATGATCACCGGCGCCGCCAAGCCTGCACTGTTTGAAATGGGCATCGATTTAAGCCTCACCCGCCCCACTACGGTCTCAGGCCTGAACCACCAGGTGCTTCACCCGGTGCAGGGCCCGGTGATGATCCAACAGGTAAACACAGGCCTCGGATTTGCCGCCCTGGAAGTCTGCTTCGCCGCCGCCTGACTTTTCGCGCCAGCCTTGTAAGCCAAAGCTTACAAAAACCTGTGCTTTAAGCCGTCAAACTCTGGGTCTTAGCGCTGATACCGGCCATTGTGTACAAGCCTTATAGTTGCCTACATTGAAGGATTAGGAGGCAATTATGGAAACCCAACTCACCCCCCGCACGCGCACGGAAAGCTCGCCCACAGATCGCATTGGCATTGCCGTAGATTCCAGCTGTGATCTCACCCCGGAATTCATTCGCAAACACGGCATTGAAGTACTGCCCATTTACATCAACCATGCCGATGGCATGTTTAACGATGTGCGCGACCCGGGCGCGATGACCGCCTTCTACAAAACCCACACCAAAGCCCGCTACGGCGAAGCCCAGAGCGAGCCGCTCTCGGTGGCCGATGTAGGTGAAATTTTTGAGCGCGCCTTTTTGCCCAAGTACGATCGGGTAAACGTGATTACCATCAACAGTCGCAAAAGCCAGGTGTATAACCGCGTAACCGAAGCGGCCATGATAAACGAGCCCAAGTTTCGCGATAAAACCCAACGCACCACGCCCTTTCGCATCCGTATGCTAGACAGCTACTCCATGTTCAGCGGCCACGCGGTACTGGTGTGCGAGTTTGCCAAGCTCATTCACGAACAGCGCGAATCCCAGGCCAAAGCCATTGCACGCATCAACAAGCTGCGCGATAACGTCTACGGCTACATGGTGCCTTACAACCTGTCTTACATGCGCGATCGCCGCCACCTGCGCAAGGGCGATCACAAAATCAGCTGGCTGTCTTACAAGCTTGCCGAAACCTTCGGTATTAACCCGGTGATTGAATTACACAAGGGCGAAACCCACGCCTTTAAAAAGGCCAAGGGCTACAACAACGCCCTAAAAGAGCTGTTTGAACACGCCAAGAGCTCCATTCTCTCGGGGCTGGCAACAGATACTATCGTCATGAGCTACGGCGGTTTACTGGAAGAAATCCACGACAACCCCGACCTCTTGGAATTCCGCGATTTTGCCAAGCAAAAAGGCGTAAAAACCATGCTCTCTATGATGTCTGCCACTGCTGCAGTAAACGTGGGCCCCAAGGCATTCTCTCTGGCCTTCGCCCGCGCAGACCACTAAGCGTAAAACCTGCTCCAATAAAAAAGGCCTGCATTAGCAGGCCTTTTTTGTAAGCGTAGAGAAAACTACATACCAGATACCATTGAGATCATCACACCCGCCGCTACCGCCGAGCCAATCACGCCTGCCACATTCGGGCCCATGGCGTGCATTAACAGGAAGTTTTGCGGGTTGGCCTCAAGGCCCAGCTTGTTGGAAACCCGTGCAGCCATAGGTACCGCCGACACACCGGCAGAACCAATTAACGGGTTGATGGGCATTTTGCTAAAGCGGTTCATGAGCTTGGCCATCAGCACGCCGGCTGCAGTACCAATACAGAAAGCCACAATACCCAGAATCAAAATACCGAGGGTTTTTGGATCCAGAAACTTATCGGCGGCAAGTTTGGAGCCCACAGATAAGCCCAGGAAGATCGTCACGATATTAATCAGCGCGTTTTGCGCCGTATCGCTCAAACGCTCTACCACGCCACACTCGCGCATCAAGTTACCCAGGCAGAACATACCCAACAGCGGTGCGGCCGATGGCAATACCAGTGCCACCAGAATCACCAGCAAAATCGGGAACACGATCTTTTCGCGGCGCGATACCGCACGCAGCTGGGTCATCTTGATTTTGCGCTCTTCAGGCGTGGTTAACGCACGCATGATGGGCGGCTGAATCAATGGCACCAGCGCCATGTAGGAATATGCAGCCACGGCAATGGCACCCAGTAAATCGGGAGCCAAAATGCTGGTTACGTAAATGGCCGTTGGGCCATCTGCACCACCAATAATGCCAATGGCGGCCGCCTCTTTAATGGAGAAATCCATAATCCCCATGGCCGACAAACCCACCGCGCCCAACACAGTGGCAAAAATGCCAAACTGCGCCGCTGCACCTAAAAACAGGGTGCGCGGGTTGGCCAATAGCGGGCCGAAATCGGTCATGGCACCTACGCCCATAAAAATCAGCAAGGGCGCCACACCACTGGCAATGGCAACGTTATAGAACTGGTACAGCATGCCATCGGCATAGTTGTAATCAGCCGCCACCTGCGCTGCGGCCACGTGGGCTGCGGCACTGGCTTGATCGTAGGCCAACAGCAGTTGCGCGGGCGTTTCATACACCACCCCCAGCGCATCTGCCATGGCAGCCATCACTTCGGGGCGTGCAAAATACACGGCGTTTTCCACGGCAGAAAGCGCAAGGCCTGCGCCCGGAATATTGGCAAGAATGCCGCCGAAACCAATGGGCACCAACAACAGCGGCTCAAAGCCTTTGCGGATGGCCAGAAACAACAAGCCCATGCCCACCAGAATCATAACCAGCTGACCCGATTGCATGTGGTACATGCCGGAGTCTCGCCATAACACTAACAATGCGTCCATGATGACTCCTAGGCTAAATTCAACAACGTATCGCCAACGGCAACCGAATCACCCTCTTTCACGAGGATATCGCCCACTACGCCTGCTTTTGGCGCGCTCACTTCGGTTTCCATCTTCATGGCTTCCAGCACCAGGATTGGCTGCCCTTCTGTCACCTGCTGGCCGGGCTTCACCAATACGCGGAAAATATTGCCCGCCAAGGGTGCAGCCACAGGCTCGCCACCAGTGGGGGCAGCGCCTGCCGCCGGTGCTGTAACCGAGGCTCCGCCGACAGGTGCAACGCCTGTGAGGTCACCCCCATCAGATACGGTAACGGTGTATTGCTTGCCTTCAACGGTCACGGTGTACACCTCGTCGCCGGCATCGTTTTTCACGGTGGCCTTGCCCTTGCCAGTTGGCGCAGGCTCGAAGGCTTCGGCGTTGCCACGGTTTTGCAAAAACTTCAGGCCAATTTGGGTAAACAGCGCGTAGGTGAGCACGTCGTCTATTTCGCGCTCGCCCTCGGCAAGCTTGATGCCCTTTTCTTTGGCGATTTCACGCAGCTCGCCCACAAGCTTGTCCATTTCCGGCTCGATCAAATCTGCCGGGCGACAGCTAATGGCTTCGGCGCCATCCAGCACGCGCTGCTGCAGCTCGGTGTTTACCGGCGCAGGTGTGGCACCGTATTCACCCTTGAGCACGCCCTGGGTTTCTTTGGAGATAGACTTGTAGCGCTCGCCCGTCAGTACATTCAGCACCGCCTGGGTGCCTACAATTTGCGAGGTGGGTGTTACCAGCGGAATGAAGCCCAGGTCTTCGCGCACTTTTGGAATTTCTGCCAGCACCTCGTCGAACTTGTCGGTAGCGCCCTGATCGCGCAGCTGGTTTTCCATATTGGTGAGCATGCCACCGGGCACTTGCGCCACCAGAATACGGCTATCCACACCGCGCAGCGAACCTTCGAACTGGGCGTACTTTTTACGCACTTCACGGAAGTAGTTGGCGATGTCTTCCAGCAGGTTGATATCCAGGCCGGTGTCGCGCTCTGTGCCCTGTAAAATGGCCACCAGAGATTCGGTTGGGCTGTGGCCATAGGTCATAGACATAGAAGAAATTGCGGTATCTACGTTATCAATACCGGCTTCCACACACTTCAAAATAGTGGCGGTAGAAAGCCCGGTGGTGGCGTGTGCGTGCAACTGGATGGGAATATTCACCGCGGCCTTCAGTTGTTTAACCAGCTCATAGCCTTCATAGGGGCGCAACAGGCCCGCCATGTCTTTAATGGCAATGGAATCTGCGCCCATGTCTTCAAGCTTGCGGCCCATGTCTACCCACATGTCCAGCGTGTGCACGGGGCTTACGGTGTAAGAGATGGTGCCCTGGGCGTGTTTGCCCACGTTGTTTACGGCCTTGAGCGCCGTTTCGAGATTGCGCACATCGTTCATGGCATCGAATACGCGGAATACATCAATGCCGTTGTGGGCGGCGCGCTCTACAAATTTATGTACCACGTCATCGGCGTAGTGGCGGTAGCCGAGAATGTTCTGCCCGCGAAACAACATTTGTTGCGGGGTTTTGGGCATGGCCTTTTTCAGCTCGCGAATGCGATCCCACGGATCTTCACCCAGATAGCGAATACAGCTATCAAAGGTGGCGCCGCCCCATGTTTCCAACGACCAAAAGCCCACTTGATCGAGCTTTTCGGCAATGGGCAGCATATCGTCTATGCGCAAACGGGTGGCAAACAGCGACTGGTGTGCATCGCGCAACACCACATCGGTAATACCGAGCTTTTTATTACTGGCGGTCATGGGTTAACCCTTCTGTATTCTTGTGGTTCGTAGCCAGGCTTATAGCCCAGCCGTTATGCAGTGGAGCTATCAGCGTTTACGGTGTTGCTCGATGGCGCTTTTGATAATGGCCAAGGTGCGGTCATCCACGCGATTTGCCGGAGCTGCAGGCGGCGCCACTGGCGGCTCGGCCTCCGGAAAAAAGCGCGACATCACGCCAGACATCGTCACGGTCACAACGACCAGAATGGTCAGGAACACAAATACCGTGCCCATGCCAAACACCATTAAATCTATGCCCTGTTGGACAATTTCCTGCTGCATGTGTATTTCTCCGCGTTAAATCCCGTGCCGGCCACTGGCCACGGGGGCGCATATGAAAGCAAATTTCGGGAAAATCTACAAAATTCAGTAACATGGGAAACCAAATTACCCCGCAAAATAGCATTTTCACGGGCGCTTTGGTGCAATTTTCACTCACTTGCGCCGAAGTTTAGTTAAGATGCGCGCCCACACCCTTGTTATCAGCCGGAAACCCTATGCCCCAAATTGCCCTCGCCCCCATGGAAGGCGTGGTGGATTACCCCCTGCGCACCCTGCTTACGCGCCTGGGCGGCATAGACAGCTGCGTCACGGAGTTTGTGCGGGTAACTAACCTCACCCTGCCGCGCAAGGTGTTTACGCGCCTGTGCCCGGAGTTACTGGCCATAAAAGATATTTCACGCACGCCGTCCGGCACGCCGGTGGCGGTGCAATTGTTGGGCGGCAACCCAGAGTGGATAGCCCGCAACGGGCGCAAGGTGGCACAACTTGGCGCGGCCGCCGTAGACATCAACTTCGGCTGCCCGGCAAAAACCGTAAACCGCCACGATGGCGGCGCCTGCCTGCTGCAAACGCCAGAGCGGGTATACAACATTATTAAAGCCACCCGCGACCTGGTGCCTGCAGACACCCCGGTAAGCGCCAAAATCCGCCTGGGGTATTCCGATCGCAAGCCCTACCTGGAGATTGCCCAGGCCGCGGCCGAAGCCGGTGCCAACCGCCTGACGGTGCACGCGCGCAGCAAGGCCGATGGCTACCGACCACCCGCCTACTGGGATTGCGTGGGCCACATCAACAGCCTGCTCAATATTCCGGTGGTGGTCAACGGCGATATCTGGAGTGTGGCCGACTACCAGCGCGCGCGCGCCGAGAGCGGCTGTACCGATGTAATGATTGGCCGTGGCTTGTTGTCTTGCCCGGATCTTGGCCTGCAAATCAAGGCAAGCCTTGCAGGCCAGCAATACCAGCCGCTCACCTGGCTGCAGGTCGCAGCCCTCGTGCGCGAGCACTACGAGGTAAGCAAACCGCTGTTTCCTAAAAAATACCTGGGCAATCGCCTGAAGCAGTGGCT
The DNA here is from genome assembly GCF_024138675.1 of Simiduia sp. 21SJ11W-1. Lineage (NCBI taxonomy): Bacteria > Pseudomonadati > Pseudomonadota > Gammaproteobacteria > Cellvibrionales > Cellvibrionaceae > Simiduia > Simiduia sp. 21SJ11W-1. The sequence goes on along the minus strand of NZ_CP090959.1, from coordinate 1,648,572 downwards.
GGCACACCTGAAGCGCCACTACCCCGGCGCCCAGCTGTTTTTCGATAAGGTAAAAACCTTGCGCACCGAAGCCGAAATAGACGCCTGCTTCCACGCACTGCTTGGGCCCTATCTGCATGAGCCCTATTTACCAGGCCCAAGTACAGCCGCACGCAGTGATTAACCCCTACCCCCTAATTCCAACCTTAAGCCCTACAATGGCAGGCGCAGCTGCCCACACCAAGGATGCCCCATGAGCCAAGCGCAAGCCCCACAACCAAGCAGGCACGCCACACCTGCATCTGCCCAAGCACAGGATTTACGCATACTGTTTTCGCTGTGGCAGTTTCTTAAACCCTACAGGGGCACCTTGCTGGCGGCGGCCGTGGCGTTGGTGTTTACCGCAGGCACCACCTTACTGCTGGGCCAAGGCGTGAAAATGCTCATTGATAAGGGCTTTGTGTCGGCTGAGCCCGCGCAGCTCAATCAGGCGGTGGGGTTTATCTTTGCCATTACCGCACTCATTGCCCTGGGCACCTTTGCGCGCTTTTATCTCGTCTCTTGGCTCGGCGAGCGGGTGACGGCAGATATACGCGCAGCCGTGTTTAACCACTTGCTGAGTTTGCACCCCAGCTATTTTGAAACCAATAAAAGCGGCGAAATCATGTCGCGCCTGACTACCGATACCACCTTACTGCAAACCATTATTGGCTCCTCCCTTTCCATGGCGCTGCGCTCGTCGCTCACCTTCACCGGCGCGCTGATTTTACTGCTGATTACCAACCTCAAGCTCACCGCCATGGTGTTGCTGTGCGTGCCGCTGGTGATAGTGCCGCTGCTGGTGTTCGGGCGCAGGGTGCGCAAGCTCTCCCGTGAAAGCCAGGATTCCATCGCCGATGTTGGCACCTACGCCGGTGAGATCATTCGCCAGATCAAAACCGTGCAAAGCTATACCCGCGAGCAGGCCGAGCAACAGGCCTTTGGCCGCGAGGTAGAGCGCGCCTTCAGCGTGGCACGGGCGCGCATCAAACAGCGCGCAGTGTTAATTGCGGCAGTGATTCTCATGGTGTTTGGGGCGCTCGCCACCATGCTCTGGGTGGGCGGTATGGATGTAATTGAAGGCCGCATGAGTGGCGGTGAACTGGGCGCCTTTGTGTTTTACGCCATTATGGTGGCCTCGGCCGTGGCCACCATTTCAGAGGTGTATGGCGATTTACAGCGCGCCGCCGGCGCCACCGAGCGCCTGCTGGAGCTGCTGCAAGCCCCCTCGCTCATCCACAGCCCCGCAAGCCCCAAGCCGCTCGGCGCCGGGCCCAAGGCCATCACCCTGACCAATGTAAGCTTCAGCTACCCGTCACGCCCGGATCAACAGGCCTTGGCCGGGGTTAACCTGCACATTGCCGCAGGCGAAATTGTGGCATTGGTCGGCCCTTCCGGGGCCGGCAAATCCACCCTGTTTGAATTGCTGCTGCGCTTTTACGACCCGGCCACAGGCAACGTTTGCCTTGATGGCCAGCCGCTGCCAAGCCTTGACCCTGCCGCCGTGCGCGCGCACATGGCGCTGGTGCCCCAGCAGCCGGCCCTGTTTACCGCCGATGTCAGCTACAACATAGGCTACGGCAAACCCGGTGCCACCGAGCAAGACATACTGAACGCAAGCCGCGCAGCCTACGCCCACGAATTCATCAGCCAACTGCCCGAAGGCTACGCCAGCAACCTGGGCGAGCAAGGGGTGCGGCTCTCGGGCGGCCAGCGCCAGCGCATCGCCATTGCACGGGCCATTTTGAAAGACCCGGATGTACTCCTGCTGGATGAAGCCACCAGCGCACTCGACACAGAGAGCGAGCGCAAGGTGCAAGATGCCCTCAATCAGCTGATGCAGGGGCGCACCACCTTGATCATTGCCCACCGCCTGGCCACGGTGCTGCACGCCGATCGCATAGTGGTACTCGATAACGGGCGCATTGTGGCCCAGGGCACCCACAGCGAACTGCTGGCCAAATCCGACCTCTACCGGCGCCTGGCCGAACTACAATTCAACGATCAGCAAAGCTGAATCACTGGCGCAGCCCACCTGCCATTGCGGTATACTCGCGCCCCGTTTGACCATTGCCAGAGGAAATACCGTGTTTAGTGAATTAGGCCTGGACCAAAGACTCATCAAAGCGCTGGAAGCCCAGACCATCACCGAGCCCACCGAGGTGCAAACCCAGGTGATGCCCGTCGCCCTAAGCGGTAAAGACTTACTGGTAATGTCTGAAACCGGCAGCGGCAAAACCCTGGCGTTTTTGCTGCCGTTGGTACAACAGCTGCTCACCGCTGAAATCCCGCGCACCGCAGGCACCCTGGCGCTGATCATGGCGCCCACGCGAGAGCTGGCCAAACAGCTGCTGAAAGAAACCAAACAGATTTTGAAATTCACCCACTTGAAAGTGGGCATTGTAAGTGGCGGTGACGATTACAAATTCCAGGCCGCGCAACTGCGCAAAAACCCGGAAATCCTCATTGCCACCCCCGGGCGGCTGCTGGAGCACTTTAACCGCAACCTGCCCGCCATGGACGACCTGCAAGTGCTGGTGCTCGATGAAGCAGACCGCATGCTCGATATGGGCTTTCACGACGACATGGTGGCCATTGCCGCCAAGCTCAAGAAAGATCGCCGCACCTGGCTGTTTTCAGCCACCCTGTCTCACGCAGGCGTGGGCACACTGGCAGGCCAGCTCACCAACAATCCCGAGCGCGTAAGCCTTTCTACCGGCCGCCAAACCCAGGCCAACATTTTGCAACAGGTGATTCTGAGCGATGGCCAGAACCACAAGCAAAAAGCCATTACCCAGTTGCTGAAAACCCACAACTACGAACAAGCGCTGGTGTTCACCAACACCCGCGTTCAGGCAGATCACCTGTGCCAATACCTGCGCGCCCAGGAAGTTAAAACCGGGGCCATTCACGGCGACATGACCCAAGACGATCGCAACAAAGTGATGGAGCTGATGCGCAAGGGCCACGTAAAAGTGCTGGTAGCCACAGACGTGGCCGCACGGGGCATTGATATTGGCGGCATTGAGCTGGTTGTAAACTACGACATGGCCCGCAACGGCGACGACTACACCCACCGCATTGGCCGCACTGGCCGCGCCGGTGCCGATGGCCACGCCATCAGTTTCATTACCCCGCAAGAATGGAACCTGAAGGCCGGCGTTGAACGCTACCTGCAAACCCGCTTTGAAATTATTTCGCTGCTGGGCTTTGAATCGCGCTACCAGGGGCCGGAAAAAGTGAAGGCCTCAGGCAAGGCCGCAGGCCCGAAAAAGGCCGATAAAAAAGCAGCGCTGGAGCGCGCCGCCAAGAAAAAAGCCAAAGACAACAAACCCAAAGTGCGCACGCGCGACCAGAAAAATATTGGCAAGCGCCGCGCACCTACCGCGGTGCCCAACTTGGGCGATGGCTTCGCGCCACCGAAAATCACCCGCAAAGTAGCACCCGACAGCAACGAAGCCGATTAACCGCCAGCTACATTAACCACATGCAAATAGCGGCATCAAACAACGGGGCGCAGGCCCCGTTGCTCGCCCTACGCTTTGTGCGCAGCCTTAGTGCGCATACTTATTGCCCATCCTTTTCAGATTTATGGCCTTTGTGAGCGCGGCGCTCGGCTTTTAGTTCGGCAAGCTTTGCCTGCTGCTCGGCAGTTAACCGCTCGCGTAGCGCGCGCATGTGCAGGGTTTTAGCCACCATTTGCTGGCTCATCAGGCCCGCAATCTGATCGGCGCTGGCGGCAAGCTCTGCTTCACTGGCACCGGCCTCGGCCAGGGCGCGAAATTCCTTGCGCAGGCTGTGCAGCTTTTGGCGCTCGGCCTTCATGGCCTGATGCTGGGTTTCGCGCAAGGCTTTTATTTCTGCCTGCTGCTGTTCGGTTAAATCAAGCTTGCCCATTAACTGGCGCATACCGGCCTTGTGGCGCTTGCCCGCAAAGGGCGCGTGCTCGCAGCCGGCCTGTGCCTCAGAGTGCCGCTCGCCCTGCCCCTCACCGTGCGACGCACCCGCCCAAACGCCCATGCTGGTTGCGCCAATTAACGCCGCCAAGCCCAAAACCCGTGCCGTGTGTTTAACATGTTGCATATCGCGCTCCTTCAATAAAATTTAATCACAACACCATGCTAGCGGGCGCAATCGTAAAGCGGGGCTAAGGCCGGTAAACTACTGTAAAGAAAGGTTAGCGCCCCTGCCAAAGTTGTGTGTTTACAGGGAAAATAACCGCTAAATCGAGTTGAGCGAAGCCCATGCATACCCCACCCAGGCTATTACTGGTAGACGACGATCGCGAGCTGTGCGAGCTCTTGGCCAACTACCTCACCACCGAAGGTTTCACCGTAGATACCCGTCACGATGGCCGCGCAGCACTGGCAGCCATAAAGGCCCAGGCCTACGCCCTGCTGGTGTTAGATGTAATGATGCCCGAACTCAACGGCATGGATGTGCTCAAGCAACTGCGCGAACAAAACAACACCCCGGTATTAATGCTCACCGCCAAAGGCGACCCGGTAGATCGCATCATCGGCTTGGAACTGGGCGCAGACGACTACCTGGCCAAACCCTGCGACCCAAGAGAGCTACTGGCGCGCATTAAAGCCATATTGCGGCGCACCACCAGCCCAGAGCCCGTAATTGAATCGCAATCCACCGGTGCGCTGCGCCTACAATCTGGCAACCGCACAGGCTACTACAACGAACAAAAGCTGGAACTCACAGGCGCCGAGTACACGGTACTCTCGCTGTTGGTGGCCTCGGCCGGTGAGGTGCTCTCGAAAGATACCCTTACAGAGCGCGCCCTGGGTCGCAAGCTCACCGCCTATGATCGCTCTATAGATGTGCACGTAAGCAATATTCGCAAAAAAATTCACGATGCCGGCGGGCCGAAAGAGTTAATTATAAATATCCGCGGCGCAGGCTACATGCTCACCCTGGAACCCACCCCATGATCCGCCTGTTCTGGAAGGTGTTCATTGGGTTTTGGCTCACCACCATTCTCATTATTGTGGGCACGGCTCTGGTGATTCACCAGTTTGATCCGGGCGGCTTTGCACGCCCGCACCGGGCCCCGTTTTTCAATAAAGACCCACACGCCATGCGCGTCTTGCACTACGCCACGCGCGATGCAGTAAACGCCACCGAGCAAGAATTTCTGGCGCGCCTGCAAACCCTGCCGCCCTGGGCGCTGCGCGCTTTGTTTGTGGTGAATGCCAGCGGCAAAGACATGCTGGGCCGCACCCTGCCCCCACCCGCCGAGGCACTGATTCGGGATTTAAATCAGCAGCGCCCGTTTATGCGCAAAGATGTGCGCGGCAAAAAATATTTTGGCCGCTTAATCCAACTGGAAGATGGCCAGATTATTCGCATGGTGGTGGCCTCGCAATCTGAACAACCCAACCTGCTGTTAAAGCTTTTTTTAATGAACCTCTGGCCCATACTGCTGATTTCTGTATTGGTGAGTGGCACGGTGAGTTATTTATTGGGCCGCTATTTAACGCGCCCGGCGGAAGTGTTAAAGGCCGCAACCCAGCGGTTGGCGGCCGGAGATTTTTCAACCCGCGTTGCACCGCAAATGCGCGGGCGCAAAGATGAGCTCAGCAGCCTCGCGCTGGCCTTCGACCAAATGGCCGAACAACTGCAACACGCCATGAGCGCCCAACAGCGCTTGATTAAAGATGTATCGCACGAACTGCGCTCGCCACTTATGCGCCTGCAATCGGCCTTGGGCCTTGCCCTGCAGCAATCACCCGCAGCTACCAGCGAGCACATCAGCAAAGCCCAGCAGGCCGCAGAATACTTAAACAATATTATTAGCGATATTTTGGCGATACCGGTAAACGATGGCGAGCAGTGGCCACTGGAAGACACAGTAGACATCGCCATGCTGTTAACAGCACTCGTGGAAGATTTTCAAACCCAGGCGGCGGAAAAAAACATCACCCTCACACTCAGCGCGCCTGCCGAGGCGCTGGTGCAAACCCGCAGTAATACGTTAGTGGGCGTGTTTGAAAACTTGATTACCAATGCCTTAAGGCACACACCCAACAACGGGAAAATCAGCATTGCGCTAACAGCCAGCGGGCACTTCTGGCGGATTACCCTGCGCGATACCGGCCCCGGCGTTGCCCCCCAAGAGCTGGAAGATATTTTCACGCCCTTTTACCGAACCGATGAGGCGCGCGACCGAAATCAGGGCGGCGTGGGTTTAGGCTTAAGCATCGCACGCCGCACCGTAACCCAGCACGGCGGCACTATTAGCGCCGAGCTGGCAGCAGCGGGCGGCCTGATAATTACCGTGCAATTGCCCTCAGCAGCACTGCCTTCTAGCAACTAGAAGCTAGAAACTAGAAACTCAGTCTCTTGTTAATTAAATCTGCCGGCGGGTCACTTCTACGGCCAGGCCCATGTGATCGGTAATGGCGGCGGCTTTGTTTTGGCTGCCGTGCGATACCGTGGCACCTTGCGATAAATAAGCGTGCCTGCCCAAGCTCAAAGTTGCCGTGTTGTACACGGCTACGTCGTACATTTGCTGGGCATTGCTGTTGGTGCCGCCAAATACCCGATTGTGGGCATCAATTGGCGCTATGCCTTTTTCTGTGTGGGCATTGGCAAATACACTGCCCACGGCACGGCTCACCATAGTGCGCGTGAAATCTTTACCGCCCTGATTGGTATCGCCCATCACCAAATCAATGGCGCCTTTGCCAGCAGCCACGAGGCGCTGATTGATGTCTTGGTAAAAGCGCACGGTTTTGTCATCACTTTTGGCAATGCTATTGGGCACATGCACAAACACCACGTTAACATTGCCGCTTCTCACCGCAACCCAGCCCATGCCATAACCCAGGGGTTCGTGTTGCGCACTCAGGTTTGCGTGCACGCTAAAACTGTTGCAGGCCTTGCCCGTAGACACAGCACACACCAACTGCCCTGTGTGAACCCTAGAGCCGTGCCAATCACCGTGGCTGGCATCCATTTCGCCATACACCAGCAGGTCGCAACTGCGGCCAAATTCGCGCACCAGGTGCTGGTGGGTATCGCGCGCTTTGCCTTCAACCATGGACAAAAAGCTATTGATATCGTGGTTGCCCTTGGCCATGTGCCCTTGCGGGGCAGACCCAACTAGTTGTGCGGGCCCATGCACCGGCACACTGGGCGGCACCTGTGGGCCTGCCACCGGCATTGCAAGCCGCCAATCGGTGCCGCTGGCGGCCTGGAAGTTATGGGTTGCACGGGTAAACCGCTGGGAATTGGTGGCCGCGATGCCGCGATCGCTCGCACAGCTGGCATTGAGAGACTGATAAAAGAAAATGGGCATAGAAATCATCCGTAAATTGCGCACTGCGCTCCGTCTTTTCCTGCGGCACAACCCAAACCGAATGCGCTGCAGACGTTTGCCGCAGTGTAACCAATCAACACCCTGCTGCCAGCTTACAGGCGCCAAATTGGCGCAAGGCACCGCTTACTGGCACCAACGCCAAAACAACCGTACTACTTTGGGCAAACACCTAACGGCAAACCCCGGGGGAACACAGTGCGTATAGCTCATGCTTTAGCACGAGGCTCAAGAGATTTTATGGGCCCGATGAACAAAGACAATTTTAAATTTATGCCACCGTTAACTATACCTACCCAATCAATACGCACGTGAGCCAAGCAGGGCTTTGCGGCGTATTACCCGCTCACCTGGCGCAAACGGAGCCCCACATGGATAGCAACGCAAACAAAGCAACCTGCCCCTACCTGCACGGCGCACTTACCCGCACGGGCGGCCAAGGCACCGCCAATGAAGACTGGTGGCCCAACCAATTACAACTGAGCATCTTGCACCAGAACGATCGCAAGGCGAATCCGCTGGATGAAAGCTTCAGCTACAAAGCGACCTTTAACAAACTAAACCTGAAGGCCCTCAAGAAAGATCTGCACGCACTCATGACAGATTCCCAAGACTGGTGGCCGGCAGACTACGGCCACTATGGGCCGTTTTTTATTCGCATGGCCTGGCACAGTGCGGGCACCTACCGCTTAGGCGATGGCCGCGGCGGCGCAGGCAGCGGCGAGCAACGCTTTGCGCCCACCAACAGCTGGCCAGATAACGTAAACCTGGATAAAGCCCGCCGTCTGCTTTGGCCCATCAAGCAAAAGTACGGCAACAAAATTTCCTGGGCAGATTTAATGATTCTCACCGGCAATGTGGCGCTGGAATCTATGGGCCTTAACACCTTCGGTTTTGCCGGCGGCCGCGAAGACATTTGGGAACCCCAAGGCGACACCTACTGGGGCTCTGAGAAGAAGTGGCTGGCAGACAACCGCTACAGCGGCGAGCGCGAGCTGGAAAACCCCTTGGCGGCGGTACAAATGGGCCTGATTTACGTAAACCCGGAAGGCCCCAACGGCAAGCCAGACCCAAAGGCTGCCGCCCACGATATTCGTGAAACCTTCGCGCGCATGGCCATGGACGACTATGAAACCGTGGCGCTGGTGGCCGGTGGCCACACCTTCGGCAAAACCCACGGCGCAGGCCCGGAAAGCCACAAAGGCCCAGAGCCCGAGGCCGCACCCATTGAGGCGCAGGGCTTTGGCTGGCACAGCAACATGGGCACAGGCCACGGTGAAGATACTATCTCTAGCGGGCTGGAAGGCGCCTGGACGCCAACCCCCACCCAGTGGGACAACAGCTTTTTCGATACCCTTTTCGGCTACGAGTGGGAGCTCACCAAAAGCCCCGCCGGTGCCCACCAATGGAAGCCCAAAGGCAATGCAGGCCAAGGCACAGTGCCCGATGCCCACAACCCCAACAAGCGCCACGCACCCATGATGGCCACCACCGATCTCGCACTCATTGAAGACCCGGCCTATCGTAAAATTTCCGAGCGGTTTCATAAGAACCCGGCCGAATTTGCCGATGCCTTCGCGCGCGCCTGGTTCAAGCTCACCCACCGCGACATGGGCCCCAAAAGCCGTTACCTGGGCCCGGAAGTTCCGGCAGAGGAACTGCTTTGGCAAGACCCGCTGCCCGAGCGGGATTTCTCGCTCATCTCTGGCAAAGATGCGAACGATCTGAAAGCCAAAATTTTAGCCAGCAAGCTCACCCACACAGCGCTCATTGCCACTGCCTGGTGCAGCGCCAGCACCTTTCGCGGTTCAGATAAACGCGGCGGCGCCAACGGTGCCCGCATTCGGCTGGCCCCGCAAAAAGATTGGCCCGCCAATGAGCCGGAACAATTGGCCAATGTGTTGAGCACGCTTGAGCGCATTCAAAAGGCCTTTAACAAAGCCCAAACGGGCAAAAAGCGCGTAAGCATGGCAGACATGATTGTGCTGGGTGGCAACGCCGCCATTGAGGCCGCAGCCCAGGCGGCAGGCCACAAAGTAAAAGTGCCCTTTGCACCGGGCCGGGTAGATGCCACGCAAGAGCAAACAGATGTTGATGCCTTTGAAGTACTAGAGCCCAAAGCCTGTGGCTTTAGAAATTACCAAAAGGCCGATTACAGCGTAAGCGCAGAGGAATTACTGCTAGACCGCGCGCAGCTGCTCACCCTCACAGCACCGGAGATGACGGTACTCATTGGTGGCATGCGCGCATTAAATGCCAACGTGGGCGGCCAGCCCCACGGCGTGTTCACCAAAACACCGGGCAAACTCACCAATGATTTTTTTGTAAACCTGTTAGATATGAATACCCAATGGGTGCCGACCACTCAACAGGCTAACCTCTTCGAGGGCCGCAACCGCAAAACCGGCAAAGTGCAATACACAGCCACGCGGGTAGATTTGCTGTTTGGCTCTAACGCGCAGCTAAGGGGTATTGCCGAGGTTTACGCTACGGAAGGTGCAGAGAAAACCTTTGTGAAAGACTTTGTTAAAGCCTGGGCGAAAGTGATGGATGCCGACAGGTTTGATTTGCGCTAGCTTACGTTTTAAGTAAAACAGGAACGCCGCCTTAGTGCGGCGTTTTTTGTGGTGTTTATTGTGATGTTGGTTAGCGGTTGTTGGTTTAAAAGCGGTTTATATGGGTGGGCTAGGCCACCCACCCCCTTGCACCCGCAAGCCACTGCATCGCGGGTTTTTGGCATTGTGCGATTCTTAAAGCTTTGCAATTGGCCTGCGGGCACAAGGGGGTGGCTAGCCTTTGTGTAGATGGGTGGTGAGCGAAAGCAGCTGGGTGTAGAACACCATTGAAGGTACAAAACCATTGGGATCGGAAAGCCATTGGAGAATGGTTTTAGCCGGTCAAACTGCTGTAAGAAAAGTAACGCTATAACTTGCAGTGAATCGTTCAGGCGCTAGTGGCGCGCAAACGCCCCGTTTTGCAGGTAGTGCAGCACCTGCTGAATCACTTCATCATTACGCATCATAAAGGTGTGTGTAACTGGCATTACAATGTGGTCATTCATGCCTTCAAGCTTGGTGTTTTCAACAGACACCTTGCCATCATCCGGGTTGGGCAACTGGGTAGAAAGCAACAGGTTGATACTTCTGGAGCCCGCAATAATACCCACATCAAAATCAGCTAACCCCAAGGCATTGGGCAAACTACTTTTGCCTGTGCCAAGCTGCAAACCTGCCGGGCCATTAATAAACTCAAACCCCGGTAGATTGCCCAACTCATCCACCACCTGGCTACCTTTATTCGGCGGCCCAAGCATTACCACACGCCCAAGGTTTTCAACAGTGTGCTGTGAGAGGTAATACCGCACCAGAATACCGCCCATTGAATGAGTAACAAAATTGACGTTACCACTCTCACCACAAGCAGCTAGCGCCGGTGGAATACTGGCCTCAGCAAGATTTTCAACGGTATCTGTAGTGGAGGCATAGCCTTCATTAAGCACCTTATAGCCCGCATCTTCCAACGCTTTTTCCAATGTCGCCATACTACCTGCCGTACGGGCAAGGCCATGCAGCAAAATAACGCAATCTTGCGCCATGCAAAGAGCGGGGAATGAAAGTAAAAGTAGAGCTAGTAAGGCTTTTTGCATCTATGATTGCGTTTTTAATGGGTGAATTCAGACCCTAAAGAACAACCTAAAATACATTTTACAAAAATACCCTAGCAAGATCTTTTTCAAACACAACACCACCCAACTGACTGTCCTCAACTACATCTTTAAATGCATCAGCACACAACAGAAAACTGTTGTGTGCAAACCCAGGTTTAAACAGCAGCTTACCTTGCACCTTTTCTTCAAGCAGTACCAGCTCCTTGGGAATATGCATAGAATCTTCAGATTCCATCTGAAACTTGGATTTGGCGTGATCTATCACCTCACCACCCACGGCATCCAAGCAGTTGAACAACCAAAATCCGTCCACCAAGGGGAAAAACTCCCCTACCCCTTCCAATAAAGGGCCCAAATCGTTTTTGGCTTTTTCACTGAGAACCAAGCATGAGTAGTTCCAAACAGATATATCAGGTACCGCATTGGATTTTTTGTCTGACTCAAAGGTAACAGCAACTGGCTGCCAATCGCCTTTTAAACGATCACCCAAGGATTCATTCTTTTGAGAGAACCAGACCTTAACGCCCTCAAACTGCTTACGCATAGCCCGAAAATCAACAAAGGCCTCGTGAAAGCCATTAACGTTATTAAGTAGTCGGTAAGTTGTCATAGGGATCGTTCCATTGACCTTTCGGTAACATCACTTCTTTAGGAAATGTTGCATGAAGCAGGTCTCGCCGTGTATCTGACAGCCTATTGCGCACCACTCGCTCATCAAAAACACCGGCAAATCGAATATTCAGCCATGCAAAGTAATTATGCCGGTGAATCCTACTGTGAGGTACCGCCTTTGGATAAGGTTGCTGCCCGGTGTATTTTGTCCGCGAGGGCAACCAACAACCGTTGTCGGCATCGTCAATTCCTACACTACATTCTGCAAGTAATGCCCTGAGCTGCCAAGCCCTGGTATCACAACCGGCAACAATCGCATGGGCATGCCAGTATGGGCCTGGCCGCGCAAAGCCATCGGCCCGCATATGATCACCTAGGCGTTGTGAGCAATGCTTCTCATCTTCTAACTCATCAACATCCTTGTCTTTTGCGTCCTGCCGATACTTCGCCAACCCCGCCTGAACCTGCGCAATTACCTGTATACGCCCACGCTCATGCTGTACGAATTTTAGCCAGCGCTCAGGATCTTCCTTTAACTTTTGATTACTCGCCAACCGCTTCTTGTACCCGCTCATTGCCCTATCTAGTTCTGTTTGCAACGCATAGGGAACGTCTTTTTCCATCTCCATAGATAAAAACTCCATTTAATTACATTAAATCGGTATTGCTATCTTAGTTAGCGGACGGTCACAGAAGCAAGGCTGATTTCCGAGGCAAATCAATCACTCTGCCCCTATTGATATTAAACGGGGCATTAAAAGTTATTTTGTGAACTCTATATCCACCACTTTTGCAGTAGCCTCACCTTCCTGCCAATCAGATAAAGCTGATTCCAGCGTATAGTATTTTCCCTTCTCCATTTCTTTAACGTATCCAGGCTTAAGTGGCTTATTATCACCACTGTATGAATACCTGCTCACCAGAACTGGAAGATAACCTTCTTCAAAGATAGTGTTACCACCTTTATCTTTGAAATAAACAACAACTTTTACTTTGTCTAGTGAACGATCGCCATTGTTTTTGAGAGATATTCTAACTGCTGGGACATCCTTTTTAAGGTAAGTATCAATTCGTTGAGCTACAAACTCTGTTATTTCAACCTTATCCATGTAACTCATTTTTTCCGTGAACTCTTCCATGGCCTTAGTAGTCTTTTCGATACCTGTCTCAGCAGCCTCAACACCGGAGGAGATTTCGCTCAATGCTTTATATTTGGCAAGGGCTTCTTCAAAGTTATTGCTATCAAGAAGCTTTTCAGCTTCCTTTTTAAGAGCTGTAACTCTCTTCCGTTCTGCCTCTTCCTTTTCTCTTTTAATCCTGTCTTGCTCGATATTTAAACGGTATTTATTGAGAATTTCGTCGCCTGTTAAACCATCAATCGACTTTAAATTGGCGGCAAACATTGCTTCGTTTGTGACGCCTGGTGACTTACCCGAAAAAGCAGCCCCCATCATTGCTTTAAGCCCGCCTTCCCCGCCAATAGAGAAATACATTAACGCTTTTTGAAATTCCTCGTGATTCGACTGTGGCAAGCTTTCAACTATTTCCTTGGTTGACTCCTTAATTGAAGCTTCGCTAGAGGAATCAAACTTAGCTGGGCCAAAGCAACCAGAAAGCACTAGCACAAGGCAGATGAGAATAATATTTTTCAATGCAAAACTCCTTTTTCCGTTTTCTCTATTAATAGTTGACATCATATTCTACGCTCTAAAAACATAACGCCCAGCGCAGGCGTAGCCAGCGCTACGCACCTTTTGTGCTAATGTTTGAGCTCCAGCGAGTAACACAAAAGGTGAGTAGCATTGGCTGTCGCTCTGCCGCTGTTTGTTAGCAATGTGGGTCAAACTAGGAACTCTATTGGATCCTTGGACTTGAAGTCCCGCTTACGCATGACTGTAATTGCAATAATTTCTCGGTGATCCAGGCCGGATGTATCTTTTGTAAGCTCGACAGCACACGGTATATTGATGTCAGTTTTTGAGCACCGAATATTGAACGTATCATGATGCTTAAGCTTTACCAGCTTTCCGACATAGACCGTTGTGAGCCGGTTAAAAATACTATGTAGTTCAGTGATAGTAATATTTGGCACGTTTCTTGGATCGTTCATTCTACCCTTGACAAAATGAACTGACATTTTGAAAGTAAGGCGCTCTTGAGAGAAGCGCTCATTCAGAATGCTTTCTAGCAATGAAATTTCATCAAGTGCGATCCCCATTATTTCTCTCCCTGAAATTTCTGGTAAAGATCAGCTAGTTTCGAATTTAATTCTTCCGCTGAGTGAGCCGTAATAGATCCGACAGATTGAGACTCTAGTACCGTTCCAATTCGAACCTCAAATTCTTCATTATCAAAAGAATCAACAAAAACGGACTTCCCCGTTTTCTCATCAATGAATGAGGCAAAATTGTCCTCAATTGACATGTCAAATTTCACGCCGATCTCCTTTTAACGTGATTGAATTGCTAACAACTGATTCAATGGCGAGTCTAAACTTGGCCGGCTCTTAGTCTATATCTAGACAGCCCATATCCAAATCTGTACGCACAGTAATTTCGATCTAAATAATGCCACAACTTTGCTGATGTATGTCTATCCCTAGTCGAATTAGATTCAGCAAACATTAGCGCCTGCCATTTATTGAAATTGATGCCCTATCATTTCTGTGAACCTGCAATCAAATGTTGTTTTACGCGCCAGAAAAATTCCCCATCTGCACGTGCACTACGCCCTGCCCTGTATCCACGTAAAGCTCACCACCTGCGATGCTGATACTCCAGCGGATGTTGCGATCCAGGTTTTTGGCGAGTTGTTCTATGTCTGCCCAGGGGAAGCGGGCGATGGTGAGTTTTTCTGATTGGGGCATGTCTTTGCTTTCTATGCCCCACCAGGTATCTGCAGTTTTGCCGAATGCATAGAGTTTGACGGCTGCAGCTTGGTTTACGGCTTTGCGGAGCCTGTCTGCTTTGGGTTGGCCTACTTCTACCCAAAGAGCAATTGCACCGTGATCTTCTTTTAGCCAGAGGTCTGGCTCTTCTGCGGTTGAAATACCTTTGGTAAAGGCCAAGCGTTCATCGGCATTTAAGGCAAAAGCCAGAATACGCACCACCATGCGTTCTGCGGTTTCAGAGGGGTGCTGGGCTAGGGTGAGTTGGTAGCTTTGGTAGTGATGCTTATCGCTATCTGCCAGATCCAGGTTTAATTTATAGATTGTGGGCTTAAGGGCCATGAAAACTCGCCGGTACTTGATGTGTAGCCCCGTAGAATATTGCAGCAACGGCTGAATTACAAAGCGAAACGCCCACTGATTCCCACGCCAATACTTGCCCTACTACCGATGCTCACAAGAAGTAAGGTAAACACCTTGTGCCCGCAGGCCAATTGCGAACACTTCACACAGCACATTGCCAAACACTCGCAGAGCAGCGACCGGAGGGTACAAGGTGTTTGCCTTGCTTCCTGCGCCGAAGTTTCATCCTTATAAACTCCACCCCCTCACCTGCCCTGCCCAGCCAGCGAACCGCCTGAAAAGCCCACCCCACCACTAGCCCTACTACCGATGCTGGCAAGAAGTAAGGTAAACACCTTGTGCCCGCAGGCCAATTGCGAACACTTCACGCAGCACATTGCCAAACACTCGCAGCGCAGTGGCAGGAGGGTACAAGGTGTTTGCCTTGCTTCCTGCGCCGAAGTTTCAACCATACTAACTCCACCCACTCACCTGCCCTGCCCAGCCAGCGACCCGCGTGAAAAAACCACCCCACCACTAGCCCTACTACCGATGCTCACAAGAAGTAAGGTAAACACCTTGTGCCCGCAGGCCAATTGCGAACACTTCACGCAGCACATTGCCAAACACTCGCAGCGCAGTGGCCGGAGGGTACAAGGTGTTTGCCTTGCTTCCTGCGCCGAAGTTTCAACCTTATAAACTCCACCCCCTCACCTGCCCTGCCCAGCCAGCGAACCGCCTGAAAAACCCACCTCACCACTTGCCATACTGCCGATGCTCACAAGAAGTAAGGTAAACACCTTGTACCCGCAGGCCAATTGCGAACACTTCACGCAGCACATTGCCAAACACTCGCAGCGCAGTGGCCGGAGGGTACAAGGTGTTTGCCTTGCTTCCTGCGCCGAAGTTTCATCCTTATAAACTCCACCCACTCACCTGCCCTGCCCAGCCAGCGACCCGCCTGAAAAAACCACCCCACCACTTACCATACTGCCGATGCTGACAAGAAGTAAGGTAAACACCTTGTGCCCGCAGGCCAATTGCGAACACTTCACACAGCAGACTGCCAAACACTCGCAGCGCAGTGGCCAGAGGGTGTAAGGTGGTTGCCTTGCCTCCCGCACCAAAGCAGACCTCTGAAACTACCAACGTTGTTTTCACTGCGTTAAAAGCAAGCTCAAGATCACTGCTGTCCCACAAATCTACAGGCATGGAATATGGGGCGCAGTTTGTGACCGTCACCCGCATGGACGCGGGTGTCGAGACTACATGGATGTATTTACGTCGTGTCACAAACTGCGCCCCAGATTTCATGTCCAGATATCGCTTAGAAACTCTGCGATATAAGTAGTTTCAACGTCTGTTTTCCATGGAGACTTAAACTATGGGACAGCAGTGAGCTCAAGATGCTCATTTATTACTCATAAACTCCGCTCTTTCGCCTGCTTTTGCCCGGGCGGCGAGCCGCTTGTGTAAACTGCCTCGCCTACGCTTCAGCAAACTGCTTTCCGCCGGCTAACCAAGTGGCAAAAAAAACGGGCGACTAAAAAGTCGCCCGTTTAAAATCACTTGAATTTACAAACCTACCGCCCCTTAGAACGGGGCTTACCCTTGCGGGCGTTTGGCGGTTTGCGTGCCGGAATTTTATCGAACTTATTGCCGCTCGCCTTCTGGCGTGCGCCACCTTGCACAAACTGCTTACGGCCGGGCTTGGATTCGCCGGGTAACAGCTTATCTATTAAATGCGCCTTATTCATTTTAATAAGCGATTCGCGCAAAAAGCCCCAATTACTTGGGTCGTGATAGCGCAACAACGCCTTGTGGAGCTTGCGCTGGTCTTTATCGCGCGGAATGTACAAGCTGCCTTTTTTATAGCTTAATTTTTTCAGCGGGTTGCGCTGTGAAAAATACATAGCCGTAGCCAGTGACATAGGCGATGGGTAGAAGGTTTGCACCTGATCTACTTCAAAATTGTTCTTCTTCAACCACAGCGCGAGGTTTAGCATGTCTTCATCTTCTGTGCCGGGGTGTGCGGCAATGAAGTATGGCACCAGGTATTGGGTTTTACCGGCCTCTTTTGAATACTTATCAAACAGCTTTTTGAAGGCGTAATAGCTCTCCATGCTGGGTTTCATCATCATGTCTAGCGGGCGCCCCTCGGTGTGCTCGGGTGCGATTTTCAACATGCCACCTACGTGGTGGGTTACCAGCTCTTTTACGTACTCCGGGTCGCGCACGGCCAGATCGTAGCGCAGGCCAGAGGCAATAGAGACACGCTTAACACCGGGAATTGCACGCGCTTTACGGTACAACTGCGTGGTGTGCTTATGATCTGTGCCCAGGTTTTTACAAATGGTGGGGAACACACAAGAAAGCCTGCGGCAGGCGCTTAAGGTAGGCAAATCTTTACACTGCAAACGGTACATGTTTGCCGTGGGGCCGCCCAAATCTGAAATGTGGCCGGTAAAGCCTGGCACCTTATCGCGGATTTCTTCAATTTCCCGCAGAATCGATGCCTCTGAACGGCTTTGAATAATGCGCCCTTCGTGTTCGGTAATTGAACAAAAAGTACAACCGCCAAAACAGCCGCGCATAATATTGATAGATGACTTGATCATCTCAAAGGCGGGAATTTTTGCGTTGCCGTAGCTTGGGTGCGGGCGGCGCTGGTAAGGTAAATCGAAAACGCCGTCCAGCTCATCGGTTTCCAAGGGCATGGGTGGCGGGTTTACCCAAATTTCGCGGTTGCCGTGCTTTTGAATAAGCGGGCGCGCGTTAAAGGGGTTGGCCTCTTGGTGCAACACACGCGAGGCGTGGGCGTAGAGCACCGGGTCGTTGCGCACCTTTTCAAAGCTGGGCAGCCGAATGTAGGTATTCGGGTCTTTATAACTGCGCCCGGCCAGCGGCATGGGAATAATGCGCACGGGCTGCTCTTCATCGGCAGGGTTAGCCGCCTGATTTTGCTGGCAAGGCGCGCTGCTGGCTTGCAACTGCCCCTCGCCTGCCTTCAAGCCTACTTGCGTGTTGTTGGTATCACTTCCGGTATCTTGCTGATATTCGTAAGGGTTCGGCAATTTATCAATATTGCCGGGCCAATCTATGCGTGATGAATCGATTTCCGTCCAGCCTCCGGGCGGGGCTTTACGCACCACAGTTGTACCCCGCAGCGTGCTTAATTCTTCAATAGTTTTACCGGCGGCCAAGCCGTGGGCAATATCTGCAATGGCGCGCTCGGCATTGCCGTAAAGTAAAATATCTGCGGTGGCATCTATCAACACCGAGCGGCGAACCTGATCGCTCCAGTAATCGTACTGCGCAATGCGGCGCAGGCTGGCTTCTATGCCGCCCAGCACCACGGGTACTTCACTGTAGGCCTCTTTACAGCGCTGTGAATACACCAGCACGCAGCGGTCCGGGCGTTTGCCGCCTTCGCCACCGGGGGTGTAGGCATCGTCGTTTCTCACTTTTTTATCGGCAGTGTAGCGGTTGATCATGGAATCCATGTTGCCGCCGCTTACGCCAAAAAATAAATTGGGTTTACCCAGCGCCTTAAAGGGCTCTGCAGATGTCCAATCGGGTTGGCAAATCAACCCTACGCGAAAACCCTGCGCCTCTAAAAAGCGGCCAATCACCGCCATGCCGAAGCTTGGGTGATCTACGTAGGCATCGCCACACACAATGATGATGTCGCAGGAATCCCAGCCGAGCTGATCCATCTCTCTGCGCGACATGGGCAAAAACGGTGCCGGGCCGAAACATTCGGCCCAGTAGCGAGGGTAAGAAAAAAGTTGTTTGGCCTGTGTTGAATGCGCCATGGCGTTACCTAATTAGCGCGAACCCGAGCGGTTACTGCCCGGCCGGGCTTTGCTGCCAGATTTATGAGCGGGTTTGCCACCCTTGTGGGAGCGGGCCTTTTTACCATCGCCTTTGGGGGCAGGTTTACCTGCAGATTTAGGCGCGGGCTGTGCTGATGCCTTGCTGAGCGGTGCCAGTGCCGGGCGCGGCTTGCTGCTGAACTCTTCTGCGTTATCGCGCGGTTTTTTCAGCTGGCGTGCCAGCGGGCGCTTGGCTGCACCCACGCGCAATTTGCGTTCGTGGCGCTCGCGGTTTTCGCGGGTTTCAATGTGCTCTGGCTGTGGCTGGTGTTCTATGCCTGCCGTTGCACACAAATCGCCAATTTCTTTATCGGTTAGTTCTACCCACTGGCCCACGCGCACGTGTGAGGGAATAAAACAATTGCCGTAGCGCACGCGCTTCAGGCGGCTTACGCGCACCCCTTGCGACTCCCAAAGCCTGCGCACTTCGCGGTTGCGGCCTTCCATTACCACACAATAAAACCAGCGGTTACGGCCTTCGCCGGCGCCATCTACGATATCGGTAAACTGGGCTACGCCGTCTTCCAGTAATACACCATCGAGTAAGCGCTGGCGCATTTCGTCGTCTACATCGCCTTGAATGCGCACCAGGTATTCACGATCAATTACCGATGAAGGGTGCATTAATTTGTTGGCCAGCTCGCCATCGTTGGTGAACAACAATAACCCGCTGGTGTTGAAATCTAACCGGCCCACGGAAATCCAGCGCTCGCCTTTTAACTGTGGCAAGCGGTCGTAAACTGTGCGGCGGCCTTCCGGATCTGAGCGCGAACAAATTTCGCCTTCGGGCTTGTTGTATAACAGCACCCGGCGCTTGATTTCGCCGGCACTGAAGGTGACAGATTTGCCATCTACGCGAATGCTGGCGCTGGCGCCCACCCGGTCGCCCAGAGCTGCAATTTTGCCGTTAACTTCAACGCGGCCAGACTCGATCAGGCGTTCCATTTCACGGCGCGAGCCCAGCCCTGCGCGGGCCAGCACTTTTTGCAGTTTTTCATCGCCGCTTGGCGCGGCCGGTGTGTCTTTTTGTTTACTCATACCGCACTTGGGTCTTCTTCAGTAGGTTCTGTTGATGCCTCACGTTGTTCACCAACAGCGGCTACCGGTTCTTCGGCGGCCAGTAAATCAGCGTCTGTAAAGCTTTCATCTTCGGTGACGATTTCGCCCTCTTGGGCTGTGATTGCGTCTGGTGTTTCGTCTGCTGCTTCTTCACTCGCATCAGGTTCTGCTTCTACTTCCGCTCTCGCGTCTGCGCTCACGTCTGCGCTCACGTCTGCGCTCACGTCTGCGCTCACGTCTGCGTCTTCAGTATTGTGGTCACTTGGGGCTTGTGCAACTTCGTCTTTGGCTTCGTCTATGCCTTCGCGCTCCTGCGTCTCCGGGTCGTCGGCGAGATTCAGCTCTTTGTTGAGCTCGTCCAGATCGCGCAGCTCACTCAGAGAGGGTAATTCATCCAGGCTTTTAAGGTTGAAGTAATCCAAAAACTGGCGCGTGGTGGCATACAGCGATGGCCTGCCCGGCACGTCGCGGTGGCCTACTACCTTGATCCACTCGCGCTCCGAGAGGGTTTTAATAATGTGCGAGCTTACCGCCACGCCGCGAATTTCTTCGATATCACCACGGGTAATGGGCTGGCGGTAGGCAATAAGGGCAAGCGTTTCCAACAGCGCGCGGGAATACTTCTGGGGCTTTTCATCCCACAGGCGGTTCACCCAAGTGGCTGTTTCTGCACGCACCTGAAAGCGCCAGCCAGAGCCCACTTCGCGCAATTCAAAGCCGCGGTGCTCGCAATCTGCCTGAATCTCTTCAAGGGCGGCCTTAATTTCTTCTTTGGGCATGGGTTCGGCGCCGGTATCGCTCACGAACAGTTCCGCAATTTTGGCCACGGTTAAGGGCTGGCCGGCGGCCAACAGCGCACCTTCAACAATTTTGCGCAACAGCGCGCGATCTACCACGGGCGCTTCATCATCGGCCGCGTCTGGTTCGGCATCGGCACTGGCCTGGGGCTGCACTTCGGGTGCCTCATTCTCGGCCGCGGGCTCTGCGGCTTCAGCGGATGCTTCAACAGGGTTTTGCCCGGCGGCCTCCTGCTCTGGGGTTACGCCGGTTTCAAGTGTTTGATCGGGAGTATCAGCCATGGTTACTGCGTTCTCGCTCTCACGTGGATGGCGCCAAAACTGTCGTTTTGCACGATTTCCACCAGGGATTCTTTAATCAGTTCAAGTACCGCCAAAAAGGTGACCACTACACCTAAACGGCCCTCTTCTACGGTAAACAGCTGCACAAACGGCATGAATTGTTTGTGCGCCAAGCGGTCTAGCACCTGCCCCATACGCTCGCGGGTGGAGAGCTTTTCTTTGGTGACGTGGTGGCTTTCAAACATGTCGGCGCGGCGCAACACCTCAGACAGCGCCAACAAGAGTTCTTTTAAATCTACATCCGGCTCCGGGCGCGTGAGGTTGCGATCGGGCGCCTGGGCCGAGGCATGAAACACATCGCGGCCTACCCGGGGTAGCTCGTCTATGTCTTCGGCGGCTTTTTTGAAGCGCTCGTATTCCTGCAGGCGGCGAATCAGCTGCGCCCGTGGATCTTCCTCTTCTTCCTCGGCTTCGCTGGAGCGTGGCAGCAGCATGCGCGATTTGATTTCCGCAAGCATGGCCGCCATAACCAGGTATTCGGCCGCCAGCTCGAACTGCATGGCGCTCATCATCTCAACGTACGACATGTACTGGCGGGTAATTTCCGCCACGTTGATTTCCAGAATATCGAGGTTCTGGCGGCGAATGAGGTACAACAGTAAATCGAGTGGGCCCTCAAAGGCCTCCAGAATCACTTCCAGTGCATCTGGCGGAATGTAGAGATCTTTGGGGAGGTCGGTAACGGCCTTGCCCTGCACAATGGCGAAGGGCATTTCGGCTTGATCTGGCCGCGCTTTGGCTTCTGCCGCGGGTTCGCTGGGCGCCTCGCCTTCGGCCTGGGCAGGCTGGCCTTCAGTTGGCACCTCAGCGCCTTCGGCTGCGGGGGCCGGCTGGTCGCCTGCGGGCGACTCGGCTTGATCTGGCAAGGTATCTAATTCGGAACTCACAGGGTATCTCTCAGCACGGATTGCTCTCTCAGCAGGCTAATCGGACAGTCAAAGGGTGACATTATGGGGCCGCGCCACGGGCACTGCAATCGCAATTGCCCATGAGTGCCCCACAACCGGCTGGCACTGGCCCAAACCGCAGTTTATGCGGCTTCGAAGGGGCTAAAATCGCCAATACCCTGACGCACCAGCGCCGGTACATCGCCGGTTAAATCCACCACGGTGGTGGCATCCAGCCCGCAGTAGCCGCCATCTATCACAAGGTCCAGCTGGTGTTGCAGGCTGTCGCGGATGTCGTAGGGGTCGCTCATGGGGTATTCATCGCCCGGCATTTGCAGGGTGACGCTCATCAGCGGCTCGCCAAGCTCGGCCAAAAGCGCCAGGGCAATGGCGTTATCGGGCACGCGCAAGCCAATGGTTTTGCGCTTGGGGTGCAAGAGCCTGCGTGGCACCTCTGAAGTGGCCTCCAGAATGAAGGTGTATTGGCCGGGGGTGTGGTTTTTCAGCATCCGGTAAATTTGGTTATCTACCTTGGCGTAGGTAGAAAGTTCGGATAAATCCCGACACATCAGGGTGAAATTGTGGTGTTTATCCAGCTTTCTGAGGGCGCGAATGCGATCGAGGGCGGCTTTATCGCCAATGTGGCAACCCAGCGCGTAGGCGCTGTCTGTTGGGTAGGCAATGACCCCGCCCTTGCGCACAATTTCTGCCGCCTGCACAACCAGCCGGTGCTGCGGGGTTTCTGCATGAATTTGAAAAAACTGGGCCACTTGGCCTCCTTGCTAGAAAAAGGGCTTTTTATTCAATAACTTGCCTAGCTTACACCGAAACCGCCTGCACCACAGCCGGATGTTCCGCCAGTGCCGGCAGCGCCCACACGGGCGGCAGGCCCTCGGGTAAGTGCCCCGCGCAACCCAACTCCTGCCAGCGTTGGTCGGGCAGGTGAAAATCGCTGCCAATGGAGGCGTGCACCCCAAAGGGCGCAAGCTGGCGGGCCAGATCTGCTGTGGCGGTTGGCTCCTGGTAGCCGCTGATCAACTCTACCGCCTGGCCACCGGCCTCAATGAAATCGCCCAGCAGCTCACGCATTTTGGTACGTGTAAGGCTGTATTTTAGCGGGTGCGCCAACACCGCCACCCCGCCTGCAGCAGAGATTAGCTGCACCGCCGTCTGCACTTCGGGGAAGTCTTGCTTCACATCGCCCGGCTTGCCATTGCCCAAAAACCGCTTGAAGGCCGCCGCCTGGGAGCTCACCTTGCCAAGCTTCACCAGCGCGCGGGCAAAGTGCGGCCGGCCGATACTGCCCTCGCCTGCCTCCATTTGTGCCGCGCGCAGTATGTCTTGCTCGCCGCTTAAACCCGCCTTGGCCAGGGCCCGGGCAATGGCCAGAGCGCGCGCCTCGCGCACCTGGTGCATGTCTTTCAGGGCGCGGGTCAACACCGGGTGCTCTGGATCAAAGCCCAAACCCACCACATGAATGCCCCGCCCGCGCCAGGTGGTGGATATTTCTATACCGGGCAACAGCGCAATGGCTTCGGCCGCGGCGGCCGCTTGCGCCTCTGGGTAGCTTGCCAGGGTGTCGTGATCGGTTACTGCCAGCAGCGTCACGCCGCGCTGTTTGGCCCTCGACACCAGCGCCTCAGGCCGTAAAATACCGTCCGATGCGCAGGTATGCGTGTGTAAATCAAATAAAGCAGTAATATGAACCCCCGGTATGCGGCCATGAGTGGCC
Organism: Simiduia sp. 21SJ11W-1; assembly: GCF_024138675.1. Classification (NCBI taxonomy): domain Bacteria; kingdom Pseudomonadati; phylum Pseudomonadota; class Gammaproteobacteria; order Cellvibrionales; family Cellvibrionaceae; genus Simiduia; species Simiduia sp. 21SJ11W-1. The sequence continues at coordinate 1,625,024 of NZ_CP090959.1, read as the reverse complement.
CCATGCAAACGCCCATTTTGCCACCGAGACGCAAATGACCCAAGCACAAAACGAGGCTCCCAAGGAGCCTGGCACCCCGGCTGCGGCCGAACCCCAAGCCACCAAACCGCCAGAGCGCGAAAACCTGCTGATCAATCTGCTGTTTAACATCGTGATTCCCACGGTGATTCTCACCAAATTCAGCAACGAAGCCTGGCTGGGCACCAAATTCGGGTTGATTGTGGCGCTGGCCTTCCCGCTGTTTTACGGCTTGAGAGATTTCAAGCAGCGCGGCAAATTCAACTTCTTCTCTATTTTGGGCATTGTGAGCGTACTGCTAACCGGCGGCATCAGCCTGATGGAACTGCCGCCTGAGTATATCGCCATTAAAGAGGCCGCCATTCCCGGGCTTTTGGGGCTGGCCACACTGTTTTCTTTGAAAACCCGCTTCCCGCTGGTGCGCACCTTCATTTATAACGACCAAATTCTAAAAGTGGATGTGGTGGATCGCGCGCTCGATAAGTACAACAACCACCCGGCCTTTGAAGCGGTGTTGCGCAATGCCACCTACCTGCTGGCGTGCTCGTTTTTTGTAAGCTCTACGCTTAACTATGTATTGGCCAAATGGATTGTGGTGAGCAACCCCGGCACCGAAGCCTTTAACGAAGAGCTGGGCAAAATGACGGCACTCAGCTACCCGGTAATTGTGGTACCGGCCATGGCTATTATGATTTACACCTTGTTTTATCTGTTCAGAAATATTAAAAAACTGACCCATCTGGATTTTGAAGATTTATTGCACGATGCCTGATTGGCCGCGCGCACGGAACACTAAAAAATACTAAGGACGCACCATGCATTACGCCATCATCAGCGAAGACGTTGCCAACTCATTGGCACTTCGTAAAACCGCCCGCGCAGATCACCTGGCAAGGCTTGAAACCCTGCGCGAACAAGGCCGCCTGCTGCTGGCCGGCCCCCACCCGGCCATAGACGCCGAAGATCCGGGCGAAGCAGGCTTTACCGGCAGCCTGGTGGTGGCTGAATTTCCAAGCCTGGAACAGGCTCAGGCCTGGGCCGATGCAGACCCATACATTGCCGCCGGCGTGTATGCGCGCGTGGTGGTAAAACCCTTTAAGAAAGTTCTGCCCTGAACGTGACGGCGCCAACAGCCAAAGGGCTTGTGGCCACGTAAACTTACACAAAAACACAACGTGGAAAACACCGTGATCAGAATACTACTTATTGTTTTGGCCTGGGCCGCCTGCACGGCAACCCCGGCCAGCGCCCAGGAAACCCGCTACATTTCAGATCAACTTTTTGTGCCGCTGCGCAGCGGCCAAGGCAACCAATACCGCATTATTCACCGCGGCCTGCCCTCTGGCACCAGCGTGAAATTCATTGAACAAAGTGAAGATGGCGAGTGGAGCCTGGTTGAAGTGCGCAACGGCGAACAGGGTTGGATTCGCAACCAATACCTGCTGGAAGAACCCACCGCCGGGGTAAAGCTTGCCCGCACAGAAGCAGAGATGGCCAAGCTGCGCAAAGATTACGAAAACCTGCAAAACGACTACCGTGCACTTAGCGGTGATAAAAGCAGCGCGCTCAACAATATTTCAAGCCTCACCGCCCAGCGCGATCAACTGGCCGAAGAGCTGGCCAACATCAAGCAGCTTTCTGCCAACGCCATAGACCTCAACGAACGCTACCAGGCGCTGCTGGAAAAACACCAGATGCTGCAAACCGAAGCGGATATTTTAAAGGCCTCAAACCAGCGGCTGGAAAACGACAAAGTGCACAACCATTGGATTTACGGCGCCTCTATTCTGGGCGTGGGCATGCTGTTTACCCTGATTATTCAGGGCTTCAGTGGGCGCAAACGCAAATCCGAGTGGATCAGCTAAGGAATCACCATGCTTAGAATACTCAGCACGCTGTTGTTGTTAGTGGTGGCAAGCACAAGCCTTGCCGCCAACCCGAAAGTGCGTTTTGAAACCGACCTCGGCAAAATCACCCTGGAAGTGTTTGAAGACCGCGCCCCCATTACCGCCAAAAACTTTTTAACTTATGTAGATGAAGGTTTTTACAACGGCACCATTTTTCACCGTGTGATTCCGGGCTTTGTGGTACAAGGCGGCGGCTTTACCTTCGATTTCGTAAAAAAGCCCACCCACGAGGCCATTGTTAACGAATCCCACAACGGTTTGAAAAACTACTATGGCACCCTTTCGATGGCGCGCACCGCGCACCCAGACAGCGCCACCTCGCAGTTTTTTATTAACGTAAACGTAGGCGGCAATGCACACCTGGATGCAGGTAAAAACAAACCCGGCTACGCCGTATTTGCCAAAGTGATAGACGGGCTGGATGTAGTAGCCGCCATTGCGCGTGAACCGCGCGGCGCCATACGCGCCTTTCCCGAAGCGCCCAACACCCCGGTGCGTATTTTAAAAGCCTACCGCCTTTAAGCCGCTGACGGTTTTTAAACGTTGCTGCACCTACAATTTTGACTGCGTATTAATTTTATACAGCGCCCGAGGGCGCTGTGCCAACCTCAGGAATTCACCGTGCCCCAGCCAACTGCACTCAGCATCAACCTCAATAAAATTGCGTTGATTCGCAACTCCCGCGAGGGCAACTTCCCCGATGTGTGCGCCCATGCCCAACGCTGTATCGATTTGGGTGCCAACGGCATTACCGTGCACCCGCGCCCGGACCAACGCCACATTCGCGCTCAAGACGTGCGCGAGCTGGCCAGCCTTGTGAGCCCCCAGGTGGAATTCAACGTAGAAGGCAACCCCTTTGCCCCGGCACAGGGCAGCTACCCGGGCTTTATGGCACTGGTGGCAGAAACCCGCCCGGCCCAGTGCACGCTGGTGCCAGACACAGACGCCCAGCTAACCTCTGACCACGGGTTTGACCTTAGCCAAAGTGCGAACGCGCTGAAACCGATTATTGCCGAGCTAAAGGCCCAGGGCATGCGTGTGAGCCTGTTTATGGACCCGGATTGCGATCAGATAAAGCGCGCAGCCGACGTTGGCGCCGATCGTATAGAGCTTTACACAGGCCCCTACGCCGCCGCACACAAGGCCCAAGCGGAAAACCTGGAGGCACTGCTCGCACAATTTGCCCGCGCCGCCCAAACCGCAACCCAAGTGGGCCTGGGCGTAAACGCCGGCCACGACCTCAACCTGCACAACCTGGCCGATTTTCGCGCACAGGTAACCCCCTTGCTGGAAGTCTCTATTGGCCACGCCTTTACCGTAGATTGCATAGACATGGGCATGGCCGCGGCCATGGCCGCCTACCTGGAACGCTGTAAATAGGCCCGCAATTTCGCCCTTGGCGGGATTATTGGCTAGGCTTAGGCTATGGTCTGCCGGTGTGTGCCGGCAGCGTATTCACGGCCCTACGCTTTACGGGCACAGGTTAGGAGAGCCCTATGCAATCTATTCTCGTTCAGGATTTCATGAACCAGCAGCCACTGGTGGTGCGCGATACCGACGACATTCGCACGGTGGTAAGCAAACTACTGGAGCACAAGGTCATTGGCGCACCGGTTGTAGATGCCCAGCGCCGGCTGGTGGGCTTTGTGTCTGAACAAGACTGCATTAAAGAAATGCTCAACGATGCCTTTTACTGCGAAGAGCCCGCAAGCGTAACCAAAGTGATGCACAGAGAAGTACTCACCGTTACGCCTAGCACCAGCATTGTGGAAGTGGCGCAAACCATGCTGGCCAACAAGCCCAAGAATTACCCGGTGGTTGAAGGCGACAAACTGGTGGGGCTGGTAAGCCGCCAACACGTATTAAAGGCGCTGTTAGCCAACGATGACGACTGCTACCTGCGAAAACCCGCCTGAGTATCCGGCGCCCATAGGCGCAGGGCGCAAATGCCCTACTCCCACTTGCACGAAGGGTTAGGCACCCTAACCGCTATTTTCACACGGGGCCGCCTGCACGGGCGGTGACTTACCGCAGCGCCGCGCGCCCCGGATCACCCCAAAACCGGCAAACCCTTGCACTTGCCGCAGCGCGCCAATACCCTTCGGCCTGCAGAGGCACAGGCTTTAAGGGGCTTGCGCAATTAGATGTGCGCCTTGCCGGGAAATACTGCCGATCTTGCCGCCAACACCCAATTACCAAGGTTATGCCACACATTATGCACTCTGAACTTCCCACACTATCGGTGTACGGTGCCGGCAAACTGGGCCAAACCCTGGCGCACCTGTGGCGCGCGCGCAAGCTTGTGAATATTGGCCAGGTGCTGTGCCGCACCCAGGCCGCTGCAGACGCTGCAGTGGCATTTATTGGCTCAGGCCGCGGCTGCACGCCAGACGCCGAACCCGAAGCCGCCGACTTCTGGTTGATCAGCCCCCCCGATGCCCACATTACAGAGGCCGCCCTGTGGCTTGCGCCGGCAGCAAGTGAAGGCTGCACCCTATTTCACTGCGCTGGCAGCCTGAACCACCAGGCGCTAAGCCCGGCCCTGCCTGCGGCATTGGCCAGCGTGCACCCGGTACACGCCTTCACCCACGCCCAGCAGCCACCCCATGGTTTAGAGGGTGTGGCCTGTGTGGCTGAAGGCCAGCCGGCTGCGCTGGCAAAACTTAAGCCGCTATTTGAACAGCTGGGCTGCCACTGGTTTAACCTCGCAAACGAGAGCGAGCATGCCAAGGCGCTCTACCATGCCGCCACCGTAAGCGCGAGTAACCACCTGGTGAGCCTGCTTGATCAAGCCCTGCGTATGGCAGAGCGTGCGGGCCTGAGCCGCGCAAACGCAAGCCGCATTCTCGCGCCATTGGCGCGTAACAATGTGGAAAATATTTTACATGGCCAGGCCAAAACCGTACTCACAGGCCCCGTAAGCCGGGGTGATAGCGCAACGCTCGCCAAGCATTTTGCCGCCCAAAGCACCCTAGCCATGAGCGAAACAGACCAACAGCTTTATGCAGCCCTTGCCCGGGCAACACTGGCAATTGCCAAGCAGCAATTGGCCTGTGAACAGGATAAACTGGCGGGCATTGAAGCGTTACTTGCTCGCCAAGCGCACTAAACGCACAAGCTCCAATTCAATACCCAAGCACAGCCAAAGCAAAAGAAGCCCTATGACAGATTCACCCGATTACCAAAAACGTAAAAAGTTTTACGACAAATTACTCACCGTTTACGGGCGCAAACCCGTGCTTGAAGCGCTTGAGCAAACGGGCATAAAAGTTCACCGGCTGCATTTGGCAGAGAGCAACAAACCGGCAACCATTCTTACCGACATCACCCGCATTGCAGAGGCCGCCGGTGCCGAGATTTGCTACCACAGCAAGCAGGCACTCTCGCGTATTTCACGCAACGGCAAACAGGATCAGGGTGTGGCGGTAGATTTGGTGCTGGAGGGCTACCAGCACTACCGGGATTTTTTACAGGCGCGCACCGGTGATGGGCATTTTGAATTGCTGGCATTAGACGGCATAACCAATCCGCAAAACCTTGGCATGATTTTGCGCAGCGTCGCCGCAAGCGGCATAGACGGCGTGTTATTACCCAACAAAGGCTGCGCGCAAATAGACCCGTTGGTAATTAAAGCCAGTGCCGGTGCGCTGTTTCGCTGCCCGATTTTGCGTTGCGATGATCTGGCCCAAACATTGGGTGAATTTCAACAGGCCGGTGCGGCGGTGTGCGGTTTATCCTCGCACGCAGCTCACACGCTGGCGGAATTTAACACCCGGCGCCCGGTGATTTTTGTGCTCGGCAATGAAACCCACGGGGTCTCTGAAAAAGTTCAGCAGCTCGCCAACGAAAACGTGCGCATTGAAATGCGTAACGGTGTTGAATCGTTAAACGTGGCTATTACCGCGAGCTTACTGGCATTTCGCCACCAGCTGCGGGGCGCTTGATACGCGCGAGCTGCGCTTTGATCAAGCGCACAGCTTCGGTGTTTTTATCGTCGTACAGGCCGCGTTCAAACAAGGCCGCCAGCTGTGCCCACAAGCCCGCCTGCGCCGGATACGCGCGGCCCAAACGCGCAAAGTACTGGCCCACGGGCTCGCCGGCCGCGCGGGGCTCGCCCACTTTTTTCTCAATATTGGCCAGCAATCGCAGTAGCGGTGGCAAGGGTGCCGCGCGATTGCGCCAAGCCAACCAAAGCGCCAGCAACACCAGCGGCAGCCCGGCTGCGAGCAACAAAAACACGCCGATACGCCATGGGTCTACCCCGCCGAGCAGCCGCTTTAACAGCGCCGATTGCTGATCGCTGTCAAACCCCACCACCATACTTTGCCAGCGGTAGTTCACCTCTTCCCACTGCAGGCGCGCCTGATTCAGCCAGTTGATGTTGCTGTAGCGTATTAGCGATAACGGCTCGCCCAGCTCGGCCGAGCCGTCACCAAGGCTTGCGCGCAGGCCATCGCGAATACGACTGGGCGCCACCGCCGCCGTGGGATCTACCCGCAACCATTGGCCGTTAATCCACACTTCGGCCCAGGCGTGGGCATCCATTTGATGCACCAATAAATAATCGCCCGCCAAACCCAGCTCGCCGCCCTGATAACCCGTAACCACGCGCGCGGGCACACCGGCTGCGCGCATAAAAAATACAAAACTGCTGGCAAAGTGTTCGCAAAAACCCTGTTTGGTGCCAAATAAAAAGTCGTCTACGCTGTGGTTGCCCAGGGCCGGCGGCTGCAGGGTATAAATAAATTGCTCGCCAATCATTTGCTCAAAGCGGGCAATAATTTGTGGCGCGCTGAGGCCCATACGTTGCCACTCGCTTGCCAAATCTCGGGTGCGTGGGTTGTAGCCCATTGGCAGCGCCAAATAGTGGCGTTCAACAAAGGGGTGCAAGGTTTCAGCTGGCACCGGCAGATCTGCAGACACCACACTGAAACGCTGGCGATCTGACACAGGGATCAATGTGTGCACCGTGTGATCGGCGGTAATGGCCCAACGCTTGTTGGATTCAATTTCAAGGGGCAGGCCCAAGGTGAACAGCCATGGCCGATGGCTCGGCTCCATTAACACCTGGTAGCTGTAGCGCGGTGTTTCGGGCGGCAGCAAGGCTTCATTCATTCGCCAGGGCGAAGGTTGCTGGTTAAATAAATCGACGCCACGCCCGCCCGGGCTGAAATCGTAGTTGCGCGCACGCCAGGTGCGGCCATCGAACTGGCTTAACACCAATCCGCGCCAGTAGCGGGCCGGCGGCGGCGGAATATCACCGTCAAAATTTACCCGAAAGGCAAGCTTGCCTGACTTGGTAAGATCTACCACATCACCCGGCGCCATGGTGTCGCTGATGCCGGTGCGGGCGGCGTGTTTCTGCATGGGCATGGCCCACAAAGGGCCGGTGCGCGGCATCACCAAAAACAGCGCAACCATCACCGGCAGCGCTTGCAGTGCCATCACTCCGCTGCGCTTAAGCGCAGGACCAATGCTCGCCGTGCGGCCACTGAACAACAATTGCTGGGCACACAGCAGCGCCCAAAACGAAGCAGCAGCGTAGAGGGAATCTAAAATCAATTGGGCAAATAATAATTGGGCAGCTGCCACAAAATACCCGAGGTACACCACCAGCAGTGCATCGCGCCGGGTTTTCATTTCCAACAGCTTAAGCAGCATGCCCACCAGCAACAGCCCCGTCATGGGCTCGACGCCGCGCCAACTGCCATAGCCGCGCCAAATGCCGAAGGCGCACACCAGCACCAACAGGGTTTTCATTATGCGCCCGGGCATAGACCACTGGCCTGCGTAAATTTGCCAGCGCCAAAAAATAATCACAAGGCCCGCGCCCCACACCCACACGGGCAAGTGCGTCAGGTGCGGCACCACCGTCCACACCAGGGCGAACAATAACCACAGCTGGCTGGTGCGGGGAATTTGATCAATCAGCATGGGCTGCATCCGCTGTTGTATCTGCTGTTGAACCGGCTCTTGTACCCGCTACCGCATCACTACCAAACAGTGCCAATGCCCGCAGGCAGCGCTCGCGATGGGCATCGCCCAAGCCCATGGCAATTTTTTGGCCGGGCAACGCCAGCGAAAAGGCCAAGCCTCGCTGATCGAGATAAAGCACCCAATAACACAAGCGCGCCAGCCTGCCTTCGGTATCCAGGCCTTCAAAAAAATCCCAGTCGAGCGCCTGCGCCTGGCCTTGGGATTGGGCAAATTGTTTCAGCAACAAGCCCTGACCGCGGGCGAATTGCTTCCAGGCAATGCGCTTGAGAGACTGGCCCGGCTGGTAGCTTTCAAGGCCCACAAAATCATCGCTGCCGGCGCGTTGAAAGTGGGCATCCAGTTCGCCATCGGCATCGGCCCAGGGCGCTTGATCACTGGCCACGGGTTTGGGGTATACCAGCGCCCGGGCATCCAGATCCAGCCATGTCCAACACCGGATGATGCCCATAGGAAAAAAGCTTTCTAGCTTCAACCGCCCGGGCCTGAGCCAGCCGCGGCGGTGACTTTGGGCCCACAGCTCTACGTCTTGTTCATCGCCTTCAAGAGTGGTGGAAACCGGCATTTCATCGCGCCAGCCAATGCTGAGCACCTGCCCCTTGGTGCTGCCGGCTTTGCGGGCAAGGCGCACGCGAAAGGCGGCGCGCTCGCCCGCAAACACCGGTTGCGCCTCAGCGAGTGTTAGCCGCAAGCCCGCCAGATTGTGATAGGTGTGCAAAATGGCCACCACAAACACGCTTAACAATAAAAACGCCAAGGCCAGAATGAGTGCATTTTCATAGTTGGTGCCGAGCACCCACAACAATAAAACCGTGAAGATATAGGCCCAGCCACTTGCCGCAGGAAAAATAAATAAATTGCGCTGGCCCAGGGTGATGGTGCGCGCGGCCTTAATGCGCCGATTAACCCAGTTGCGAAACCCCTGTTGAAAGCTGGCAATTACAGAACGGAACATGCACGTTGCTCTATGGCGTGAATTTTGGCGTGGGTTTTTGCGTGAAAATCAAGGCAGCTGCACAGACGCTTGCCATCGCAACGCCTAAGATACTAAAAAAGCCCGCCGCATTCACGGATTAGGAGGCAAAAAACACCGCATCAAAGTCGCCCTCTTCCGAGCGCAATTGAATACCCACCAGGTTTTTACAGGCGGGTATGCGCTCGCCCACAAAAAAGGCCTTGGGCTTTTCAGCAATAAATTCACGGCCCAGCTGGAATATTTTTTCGCAGGCATTTTGCATGACGATGTCTGAGAAACGCTCCATGGCCGCCAGGGGAATGTAACCTTGTGCTGCGGGCTCACCGCTCAGTGAGCTTGAGATGTGCTGTACCTGTTGCGCGCATAGTGCCATGCCGAAATGAAACGGGCTTTCGCCAGTGAGTTTTTGCAGCACCACATAGGGCAGGCGCTTTTGCAGCTCGCGCTGCTGGTGCACCATTTGAACAACGACATTCTGGCGGCAAATACGCTGCAGGCTTTTGATCAATTCGTTCAGGCAGAGCTGCAGGAGTTCGGCCTGGGGCACCTGGTTTAGCAAGGCCTCACAGCGAGACCGGCTCAGCTTTTGCTCTGTGGCAAAACTCGACGCCAAAAGCGCCACTTCCGCCTGGGGCAGTATATCCAAGGCTACCAGCGCCTTGGGCAAATCCACTCGGGTGGCCTGCTGCAAGATGAGCAGCCGCTCGAGATCGGTTTCACACAGAAAGCCCGCCTTCACAGCCAGCTCCCCCAGCATTAAATCGGTGTTGCGCTGCTGGCGGTTGAGTTCGGCAACTTGCTTTTCGCTCATCAACTGGCTGTCTATGGCCAAGGCACCCAGGGATTTGTTTTTACCGCGTAACCACGCGATAGCGGCTTGGTGTTGCGCGGCAGAAATGCGCCCTTGGTCTAACAGGTAGTGGCCAAAAAGCGTTGCTGACATGAATTGAGGCTCCCTAGGCGTTCAGCGCAAGCTGCGTGCATGGCACGCTACCTATTAGGTATAGCCCATTTGAACGCGAGCCCCAAAGGCATTAGCCCTTGAGTACGTCTACCTCATCAAGGGTAAGCTGAACCAAAGCCTCGCCCTGATGATCGCCCTGCTCGCCCATGCCCTTGACCCGGTGGGCCACCACGGCGCCGAACAGGGTTTGCAGATCTTCGGGCACCAGGTACTTGCGCTTGTGCAACAAGGCCCAGGTTTTGGCAGATTTCAACAGCGCGAGCGCACCCCGTGGCGACAGGCCATAGCTGTATTGGGGCGCGGTGCGGGTGTGATTCACCAGCCGCTGCAGGTAATCGAGCACCGCATCTGAGGCTTTCACCTGGTCGATGTTGGCGCGCAGCAGGTTGAGTTGCTCAAGGCTCAGGGCAGGCTTTAAAGCCGCCAGTAGCTTGCGGCTGTCTTCGCCTTGGAACAGGGCGCGCTCGGCGGCATCGGAGGGGTAACCCAGGCTGATGCGCATCAAAAAGCGATCCAGCTGGGATTCAGGCAGATGAAAAGTGCCTGCCTGGGATAAGGGATTTTGCGTGGCAATCACAAAAAACGGCTCGGGCAGCGCGCGCGATTGGCCATCAATACTCACCTGCCCTTCTTCCATTGCCTCAAGCAGGGCACTTTGGGTTTTGGGTGTAGAGCGGTTGATTTCATCGGCCAGTAGCAGCTGCGAAAATACAGGCCCCGGGTGAAAGGTAAAGCTGCCTTGGGCCTGGTTAAACACCGACACCCCAAGAATATCGGCGGGCAGCAAATCGGAGGTGAATTGCACCCGCTGATACGACAACCCCAACACCTTGGCCAGCGCATGCGCCAGCGTGGTTTTGCCCATGCCCGGTAGATCTTCAATCAACAAATGGCCGCGGGCAATGAGGCAGGTCATGGCCAGTTTGATCTGGTGATCTTTGCCCAAGAGCACCCCTGCGATTTGCTCACAGGCCTGCCCCACGGGTTCAAGCATCTTGCTAAAGGGCATGCAGGCCCCGCTGTAAATCGGCTTTCAGGTCGTCTACATCTTCAAGCCCCACAGACAACCGGATCAGGTTTTCGGTAATGCCGGCCTGGGCTTTGTCTTGCTCAGACAAGCGCCCGTGGGTGGTGGTGGCCGGGTGTACGATGGTGCTCTTGGCATCGCCCAGGTTGGCGGTGATGCTGAAAATGCGGGTGCCATCGATGAACGCCCAGGCCGCCTCACGGCCGCCCTTAACTTTGAAAGACAGCACGCCACCAAAGCCCCGTTGCTGGCGGGCAGCGAGCGCGTGCCCCGGATGGCTGGGCAATCCCGCGTAGTACACCTGCTCTACCTGCGGCTGTTCGCACAGCCACTCGGCAAGGGCCTGGGCACTGGCGCAGTGGGCATCCATGCGTAGGCGAAGGGTTTCCAGCCCCTTCACAAATACCCAGGCGTTAAAGGCGCTCATGGTGGGGCCCGCGGTGCGGACGAAGGCCAGCACTTCATCCATTTGCTCTTTTCGCCCTACCACCACACCGCCCACGCAGCGGCCTTGGCCATCCAGGTATTTGGTGGCCGAGTGCACCACAATATCGGCACCCAAACTCAACGGGCGCTGCAACGCCGGTGTGCAAAAACAGTTATCTACCACCAGCAAGGCACCCTGCGCTTTGGCAATGGCCGAGATAGCACTCAGGTCTGCCAGCTCGCACAAGGGGTTTGAAGGAGTTTCCAAAAACAGCATCTTGGTGGCAGGCGTGAGGGCGGCCTGCCAATCATCGAGATCCGTCAAGGTGACAAAGGTGGTGTGAATGCCCAGCTTGCCCAGGTATTTGCTAAACAGCGCATTGGTGGTGCCAAACACGCTGCGCGAGCACACCACGTGGTCGCCCGCTTTCAGCAGCGCCATGCAGGTGCTGAGAATGGCCGCCATACCGGAAGATGTGGCAACCGCCGATTCACCACCTTCCAGTGCGGCCATACGCTCCTGAAAATAGCGCACCGTGGGGTTGGTGTAGCGCGAATAAACATTGCCCGGGTCGTCGCCGGAAAAGCGCGCGGCAGCGGCGGCGGCTGAATCGAACACGTAGCTTGAGGTCATGAACATGGCCTCGCCGTGCTCGCCCTCGGGGCTGCGCAATTGGCCTGCGCGTACGGCCAGCGTATCTAGCCCGGCATCTTGCAAGGCTTCGTTCAGAATACCGCGCTGCTGATCAAGAAATGCTTTCGCGCCTAAGTCTATTTTGGCCATGCCCCTATCCCAGTTCGTGCATGTCGTTGTGCAAACCGATGACTGTATCACCATCCACTGACTTCTTTACATCGCCTGCCTTGGCGGCATCGTTGCGCGCGGCATCAAGCTTGGCGAGGTAGGCTTCATCCACATCGCCGGTCACATATTCGCCGGTAAACACCGAGCAGTCGAATTCGGCCACTTGCGGGTTGCCTTCGCTGGAGGCGGCAATTAAATCTTCAAGCTCCTGGTACACCAGCCAGTCTGCGCCGATTTCCTGGCAGATCTCTTTGGTGGTGCGATCGTGGGCAATGAGCTCCTTGGCCGAGGGCATGTCTATGCCATACACATTCGGGTAGGCCACGGCCGGGGCCGCCGAGGCGAAGTACACCTTGTTGGCGCCGGCTTCACGGGCCATTTGAATAATTTGCTGGCAGGTGGTGCCGCGCACTATGGAGTCATCCACCAGCAACACATTCTTGCCTTTAAATTCAAGCTCAATGGTGTTGAGTTTTTGGCGCACAGATTTTCTGCGCTGCTGTTGGCCGGGCATGATAAACGTGCGGCCTATGTAGCGGTTTTTCACCAGGCCTTCACGGAATTTCACACCCAGTGTTTGCGCCAGCGCCTGCCCCGCCACGCGGGATGAATCGGGAATGGGCACAACTACGTCGATGTCGTGATCGGGGTTTTCGCGCAGAATTTTTTCCGCCAGCTTTTCCCCCTGACGCAAGCGCGCCTTGTACACGGAGATGCCATCCATGATGGAATCCGGGCGGGCGAAATACACATGCTCAAAAATACACGGGCGCAAAGACGGCGCCTTGGCACACTGGCGACGGTGTAACTGGCCGTGCATGTTGATGTAAATGGCTTCACCCGGGGCCACATCACCCACCAGAGTAAAGCCCAGGGTATCGAGCGCCACGCTTTCAGAGGCCACCATGTATTCATCACCCTCAGGTGTTGAACGCTTGCCGTATACCAGCGGGCGAATGCCATGGGGGTCGCGGAAGGCCACCACACCGTAGTTGGCCACCAGTGCCACCACGGCGTAGCCGCCCTTTACCCGATCGTGCAGGGCTTCAACGGCGGTAAAAAAGTCATCCGCCGACGGCGTGAGTTTGTTAAGCCTGTGCAGCTCGTGTGCCAATACGTTGATCAGCACTTCTGAATCGGAATCGGTATTGATGTGGCGCAGGTCTGCGCGAAACACGTGCTCGCTTACCTCGGCGGCGTTGGTGAGGTTGCCGTTGTGCGCCAAGGCAATGCCGTAGGGCGAGTTGACATAAAACGGCTGCGCCAGCGCCGGGCCTGAACTGCCAGCGGTTGGGTAGCGCACGTGGCCGACACCCATGTTGCCCACCAGGCGCAGCATGTGGCTGGTGCGAAACACATCGCGCACCAGGCCGTTGGCCTTTACCTGCGCCAAGCGCCCCTCATGACACGTCACAATACCTGCGGCGTCCTGGCCTCGGTGCTGAAGCATCGTAAGGGCATCGTACAACTGGGTGTTGACGTTACTCTTACCGACAATTCCTACAATACCGCACATACTTACTCACCTTAGCTAAAACGCTACTTCATCAATCGAATTTTGTGCCGGCGCGCTAGCTTTCCAGCGGGCCGGAGCTGCTGAGCAAACGGCTCAGCATGTCGCCTGCATCACTGGCCAATTGTTTGGCCCAGCCCTCAAACGACAAAAATGTGGGAATCAGGCGCGATTCCTGCCACCAGGGGTCTTGATCCACGGGCAGAAAATGCGGCAGCCAAATGAGCATTGCCATCACCACTACCAGCCCGCGGGCCATGCCAAAAAACATTCCAAGCAAGCGGTCGGTACCGGTCAGGCCGGTCATTTTAACCAGCTGGCTAATGAGGTAATTGACCATAGCACCCACAATCAAGGTGCCCAGAAAGAGTAGCGCAAAGGCCAGGGAATGAACCACGGAGGGGTTCTCGGACACCCCATCCATCAAGGGTGCCAATCGGTCGTCAAACCAGAGGGCAATAGAAATTGCGAGTAGCCACACAACAAGCGATAACGCTTCTTTAACAAAACCTCGGTAGATACTGATGACGCTGGAAACAAGCAAGATCACAAGGATCGTCCAGTCGGCCCAATTCATGGAAGCTTCCTTTGGTGTCGTACAAAGGGTACGCGGTGGGGTTCGTGGCGCGCATTCTAACAATTGAACTGGGGCAGCGGTAGGGAAATTTCACCGCCGCCCTCAGGGTTTAAATTCGCGCACCAGTGAATTCACTTTCAAGCTGGCATCCAGCTCTTTCTTTACGGCCAATAACGCGGCCTTATCGGCCTTGGGGCCCACAAACACCCGCACTACTTGCTGGCCCTTGCTGTTGACCAACGGCCGTGCGAAGGCCTTGTGGCCGGCCTGCTGGAGCCTGTTGATCAGGTCGTCGGCGCGCGCCTGGTCTGTGAGGCTGGCCACCTGCAGCACCCACCCTTTCAATACGCCCTGATCATTCAGGCCGGGTGACTCGGGCGCCGGGCTCGGGGGCACGGTGGGGGTAGGTATGGGCGCGGCGGCAGCTTCAGGGGCTGGTGCACTGGCGGGCTCGGATGGGCTTGCGGGTTCTGGCTCATCAATGAGTGCGTACATCTCATCGGGCGCTTTTGCCGGCTCGATATTTTCCGGGCGAACAGGCTCTGCAATCACTTGCGGGGTAATGGTGGGCGCTGGCGGAATCTGGGATTGGCCGCCAATGTAGCGGTTATCCGGCTCATCAAACAGGCTGGGGAAAAAAATCACGGCAATGGAGGCCAGTACCACGGCCCCCACCAATCGCTGTTTTACTTTGTCATCCACGGGTGAATCCTGTGTGTTCTCAATTGTTGCCAGCCGGTGCCACATCTGCACCTTGTGCCTGCAGCCATTGCAAGGCGGCGGCCACGGTAAAAAACGAACCCAGCACCCAAATGCTATCACCGGCGCGGCTGTCTTTCAGTGCTTGATTGAGCGCGGCCGGCACATCGGCCAGGGTGCGCGGGCTGCCCGGCACCAGTGCTGCCAATTGCTCCGCGCGCGCGGCACGGGGGTTACCCGGCAGGTTGGCGAAGAACCATTCATCCACCAAGGGCGCCAGCTCAGAAAGCGCGCCGGCCTGATCTTTATCGGCCATCATCGCCACTATGGCGTGGGTGCGCCCGCGGGCATCGAGCGCGCGCGCGCGCTCGGCAAAGTATTTGCAGGCAGCCGGATTGTGGGCAACATCCAGCAGCCACTGGCGGCCCTGCCAAGTGAATTGCTGAAAGCGGCCCGGCACCCGCAAATCGCCCAGGCGCTGCACCCACACAGGGTTGATGGCAAGCCCCAGGCTCAACAGTGCCACCAGGGCGGCACTGACGCTTGGCAGCGGCAAGTGGGGCTCGGGGAATGCCAGAGTGTGGGCACCCCAGCGCAGCTCACATTGGCCGGCAAAGGTGCGTACTGTGTAGTCGCGCCCGGTAAGCAGGCACTGGGCGCCGGCAGCCTGGGCGGCCTCCAGCACTGATGCCTGCGGCTCGGCGTCGGCATAAACAAGCGGTTTACCGGCGCGCGCAATGCCGGCTTTTTCACGGCCAATTTGCGCAATGTCGTCGCCTAGCCAATCCTGGTGATCGAGCGCAATGCTGGTGATGATGGCCACATCGGCATCAACAATGTTGACGGCATCCAGGCGCCCGCCCAGCCCCACTTCCAGCACCCAGTAATCTACCGCCAACTGCTGGAAGATCCAGAGCGCAGCCAGGGTGCCAAATTCGAAATAGGTCAGGCTGATATCTTGGGCGCAGGCATCGATGGCGGCGAAGGCATTGCATATAAGCGCATCGCTTGCGGGCTCGCCATTCACGCGAATGCGCTCGTTGTAATCCATTAAATGCGGGGAGGTATAGGCGCCAACACTTGCGCCCTGGGCACGCAACAGGGCAGCCAGGGTTGCCACCGCACTGCCCTTGCCGTTGGTGCCAGCCACTGTGATGACCTTGGTGGCCGCACGCGCTGGCGCCAGCAGATCCAGCCGGCTTGCCACTTGCCGCACCCGGCCTAGGCCGAGCTCGATTGCGCTGGGGTGGTGCTGCTCTTGCCAGCGCAACCAATCGGACAAGCGCTCAAATCGCACGGAAATCAGGCCACCTTGCTATTGGTGAACTTCGCCAACAGGCCGGCCACTTTGTCGCGCATTTTATCGCGCGGGATAATCATGTCGATGGCGCCATGCTCTAGCAAAAACTCCGCGCGCTGGAAGCCCTTGGGCAACTTTTGGCGAATGGTTTGCTCAATGATATTGGGGCCGGCAAAGCCTGCACGGGCACCGGGTTCTGCGGCATTGATGTCGCCAAGCAAGGCAAGGCTTGCCGAAACGCCACCGTATACCGGGTCTGTCATGATGGAAATATAAGGCACACCGGCCATTTTCATGCGCTCGATCACGGCGCTGGTTTTGGCCATTTGCATGAGCGAAATCAAGGCCTCTTGCATGCGCGCACCACCGGTAGCCGAGAAGCACACAAGCGGGATTTTCTCTTCCAGCGCAAGCTGGGCCGCACGGGTAAAGCGCTCGCCTACCACATAGCCCATAGAGCCGCCGTGGAAGGCAAATTCAAAGGCCACAGCCACCACAGGCATGCCTTTAAGCAGGCCTTTCATGGCAACGAGTGCGTCTTTTTCGCCGGTGTCTTTTTGGGCTTGAGACAGGCGATCTTTGTACTTCTTGATATCTTTGAATTTGAGGCGATCAACGGGCAGCACATCGGCGGCAATTTCATGGCGCTCTTGCGGATCCAGGAAAATATCCAAACGGCGGCGCGCGCCAATGCGCATGTGGTGATCGCACTTGGGGCACACATCCAGGTTGCGCTCAAGCTCCGGACGGTACAATACGGCCGCACACTTCAGGCACTTTTTCCACAGTCCTTCGGGCACCTTGCTCTCGGCGCGCTTGGGGTCTTTGCGAACGACATTGGTGACAATTTTGTCCAACCAGCTCATGATTTTTTACCCACGTCTTAAATTGTATTTTCTAATATTTGCGATTAAAGGCTGTCTAGCGCTGTGCGCAGCGGCGCAATCAGGGCCGCGGTTTGCTCGGCAATTTCGCTGGCCGAATGATCCGCAAACTCACCCATTTTGGCTACCAGCAGGCTGCCCACCACTACGCCATCGGCCACTGTGCCCACCGCTTTGGCGGAATCGGCATCTTTAATGCCAAAGCCCACGCACAAAGGCAGCGTGGAATGGCGGCGAATAGCGGCAATTTTATCGGTGACTGAGGCAATATCCAAATGCCCTGCACCGGTCACACCCTTCAACGACACATAGTAAAGGAAGCCACCGGCCAGTGCGGCCACACTGCCCATGCGATCATCGGTGGTGGTGGGCGCCAGCAGGAAGATGTTTTCAAGCTCTCGAGCCCTTAACAGTGCGTTGAATTCGGTGGCTTCTTCGGGCGGTAAATCCACCGTTAAAAAGCCGTCAACGCCGGCGGCCACGGCCCTGTCTGCCAGGGTTTCATAGCCCATGCGCACCACCGGGTTGGCATAGCCCATAAGCACCACGGGCGTATTGTGGTTGGTTTCGCGAAACGCCTGCACCACCGCCAGGGTATCGCGCAGGCTGGTGTTGTGCGCCAGTGCGCGCTCGTGGCCGGCTTGAATCACAGGGCCATCGGCCATGGGGTCTGAAAATGGTACACCCAACTCAAGAATATCGGCGCCCTGGGCCACCAGGGCGTGCATGGTAGCCAAGGTTACACCGGGCTTTGGATCACCGTTTACGATATAGGTAACCAGTGCTTTCTTGCCTTCGGCCTGCAGAGCCTGCAGGCACTTGTTTATACGGTTCATAGCGTTTCCAATTTGCTCGTTTGCCGATCAGCTTTTGATGCTGCCTACGGTAATACCGTCGATTTCCGCCACTGTGTGGATGTCTTTATCGCCGCGCCCGGAGAGGTTTACCAGCACCGTTTGCTCAGGGCTCATGGTGGCGGCAAGCTTCATGGCATAGGCCACAGCGTGGCTCGATTCCAACGCCGGCATAATGCCCTCTACGCGCGTGAGGGTGCGGAAGGCATCCAGCGCTTCATCGTCGTTAATGGCTACATACTTAGCCCGGCCAATGTCTTTCAGGTAGGCGTGCTCGGGGCCCACACCGGGGTAGTCGAGGCCCGCCGATACCGAGTGGGTATCAATAATCTGGCCGTTCTCGTCTTCCATCAGGTAGGTGCGGTTGCCGTGCAATACACCGGGAATACCGTCGTTCAAAGGCGCGGCATGGCGGCCGGTTTCAACCCCGTCGCCACCGGCTTCAACGCCATACATGGCCACTTGCTCATCTTTCAGGAAGGGGTGGAACAGGCCGATGGCATTGGAGCCACCGCCCACACAGGCCACCAGCGCATCGGGCAGGCGCCCAATTTGCTCGAGCGATTGGGCGCGGGCCTCGCGGCCAATCACACACTGGAAATCGCGCACCAGCTCCGGGTAAGGCGCCGGGCCTGCGGCTGTGCCGATGATGTAGAAAGTGTCGTCTACGTTGGTGGCCCAATCGCGCATGGCCTCGTTCATGGCATCTTTGAGTGTCTTGGAGCCAGATTGCACGGCGATCACTTCAGCGCCCAAGAGCTTCATGCGGTACACATTCAGCGCCTGGCGGCGCACGTCTTCGGCACCCATGTACACCTGGCACTTTAGGCCCAAGCGCGCAGCCACTGTAGCCGAGGCCACACCGTGCTGGCCGGCACCGGTTTCGGCAATCACCCGCTGCTTGCCCGAGTGCTTGGCCAACAATGCCTGGCCGATGGTGTTGTTAACCTTGTGGGCGCCGGTGTGGTTTAAATCTTCGCGCTTTAGGTAAATTTTGGCACCGCCCACCTTGCGGGTGAGGTGCTCTGCAAAATACAACGGCGACGGGCGCCCCACATAGTGGGCCAGATCGCGATCGAATTCGGCCTGAAACTCGGGATCTTGCTTGAGCTTGCGGTACATCGCATCCAGCTCGTCGAGCGCGTGAATGAGGGTTTCAGACACAAACCGGCCACCATATTCGCCAAACCGGCCCTTTGCATCGGGAACCGCATCAAAATCTACTTGCGGTGAACCATTATCTTTATTCGACACTTTCCACTCCGTTGCCAATTCCAATTATGTTGCCGCCTGCGCGGTATCGGCCGCCTTTACAGCCGCCACCAGGGCACGCACTTTTTCAATATCTTTAACGCCGGGCGCGGCTTCCACACCACCGCTGAGATCTACCCCGTAGACACCCGTTTGTTCAATGGCCTGGGCCACATTGCCGGCACTCAAGCCGCCGGCCAGCACTAGCGGGCGGCGGTTGTGAGCGGGCACGCGCGCCCAGTCAAATTGTTCGCCGGTGCCGCCGGGCACGCCTGGCCGATAGGCATCCAGCAAGAACCCGGCAGCCTTTGGGTGCGCCGCCATTGCCGCGGCAATGTCCAGATCGTCGCGCATGCGCAGGGCTTTGAAGTAAGGCCGCCCGAACTGCTCACAAAAGCCTGCCGGTTCATCGCCGTGAAACTGCAACATGCTGAGCGCCACCTCGGCGAGCACCGCCTCTACCTCGCGAGCGTTTGCATTCACAAACAAGCCCACCCGCTGGGTAAAGGGGCCGAGCGCCTTCACAAGCGTTGCCGCCTGCGCCGCTGTCACCGCCCGGGGGCTCGGCGGATAAAATACAAATCCCAACGCATCTACGCCACAGGCTTCAACTGCCAGTAGGTTTTCCAGCTGCGTGATGCCGCAAATTTTGATACGTGTTCTCTGATGAGTCATCAAGCCAAACTCGTTACTGCCTGCTGGTGTATGCGGGGCATTGGGTGTTAATCGGCCGGTTGTAGAGACGGGCGATAACGGAGGCCGAATACTAGCAGAAAAGCCCCGTTAAAACTGCGGGCTAACGGCTAAAATCACCCAGTTTTTCGGCCAAAAAGCAGGGGCCTGGCCGGAACTGGGGCAGGTTAAATTCCTGCGGGTAAGCCACGTGCACCAAATACAACCCATAAGGGGGTGCGGTTTCCGCAGCCTGGGTACGATCTTTCGAAGCCAGCACCTCGCCCACCCAGCCTGTTTCGGCCCAACCCTTGCCCACGCGCATCAGCACACCGGCAATGTTGCGCACCATGTGGTGCAAAAACGCGTTGGCGGTGATCTCCATGATGATCAGATCCCCGCGCACCGCTAAATCGATACGCTTGATTTCACGTACCGGATGTCTGGCCTGGCACTGGGCGGCGCGAAAGGCATTGAAGTCATGCTCACCCAACAGGTGCTTGGCGCCGGCCCGCATGCGGTTTACATCCAGCGGCTCGCGGCACCAGGTAAGCTGATCGTGCTGCAGCGCGGGCCGCATGGGCGAGTTGAAAATAATGTAGCGATAGGTGCGCTCGCGGGCACTGAAACGCGCGTGAAAGGCAGGTGGCACTTCAGCGGCCCACTTTACCGCTACCCCCGCGGGCAAATTGGCGTTCACCCCGGCCGTCCAGGCCTTCGCGCTACGCACGGCACGGGTATCAAAATGCACCACCTGATTAGTGGCATGCACCTCGGCATCTGTGCGCCCGGCACACACAAGGGTGATGGGCTCATTGGCCACTTTTGAAAGCGCATCCTGCAATGACGCCTGCACCGTGGGCACCCCTGCCTCCTGCTGCTGGAAGCCACGAAAGCTACCGCCATGATACTCAAGGGCCAAGGCTACGCGCCGCACGCCCTCAGGCAGGCTTACGCCATTCACGATTTCACAATTGGGTGTGTAAATTTTCTGCACTGGGTCCGGCCATCAACGAGTGGGCATAAAAAAGGCCCTGCAAGCTAACGCCTGCAGGGCCTTTTGGCAAGTTTGGCGCTAGCCAATACGAGACATAAGCTCTTCTGCCTCGCCTTTTTGGGTGGCATCGCCCTCTTCCAGCACTTCGCTCAGAATATCGCGTGCACCTTCGCTATCGCCCATGTCGATGTACGCGCGGGCCAAATCAAGCTTGGTGGCCACTTCATCGCTATCGGCCAAAAAGCCCAGCTCGGCGTCTACGCCTTCATCGTCATCGCCGCCGGCGGGTGCATCTGCCAAGGCTTCATCAAACACCTGATCATCTGCAGCCAGCGGTGGCAATTCATCGGCGCCATCTTCAATACCAAGATCAGCACTGATATCAAACTCCGGCTCTTGCTCTGTAGCTGGCTCGTCATCCAATGCGGCCAGATCGTCATCCAAATCCAGGTCCGCAGACAGGGTATCCATTTCTTCATCGAGGGCGGCCAGATCCATATCGCCAAAGTCGCCAGCCGAATCAAAATCATCTGCCTCAACACTGAGGGATTCAGGCTCATCATCGGGTGATAGCTCAGGTGTCGCGGCCGGCGCTGCCACTGCCGGCGCCTCTGGCTCGGCTGCCGACAGATCCAGCTCGTCATCCAGCGAGAGATCAAAGCTTTCGGTGGCCTCCTCAGCGGGCGCTGTTTCGCCCATATCGCCTAAATCAACCGACAGGTCGCCGTCGTCATCAAGGTTCAGCGCAAACTCTTCGTCGTCTGCAGCACTGGCAGAGCTGTCTGCATCGGCGGCGCTTAAGTCGAGATCAAAGGCTTCCTCTTCGACATCCAAGCTCAGCGGCTCGTCTTCTGCATCGTCTAGCGAGAGGCTGAACTCTTCATCCGCGGCCGTTGCAGGTTCCGCTTCGGCTGACAAACCAAAATCGTCTTCGCCATCAAGCGACAGTTCGCTGAGCGCCTGCTTGTCTTCCTCGGTATCCAGATCCAGGGCGAATTCATCGTCGTCGCCCAAATCAAGACTGAAATCGTCGGCAGATTCTGACTCTTCTACACCGCTGTCCAAATCCAGCGACAACTCTTCGGCGCTACCCGAATCATCGTCCAGGTCGTCCAAATCGAAATCCAGCGACTCGGTGTCATCCAGATCCAGGCTTTCACCGGCGCCTTCGGCCGCCAGGTCACCGAAATCGGTATCCAGATCTTCAAGCCCTTCCAGCGCATCGAAGCCTTCGTCGTCTGCGCCCTCTTCGGCCAGGCTCAACAAAGGATCAACCGAATCATCCAAACCGGCATCCAGATCGATATCATCAGACAGCGCCGCCGATGCAGCGCCAAGGGCTGCGGCTCCAGCCACTGCCTGTACCTGGGTGCGATCAAATTCACCCGCGCCGGGAATGGAGTCGCGCAACTCTTCTGCGCGCTGCTGGGTGGCACCGTCTGCAGTCTCTAGCAGGCCTGCATAGTGTTGATCAAAGGCTTCAAGGTTTTTGGTTTCTGCGTAGACTTCCAGCAGCTTGAGAGTGACATCTTCACGCCCGGGCTCCTGGGCCAAGGCCTTAAGCAGCATTTCTTCCGCTTGATCGTACTTGCCGTAGGCAATGTAGATATCGGCTTCGGCTGCCACATCGGCAGTTTCGGCCTCGGCACTTTCCTGCTCTTCCAGATCTTCAACTGGCTGCTCATCTGCCATGTCGTCGTAATCGGATGACAGATCATCAGGCAGCGCGAAGGGATCATCATCTTCCTGCTCTGACTCCGGCTCTTCGTAGAAATCCAGTTCGTCTTCAGCCGCGGCTGTATCTTCCTGCTTGCGCTTCCAGAAGAACAAACCGCCAATCACGGCGAGCAAGCCCAGCGCGATGTAAAGGATGTTGTCCATCAAGGTGTCGATCAGCGTGGGCTCGGGCTTGCTGCTGACCACTACAGTGTTGGGCTTGGCAGGCTCGGGGGTGGCCGCAACCTCAGGGGAGGCTGGTGCCGCCTGCGCTGGTGCTGCCTCTGGCTCTGCCGGCGTTTCGCCGCCTTCTAGGGCTTGTGCCGAGTTCAACTGCAGAGCGCGCAGCTCTTCGTTGGTAACTTCAAGCAGGCGCTCCATGGTTTCGATCTGCTCTTCAAGATCAGACACACGGCCGCGTAAATCTTCATTCTGACGCTGGGCGGCACCCAGTTCTTCTTGGGCGATAGCCAGCTCATTTTCCAGCGCTTCAACGTTGCGGCCACGGCCGCTACCGGTGTTGACGTCGGAACTGGAGCTGCCACTGCTCAGCTGTACGCGCCCTTCGCGACCGCTCGACTGGCTGGCAACCGCGCCACTGCGGCGGCTAGCATCAAGTGCAGCGCCACCAGACCACTGGCTGTTTTGATAGGCAACTTCGTTGATGGCTTGGCGCGTGCTGAGGGAGCTGATTTCCTCTGCCGAAGGCAAGCGCAACACCTGGCCCTTTTTCAGCAGATTAATGTTGTTGTTGATGAAGGCATCGGGGTTCAGGCGCTGAATGGCGAGCATGGTTTGCTGCACCGAATACCCGCGATCCGGGCGCGCCATCAGGGCGATGTCCCACAGGGTGTCGTTGGCGCGCACAGTGTAATCGCCAGCCGGTGCCGACTGGGTAACCGGGCGCGGCGCCGGGTGTGCAGCAGCCGTGGGCTGGGCAGGCTTCACTGCCGGGCGCGGGCGCACAGGTACAGATGCAGGCGCAGATTGGCTAGGTGCCGATACCGCCTTCTGGTTTTTCTCACTGAAGGTGGGCAAATCCATCAGCACCGTATATTCGCGCAGCATGCGCCCGGTAGGCCACTGGGTTTCCAACAGGAAATTCAAATAGGGCTCGCGCACGTTTTCCTGCGTGGTGACCCGAATGTGGGGGTTGCTGGGGTTATCCAGTACCACCTCAAACTTCATGCCGCTCAGGAAAAACAAGCGCTCGACATTGGCGCGCTCATAAGCTTCACGGGAAGCCAGCTGCACCACTATCTCTTCTTCACTGAGGTCTCTGACCTGCAGGAGCTTGATTTGAGCATCGAGCGGTTGATTCAATGCCGAGTTGAGCTTGATTTCACCCAATCCAAGGGCGAAACCCAGATTGGAGACCAGCGCAGCTGACACCCCAATTGATAAAGCCAACTTACGAAGACGCATATGACGATCCTTTTATTATCTCCCCGACTCCAGCTATACCGCGGCGCCAAAAGTGGCCCCCAATAGGCCCCAAACCACTCAGCGATACTGCACTTGAGACCCCTGCATTACGGTGGCTAAAAGTCTCAGAGAGCCAAAACGGTCATGAAGTTAGACTACAAACCTAGAATATATCTTCAATAGTGCTCGTAAGTCTGCATTATAAATAGCTTTTTATCAACAATTGGGGCTTTCAATAGGCTTCATATGTGGCCGGCCTGCCCCGCTCACTCAGCAATTTCCTGCGAGCCTGTTCGGGCCGCCGGCACTATAGTGCTATGCAAGGCTTACATCTGCGCGCTTGATCACACCTTGAGCGCCGCAGCGCCTAAAAATTAAGCCAATGATTTTACTAAGGTTTTTCGCCCAAAGCCCAAATGCACACAGGCCCGCACCAGAAATGCAAAGGGCCGCATGATGCGACCCTTTGCGGCACTAGCAAGTTTTGTCGAATGTGGGCTATTTATCCAGCAATACCCGCAGCATTCTGCGCAGCGGCTCGGCAGCACCCCACAAGAGCTGATCACCCACAGTGAATGCAGACAAGTACTCAGGCCCCATGTTCATTTTACGCAACCGCCCTACTGGCACAGACAGCGTGCCAGTTACAGCCGTGGGCGTGAGGCCGGCAAGGCTGTCTTCACGGGTATTGGGTACCACTTTTACCCAATCGTTAGCCGAGGCCAGTACAGATTCAATATCTGCCAGCGGCACATCGCGATTGAGCTTGATGGTAAGCGCCTGGCTGTGGCAACGCATGGCACCCACGCGCACACACAAGCCATCAACGGCCAAAGGAGAAGCCGAACGCCCCAAAATTTTGTTGGTTTCGGCTTGGCCCTTCCACTCTTCACGGCTTTGGCGGTTATCGAGCTGCTTATCGATGTAGGGCAACAAGCTGCCGGCCAGTGGCGCGCCAAATTGGTCAACCGGGAAGGCATCGCCACGCATGGTGTTTGCCACCTGGCGATCAATGTCCAAAATGGCCGATGCCGGGTCATCCAACAGAGACTGGGCACCGGCGTGAATGGCACCCATCTGTGCGATGAGCTCACGCATATTCTGGGCACCGGCGCCGCTGGCGGCCTGGTAGGTCATGGAGCTTACCCACTCCACCAAGCCTTCGCGGTACAAACCGCCAATGGCCATAAGCATCAGGCTCACGGTGCAATTGCCGCCAATGAAGTTTTTCACGCCGCGCGCCAGGCCCGCTTTAATCACATCCAGGTTCACCGGATCCAGCACGATGATGGCATCGTCTGCCATTCGAAGACTGGAGGCTGCATCTATCCAATAGCCTTGCCAGCCGGCCTCGCGCAGAGCCGGGAATACGCTGTTGGTGTAGTCGCCGCCCTGGCAGGAAATAATGGCGTCCATGGCTTTTAGCTCATCAATGCTGCCGGCATCTTTAAGCGCGGGAATATCTTTGCCCACTGCCGGGCCCTGGCCACCTACATTGGAGGTAGTGAAAAAAATCGGCTCGATGTGTGCAAAATCCTGCTCTGCCACCATCCGCTCCATCAACACGGAGCCCACCATGCCTCGCCAACCTACAAATCCAACTCGCATTGTCGTTTTTCAACCTGTGTTAAATAAATTAAAGCGCTGCAACCACTGCATCGCCCATGGCATCTGTGCCTACCTGGGTCATGCCCGCCGACATAATATCGCCCGTGCGCTGGCCTTGATCCAATACCTTTGATACCGCCAGCTCAATAGCCTGGGCGGCGGGCTCCTGATCAAGGGAGTAACGCAACATCATCGCCGCCGATAAAATTGTCGCCAGCGGATTGGCAATATTTTGGCCGGCAATATCAGGGGCAGAACCGTGGCACGGCTCGTACAGGCCACGGCGATTTTTATCGAGCGATGCCGAAGGCAACATGCCGATAGAGCCTGTGAGCATGGCCGCAGCGTCGGAGAGAATATCACCAAACATATTGCCCGTAACCACCACATCGAATTGCTTGGGCGCTTTCACCAGCTGCATGGCCGCATTGTCTACATACATGTGCGACAAACTCACCTCCGGGTACTCAGGTGCCAGGCGATCCATTACTTCACGCCACAGCACGGTGGCCTCCAGCACATTGGCTTTATCCACGCTGCACAGGCGCTTGTTGCGCTTCATGGCCATTTCAAAGGCGTTGCGACCAATGCGTTCGATTTCGCTCTCTGAATATTTGTAGGTGTTAAAACCTTCGCGCTCGCCGTTTGCCAGCGTGCGAATGCCGCGCGGCTCGCCAAAGTAAATACCGCCGGTAAGCTCGCGCACTATCAGAATATCAAGGCCAGATACCACCTCAGGCTTGAGCGTTGAGGCATCTGCCAGCTGCGGGTACAAAATAGCCGGGCGCAAATTGGCAAACAGTTGTAGCTCAGAGCGCAACTTCAGCAAACCCTTCTCGGGGCGAATAGCGCGATCGAGCTTATCCCACTTGGGGCCACCTACAGACCCCATTAAAATGGCGTCGGCTGCGCGCGCGCGGGCGAGCGTTGCATCGGCCAACGGCACGCCGTGGGCATCGATGGCAGCGCCACCCAAGAGGCCTTCTTCAAACACCATGCCGATATCAAACTGCTGGTTTATCTTGTCTAGCACCTTGAGCGCCTGGGCCACAATTTCCGGGCCAATGCCATCGCCGGGTAACACTAAAATTGATTTACTCACACGTTTTTCCTCAGTGGCAGCGCCCTTACGGCGCTGCAAAACCTTGTTAACCGGGCCGACTATTCAGCCACAATTGCATCGAACAACCAGGGTGCAGCAGCGCGCCGCTTGGCCTCGTAGGCGGCAATGGCATCAGACTCTTGCAGCGTCAGGCCGATGTCATCCAACCCTTCCAGCAAACAGTGCTTGCGGAACTCGTCTATTTCGAAACTGAACTCACGCCCTTCGGGTGTGCGCACAGTTTGCGAGGCCAGATCTACCGTTAAGCTAAAGCCTTCTTGTGCATAGAGCTGTGCAAACAACGCCTCTACCGCTTGCTCTGGCAGCACAATGGGCAGCAAGCCGTTTTTAAAGCTGTTGTTGTAGAAAATGTCTGCAAAACTTGGCGCAATTACGGCGCGAAAGCCATAGTCGTCCAGCGCCCATGGCGCGTGCTCGCGGCTTGAACCGCAACCAAAATTTTTGCGCGCCAACAAAATATTGGCACCCTGGAAGCGCGCCTGGTTAAGCGGAAAATCCGGGTTCAGCGGGCGGCCCGTGCAGTCTTGATCTGGCAGGCCTTCATCCAGGTAGCGCAATTCATCAAACAGGTTTTTGCCAAAGCCCGTGCGCTTGATGGACTTCAAAAACTGCTTGGGAATAATCATATCGGTATCAACATTGGCGCGATCCATAGGTGCCACAATGCCGCTAACGGTTGTAAATGCTTTCATGGGAACTCCTTAAACTTCCTGAGGTGCCAGTGTGCGCACGTCCACAAAGTGGCCGGCAACGGCAGCCGCTGCGGCCATGGCGGGGCTTACCAGATGAGTGCGACCGCCGTAGCCCTGGCGCCCTTCAAAATTGCGGTTTGAGGTAGACGCACAATGCTCGCCGTTGCCGAGCTTATCGGCGTTCATAGCCAAACACATGGAGCAGCCCGGCTCGCGCCACTGGGCACCTGAGGCGCGGATAATTTCATCCAAACCCTCGGCCTCGGCCTGCGCTTTCACCACGCCAGAGCCTGGTACCACTATGGCCTCTTTCACATTGGCCGCCACCTTGCGACCTTTTAAAACCTCGGCTGCGGCGCGAATGTCTTCAATGCGCGAGTTGGTGCAAGAGCCAATAAATACACGATCTACCTTGATATCGGTAATGGCCTGGCCGGGTTTTAACGCCATGTACTGCAGCGCACGCTCCATGCCTTCACGTTTTACCGGGTCTGCCTCTTGGGCCGGATCCGGAATGGCACCCCCTACGGGCAATACCATTTCCGGCGACGTACCCCAGCTGACCTGCGGCTCGATTTCGCTGCCATTGATGGTGACCACCTTATCGAACTCGGCACCGGCATCGCTGTGCAGCAAAGACCACTCGGCCACGGCGCGCTCCCACTGTTCACCTTTGGGCGCGTAGGTACGGCCTTTGACATAGTCGAGCGTGGTTTGATCAACAGCCACCATACCCGCGCGTGCACCGGCTTCAATGGCCATATTGCACACGGTCATCCGGCCTTCCATAGACATCTGCTGGAACACTTCACCACCAAATTCAATGGCGTAACCTGTGCCACCTGCAGTGCCGATTTCAGCAATAATGGCCAGCACCACGTCTTTAGCAGTCACGCCAGCACCCAGCTTGCCATCCACCTTAACCAGCATGTTTTTCATTTTCTTGGCCACCAGGCATTGGGTAGCCATGACATGCTCTACTTCACTGGTGCCAATGCCGTGTGCCAAGGCGCCCAGAGCGCCGTTGGTGGCAGTGTGGGAATCGCCGCACACAATGGTCATGCCCGGTAAACAAGCACCGGATTCCGGGCCGATCACATGCACAATGCCCTGACGGCGATCGTTAATTTTAAATTCCAGAATTCCGAATTCTTCGCAGTTGGCATCCAGTGTTTGCACCTGAATTTTCGATACCGGATCTTCAATGCCCTCAACACCGGCCGCGCGCTCTGCCTGGGTGGTGGGCACGTTGTGATCGGGCGTTGCCAGAATGGAATCTACCCGCCAGGGCTTGCGGCCCGCCAAGCGCAGCCCTTCAAAAGCCTGTGGCGTGGTGACCTCATGAATGATGTGGCGATCGATATAAATCAAAGCAGAGCCATCGGCGCGCTGCTTTACCAAATGGGCATCCCACAATTTGTCGTACAGGGTTTTGGCTACCATGTGTCCCTCGCTGAACTCACCTGCGCACCAAGAATTGGCGCGTTAAATAACATGGGCAGAGTGTATGCCCTGGCCGATAATTACTCAAATTCATTATTTTTATCTATTCAATTCCAAGTAGGAATACTTTAACCTAGCTTGAGAAACTGAAGATAAGGAGCAAGCGCATTGGATACCCAAGGCCTACAAGCATTTTGCGCGGTGGCAGAGCTGGGTTCTTTCTCCAAAGCCGGGCAGAAACTCTTCCTCACCCAACCGGCCATCAGCAAGCGCGTAGCCAACCTGGAGCAACAACTGAACTGCCAGTTGTTTGATCGTATCGGCCGCAAAATCCAGCTCACCGAAGCAGGCCAACTGCTGCTGCCCAAGGCCCGCGGCATTTTGCAGGCGGTGGCCGACAGCCAGCGCGCCATCGATGATTTGGGCGGCCAGGTGCGCGGCCGCCTTACCATTGCTACCAGCCACCACATTGGCCTGCACCGGTTGCCACCACTGCTTAAGGCTTACGCCCGGCAGTTTCCGCAGGTGGATTTAAAGCTGTGTTTTATGGATAGCGAGCGCGCCTATGAGGAAGTGGCCCAGGGCGAACACGACCTGGCAGTGGTAACCCTGGCACCCGAAGCAGTTGCGCAAATTACCAGCGAAGCCTGGTGGCGCGACGAGCTGGTGTTCACCTGCGCCGCCGATCACCCACTGGCACAACAGGCCGCACCAGAGCTTGCCACCTTGAGTGGCTTCGATGCCATACTGCCTGACACCAATACCTATACCACCGCACTGATTCAACGGCTGTTTGATGAAGCCCGTGCAAACCTACACATCAGCATGACCACCCAATCGCTCGACACCATAAAAATGATGGTGTCTATTGGCCTGGGCTGGAGCCTGCTGCCCACCACACTACTCAGCGATGAATTAGTGCGCATAGCCCCCCGTGACGCCAAGCCGATTATTCGCACCCTGGGTTGCATTCGGCACACCCAGCGCTCAACCAGCAATGCGGCAGTTGCTTTTTTAACCCTTTGCAGGCAACAATTATCGTAAACAGATCACTCACTTTTGGCCGGGTATCGCTATAATGCGCGCCAAATTATGAGCCGGTGCAATTCCCGCAACGGTTCACAGCCTTAGTAGATGGAGATCGCTATGACGTACAAAAAACCGCTAGCCGCCCTGGTTGCCCTGTCTTTGACATCCTCTGTGGCACTGGCAGATGCATTGGGACTGCACATTGGCGCCGGCCACTGGCAGAACGAACCCGAGGGCACCCTGTACGATATTTCACTTAACGATTTAAACTACAAGCAAAGCGACAACCGCTTTTTCTATGCAGCCTTCGAACACCCTGTCCCCCTGCTGCCCAACATTCGTGTGCAATACAACGAACTCAGCCACAAAGGCAGCGGTGCTGCTAACAACATACCGCTTAGCAGCCGCACCGATGTAAGCTACACAGATGCCATCGGCTACTACGAGTTACTGGATAACTGGATCAGCCTAGATTTGGGTATTGGCCTGCGCCGTTACGAAGGTGACTCTACTGTTGCCACCGGAGACACCACGCTCTACAAAGACAACGTGGATTCCTACCTGCCCACCATCTATGGCGACGCCAATTTCGATTTGCCTTTCACAGGCTTTTCTGTGGGTGGTCGCTTTCAGGGTGGCAGCTACGATGACACAGAGTTCACCGAGTACTCAGCACGGGTGAGCTATATGATTGATTCGATCCCGTCGGTGGGTGCAGAGCTGGGCTACAAGAAGCAAAACCTCTCGCGCGTAAAAGGTCTGGATTTAGACGCCGAATACACAGGCCCTTACATCGCTATCAAAGGCCACTTTTAAGTTCGACGCCAAATAAAAAAATGGCGCCTTTTGGCGCCATTTTTGTTTGCCAAAATATAAAACCGTTATTTCAAAAACGATTTATAGGGGCTCGGCACCACTAGCTCCACCGGCTGCGCGAAACCCGGCACCTTGATCTGGCTGCCGGAAATTTCCAGTGCCGCCTCGTCAATCATGCCCTCGCCAAACTTGTAAATGGTATCGAACTGCGCACGGGTGGCACGCAGGTCATAGGCCGCAACCTTCTCACGGGTGCCCTGCCTGCGCTCTACATAGGCATCAAACTCGGCCTGGCCATAGCGGTTTTTCAACAATGTTTCCACTATACGGGGCGAAAGCACGGTTGCCGTGGCGTTGTTGCCCCCAAAACCTTTGGAATTTAAAAACGCCACATCCATGCACTGCTCGCGGCAATCCAAATCCGCCAGTGGGATCTGCAGGTGCGCTGCATGAACATCATCAGCCACCCGGGCAATGGTTTTAATGCCCGGAATAAACCCGTACTTGAACACACCCAAGGTTGAGATTAACTGATCGGCACTCGCCGGTGCCAGCGAGTGCCCCACATAGGCCTTCACCGCCGTAACCGGCCAGTTTTCGATGCCAAACACACCCGCCAGGCGATCAAAAATTTCACTTTCTGTGACCCGGTTGGCCGGGGTGCTTGAGCCGTGCGCCTGGATAAACGAGCGCTTTTGCACGCATTCCGCGCCCAGCAAATCTACCGCGCTCGCCACCGCTTTGGCCATGGTGATGTAGTTGCCGGGCCCGGGCGCCGAAATCGATTTCTTGAAGCCATCGGCATTCACAAAAACATCGGTGGCAGCACCGTGAATATCGGCACCCAAGCTCATGGCCAGGGCATCGTCCATCAAAATGACATACTGGGTGGATTCGGCAATGGTGAAGCCTGCGTTATCGCCAAAGGGGCGGCTGGCACGGCGGTGATCCGGCTCGGCATCGGCGGCCAGGCCATCGAGCTTGCGCAGGTTTTCATCGCTCGCCAGTGCACCCATGGCACCATAGCCGTCCATCACCTCTGGCAATAACGGCGCCTCGGCATTCCCCACCACAGCCACCCGGCGGCGGCCGGCGGTGATGTCGTTCACCGCGGCTTGCAGGTTATACAAAAACGTAGCACAGGCGCCCACAATGGCGCCGGTATGCCCCACACTGCCCAACACATAGGCATTTACAAAGTCTGCAGGCATGGTGTTCAGGCCCAATGGGCACTGCTTGGCACTCACCCGCCCGCCTTTCAAACGCTGCTGCATCATGCCGCCGAAGCCGTTTTCATCCAGCTGGCTCATGGCGTTGCTGGCATAAACGCCAATTTCATCGGGCTTTACCGCGTTAACCACATCAGCCCAGTCTATGCCCAACGAGTGCACGGCATCAGAGGCGCCCACGATGGCAAACTGCAGCGCGCGTGGGTGAAAGCGGGCGTTATAGTGGTCGGCCGGATCATAGCCACTGGGCAGTTGGCCGGCGGCCTTTACGGGCATCTCCCGCAGGCTGTCAATTTTGGCCTCAAGCATTTCGGTAATGCGCACCCGCACTCGCCCCGGCTCATCGGCAATGGGGGTCACTTGCCAGCTGGCAGGCAAAGGCTCCGGCAAATCGCGCTCGCGGGTGACAAAGCTCACTTCACCTTCCGGAGAAAGCGGCACGTTTTTGTGCCACTCGGTGGCATCTACGTCGAAGTAGCGGCGCTCAAGTTTGCGAATTAAGGTGCCCGCTAAGGCATTGTCGGTATATTTTGCCAGTACTGCTGCATCGTCTAGCAGTTCACCTGCGCCACCCTGCTCGTCAAACCAGCGGCCGCTAGTGGCATCGAAACGCACAAGCTTCATCATGGCAATCAAGCCCAGCAAGGTTTCGTTGCGCGCAGGCGCGTCCAGGCTCTCGATCACCGTGCGCCGATAGGCGTGATGCGCGGAACTCCGCCCGGCTGCACTGAATCCACCAAATCCAACAATGACAGGTAATCTCACCATGAGATGACTCAACTCCTTTAAAAATTCGCATCAGGCACGAGGCTACCCGCAAATGCAGGGCCGGCCTGCTGGCCGCCTGAGTAATATTGCCTGAGTGTAAGAAGTCAGACGGGCATTCTCTATGGCATTTTAGCCGCGAATTTTGCATTTCTAGCCAAATCGCCAGTTTATCCCTTGCCCGTGACCATTTTGAGGCCATAGGATAGCGGCCTGTTCGGTCAAAAGTTCTAGGCATATCAGCCAAACGCTTGTTTGACGAAAATTTAAGCAACCTGTTCGTTACCTAATCCGGGATTCCCATGCACCAAATTGCGTTTGTACTCTGTGAACACATGCTCGCCACCAGCACAACCCTGCCCATGGAAATGCTGAAGGCGGCAGAAAGCGCTGCTCTCAGCCAAGACAGGCAAGTCAAACGCATAGCCATTAATACCGTCTCCGTAGATCGCCAGCCCATCAAGACCCGCGCAGGCTTTTCACTGGCACCGGAATTTGATTTGGAGAGCGTGCCCACGCCCGACATGATTTTTATCCCGAGCCTGTGGCGTAACCCCCGGCCGGTCATCCGTAAAAACAAGGCGCTACTTAACTGGTTGCGCCAGCAGTACGAAAATGGCGTGACCATTAGCGCCGTGGGCACAGGGGTCTGCTTTCTTGCCGAGGCAGGCCTGTTAAATGACAAGGCGGCCACCACCCACTGGTACTACTTCGACCAGTTCCAAAAGGACTACCCGCAAATCCATCTCAAACGCCAGTACTTTATCTCCCAGGCCGGCAACCTCTACTGCGCCGCCAGCGTAAATGCCCTGGCAGACCTGACGGTGCATTTTATTCAGCGCATGTACGGTAAACCTGTGTCGCTGCATGTGGAGCGCCACTTTTCCCACGAAATTCGACGCTCCTATGAAACCACCAGCTACTTCGATGGCGGCACCCGCCACCACCCGGACGAAGAAATTATGCAGGCGCAAATGTGGTTGCAAGACAACTACGGGCGAGAAATTAAACTGAGCCTGGTGGCTGAGCGTTTTGATATGAGCGTGCGCACATTTAACCGCCGCTTTAAAGCCGCCACCGGCCAATCCCCCCTGCAATACCTGCAGGAAATTCGTATAGAAACGGCCAAAGATTTACTGAAAACCAGTAACCTTTCCATCAGCGAGGTAGCGTTTAAAGTGGGCTATCACGATATGGGCCACTTTACCGGCCTGTTTAAAAAATTACTGGCAACCACGCCTTCGGAATACCGCACCACCGTACGCGCCAAATTATTCAGCGCAGTATAAATTTAGGCAAATAACGCAGTGCGATAAATAGCACGGGCACCAGCCCTGGAAACGCAGGAGAAAAG
The DNA here is from genome assembly GCF_024138675.1 of Simiduia sp. 21SJ11W-1. Lineage (NCBI taxonomy): Bacteria > Pseudomonadati > Pseudomonadota > Gammaproteobacteria > Cellvibrionales > Cellvibrionaceae > Simiduia > Simiduia sp. 21SJ11W-1. The sequence continues at coordinate 1,590,960 of NZ_CP090959.1, read as the reverse complement.
CGCCTAAGAGCCACGGCCCTCCGTGTTTGACGCTCGATATCGGGCAAACCTAGATGCCACAGCTAGCGCAGAATATTTCATCGGGGTTGGGGTAAGAACTTGGGCCGCGTAGGGCCGGCGTCGCTTTTTCTCGGCGCCTGTTTTAATGACGCATGTTCTAAGGGCGCTACTTTAACAGCGACTTATTGCTTCCTGAAAATCACAACATCACTATCCACAAATTCGAGTTCCGCCCCCCACTCACGGGCAAGCCAATGAAAGCTTTGCTCGGAGAAAAAGGCGATGTGGGTGATGTCGTTTTTATAATGCCAATTCACAAAGGCCTCGCGATTTTTCACCCGTTTGGTCATTAACCCCAAATAACCGCCCGCCCTTAACAGCTGCCACAAGCTGTGCAAAAAAAGGCCAGGCGCACGCAAATGCTCTACCACTTCGGTTGCAGTTATGAAATCGTAGTACGCTAACAGCGCGCGGGCATCGGGGGCGTAAAACTTATCGAACACCTGCACCTCAAAGCCTTGCCCATTGAGCCAATGCTGCAGTGCAGGGCCTGGGCCACAACCTACATCCAAGCCTTTGGCACCACAACCATGCTTGCCTAAGCGCGCCACCAACGGCTCGCCCAGGCGACGAAGAAACTTCAAATAACCAGTATCGTGCAGGCTGTTATCGTGCAGGTCATACTCGGCCTTTTCACGGGTAGAATCCACATGCCAGCGCTCCGGCACAAACACCAGCTCACAGCGCGGGCATTGAAAATACTCACGGCGCTTATCTTCATGAAACAGCAAGCCCCCTGTGCAATAGCACAGAGGGCATGAGTGGCTAGCCAAAATATATTGCCTCTATGGCGAAGGGTTACGCCACTTTTAGGGAAGGGTCTTTGCGGTTTATGGAAATTTTACGCGGCTTCATGGCATCCGGAATTTCACGCACTAAATCTACGTGCAGCAACCCATTATTAAGGCTTGCACCTTCCACCCTTACGTAGTCTGCCAATTGAAAGCGACGCTCGAAATTTCGCTCGGCAATACCCTGATGTAAAAACTGCCCGGCAGATTTTTCTCCGGCTTTACTGCCTATAACCGTGAGCTTATTTTGGTCAATCTGAATATCGATATCTGCCTCGCTGAACCCGGCAACGGCCATGGTAATGCGATAGGCGTCTTCACCCATTAACTCGATATTGTAGGGTGGGTAGGCAGATTGGTTTTGCTCGGCTTGAGTCAGTGAATCAAGCACGCTCGCCAAGCGATCAAAACCGATAGTTGAACGATAAAATGGGGTAAGGTCTATGTTACGCATAATATTATCCTCAATAGAGCAATAAATTGTGATGCCGATCTTTTGATCCGGCGATAATTTTGTGCCCCGTATCCGGCGGCACAATAGCTATATAAGTGCGCCATATAGTTTTTCAACCCCGTAAGTAAAAACAGTTTATTGACCTTGTGTTTAGCCTTGAACAGCTTGGCATCCATCTTTGCGGCTGCTATTACCCCGCTCCCACAAAGCGCAGGCTCGCACCTATTGAGCCAATTAAGTTTAAAGGCCAACGCTGCAGGCTTTAGCTTGTAGCCTGCAGCCAGCCGCACTCCAAACGCCTTAGGCTTTTCACCCCCCGCGGGCCTGATAGCTGCCAGCCGTTCTCCCCAAAGGGGTAAGGGTGGCACCCCGCCAGCCTTGAGGGTAGCCGGGGCTTGCCGCCCGGATTGGGTGCCGAGCGTTTAGTTCAATTTTTTATTTCATATTTTTGTGAAAAAAACAGTTGAATTTTTAGCCCCTAGTGACAATATGTACCTCAGGACGTCCTGAAAAGTCACGAAAACCAAGGAGCACTTCTATGAAGTTAGCTGCAAATGTTGTGTACCGAGACCTGGATGCTTCACCGGCATTGAATGCCACCATCGAGAAAAAGCTTCAAAAGCTTCACCGCCTGTCAGACCGCCTGCAAATACAGCGCGTGGTTATCAACGCCCCCCATCAGCACCACCACAAAGGCAGTGCATTTGATGTAAGCCTTGAGATGCAGCTAAATGGCAAGCTCATCAACATTAGCCATGCAGACGAACAAGCGCCTGTGGCTGTTCGTGAGACTTTCGCAGCCGCTGAGCGCGCCATTAAAGAACAAACTGGCAAGCAGCGGGCCAAACGCCACGTAAATAAAAACGATTGGCTGGAACAACCTGAAGATTTGGATATCGCCAGTTAGGCTTTTACTGGCACCGGTGACAAGCAGTTTAAAGTTATCAAAACCGGTGCCAGTGCATTGCCGCCCCCCTCTCCCGAGTGCTATGTTTAGCCTGTTACGCGCACACTCATCGTGCATGGGTGAAAGCCTTTTCGCTTAGCCCTAATGGTAGCCCTGCCCACTTAAGTGCATCTGCCCCAATCGAATGAGTGGGTAATTTCAAGGGCGAAAAATACCCATGGGCCTTATCAGGAGATCACAATGCATCCACTCTTTCATCTCCAGCGCTCGCGCAATACCGCAGCCACACGCCACCCGGTTGTGCGGCAATTTTTGGCACGCCCCTTTCTAGCCGTACTGTTAGTGGTTATTGCGCTTGCCGCAGCCGGGCGTACCCATGGGGCGAGCCTGGCACCGGAGTTTGAAGCCGACCGCTTGCTACTGGCGGCAGAACAGGCACTGGCAGACAACCAATACGCCAGTGCCGAACAACACCTGGCGGATATTGCCAAGCTCGGCATTAGTCTGCCCAACGAATACCATTTTTTTAAAGGCCAGATACTGGCAAACGAAAGCCAGTACACCCAAGCAACCGATCACTTTACCCGCTACGTTAATCAGGCTGGCAAAAATGCGCGGTTTTATCAGCAAAGCCTGGCTGCAATAACCGACCTGAAGCGTCGCAAGCAACCCAAGCCCCTGGAGAAATCCAGCGGCGATCTACTGCAATGGGGCGGCATTTCCGATGGCAAGAGTGATGCCCAATACACAGCCCAGCTCAAGCAACTCTATAAAACCGGCAGTGATGCCACAGCGCTCACCCGCCACATTAATAGTCTGCTTAAGTTTTATGCGCTGCCCGCCAGTAGCAACTACGCGGGCGGGTATTTTCAACTAAAGGTTTCAGGCAATCGTATTGCGACGGTAATAAAGCAAGACCCTAGCAACAACTCGGGCAAGCGTGCGGCAAAAATAAGCGGCTACCAGTTCAGTGCCTTTGGCGTGAATCCCTACCTGAGTGCCGAGTGCGGTAAGAATTTGGATTTTGGCGAGGCCTGCTGGTTTACCAAACCGGAATCCATCGATCCGTGGATAGTTGTGAAGCCGAACAAGGTGGCGCGCGCGGAACTTGAAAAGGCGCTGTCGGTACTTATTAAAACCCTGCAGCGGCGGGGCTAGCCCCGCACGCGCATCAAGCGGTGGCGCGGTTTAGGCGGAGGCGCGGCGATTGGGCAGCACCATGCAATCTGGCTCATAGCCTGGCTCTAGCACCTGCAGATAGGTTAGCTGGTCTTCATCGAGATAGGTCACCAAGAACAACTTGGCCAGATCCGGGTAGCCGCGCACATCAGGTGCAGACAACAGCTCCTGATGCTCTCCAAAGCCCAGCCAGACACGGCTGGCGGCGAAGTAGATTAGTCGGCAAAGGCCAAAATGACGATGGTAAATTTCTCGTACAGAAAGGCCGGAGTTTTGCTGAAATGACATATGCCCTGCTCCTTGGCCGGGGTTTCCCCCTTTCCTTTATCTAACAAAATCAAATAGTTAACTGCTTACCCAGCTAGCTCTTCCAGAACGGATACAGCAAGCCAAGGAAAGTGCGCGCCTACTAGGTGGTACGAAAGAACATGTTAGTTGAGCAGCCGAGGGAGGTAAAGCGTGTGGTTTGTGATTTTTAGAACTTTTGCACCAGTTGCTCCACCCCTTTTAATGCCTGCGCAAGGCTTGATGACTGGATGGGCTTACTCAGGTGATCGTTCATTCCCGCTGCCACGCACTGCTCTTTACTGTGGGGCTGCACATGGGCTGTTAGCGCCCAAATAGGAATTTGGGTCCAACCTTGCTCTATGCTCAGCGCCCGAATCTCGCGGGTTGCCTCAAAACCGTCCATCACCGGCATATCGCAATCCATCAAAATCAAATCAAATTGCCCTTTGCGGGATTTAAACAGCGCAACCGCCTGAGCGCCGTTTTCCGCAAGCAACACTTGGTGCCCCAAGCGTTCCAGCATTTTTTGAATAACCACTTGATTCACGCGATTGTCTTCGGCAACCAAAATGTGTAGATGCTTTTGAAAACGCACCTGGCCGTCAACCTCTGATACCACAAGATCAGAGGCATCCACAGGCTCCAGTGACAAAAGTAACCAAAAGCTCGCGCCATCACCCGGTAGGCTTGTAACCCCCACCTTACCGCCCATCAGGTTTACCAGCTGCTTGCTGATATAAAGCCCCAACCCCCTGCCACCGCCCGAGGGGTTGCCCACGAGGCCCGCTTCGCCGTCAAAAATAACCGCAGCCCGCTCTGCATCAATACCCGGGCCAGTATCACGAACCATAAACTTTAACCGGTGAGGATGCTGCTCGTCTGCAGCCCGGGTGAGCTTCAATACAATCTCACCGCGCTCGGTATATTTGCAGCCATTGGCAATAAAGTTCATCAGCACCTGCTTTAGCCTGGCCTGATCGCCACGCACAAAAAGCGGGACATCCTCAGCAACCTGGCACTCAAGGGTAAGCCCCTTCTCTTGCGCCTTGGGTTGAAATGCCTTTACGCACTCTTCACACAACTGGTGTAAATTAAAATTTACCTCTTCAAGTACAATTTTTTGCGATTGAATTTTGGCAAGGTCTAACAGGTCGTTAATGATCCCCAATAGAGCAGAGCCCGATTGGTAGATCAAACTGTTGTATTTGCGGGCGGTATCGTTTGTCAGGTGTTCTCTTAACAATTCAGACAACCCCAAAATGCCATTCATGGGGGTTCGAATTTCCTGCGACACTCTGGCAATTAAATCTGTTTTTGCCTGGCTTTCATACAGCACCTCGCGCTGAGTTTGCTGCAGGTACTGAATGCGCGCAGCCAGAGCAAGTGCTAACAGCATCATTTCTATAACCGCACTCAGCCTGAACCACGCAAACAACTGATTAATACTTGCATCAATAATGCCCAGTACCGCAGCACACACAAACACCGCAATAGCACATAAAGCCCCCCAGGCCAGGGTATAGTATTTTGCATAGCTATAACCCTGGTACCACATAGCACCACCCGCGCCAATAAATACCACAAACGTTATCAATGCAGTTGCAGTGGTTAAATTAAACAAGTGCCCAACCTGAATAAAAGGCAAAAAGATCAAGGGCGTTATGCACAGCACCAACAATATTTGAAAGAGTAACAACAACGTGGGCGAACGCTTTTTTAACGAGAGAAAGGAAATGGCGAACGCGCAACCGAAAATTTGCGTGATAGACGCCCAAAACACCTGGCTCACTGCGCTTGTTAACGCAAAGCCTGAAAATAAATACCCGAAAACGATACCGTCTATGGAGGCAAACACCATCGCCAGCGAAAAGGTGAAACCAATGTAGTAGAGGTAGGCCCAATCGCGCAGCGCAACAAACAAGAAGAAGTTATACAGCACCATTGCCAAGGCAATGCCGTAAAAAAGCCCGGCAAAGGTCGCTGTGACTATGCTTGAGTGGTGAAAGCTGGCCTCATCTTGCAATACAGCCGGCAAGTCCAGCCAACCACTGCTGGTAGCACGAATCCAGACATTGAGCGTTTCACTGGCTTCCACTTTTAATGGAGCCACAAAATCCGAATGGGGAAAGGGGCGCGCTTTAACCGCCATCTTGGCGGTGTAGTGGTAGTGCTCTAGTGCGCCGGAGCGACGCTCGAAATACACATCAACCTGGTCAATACTTGCATTCTTGATCTGTAAAAACCAGTTGCCCGCAGCACCTGCATTTTCAAGCTTGACGTGCAGCCACACCGGGTGGCGGACATTACCTAGTGTGGCATCTCTATCGGGTACCGGCAGCCAGTGTGCATCCTGGGCCACCAGGTGGATAGCCCGATAATCCACGCCGCCGCTTAAATCTTCGAAATAAACAAAATGCCGGCTGATGGAGAGATTCAGTGGCGAGCGATCGATAGTGATTGGCGGCTGCTCATAGGCTACCAGTTCTGCCCGGCAATCGGCCGCCAGCGCCAACAATAGACACAGATGAATCGTTAGATATCGCCACATGCGCAAGGCCCAACCGCCCTAATCTTATTCCCCTAAGACTAGGGCAGCCCGGCAGGCTCTGCAAATAACGAAATTCAGGCGCCTATTGCTCCAGCGTTGCCAGCTCGTCCAGAAAATCGATACTGGCCTGATGCCTGAGCGTTTGGCGATGCACATCCATTAATTCGCGCACAGCTTCGCGGTTGAGCACCTGACGATCTACCAGCACCCGCGAATGCAGCTCCCCAATGGGTTTGGCGGTGGCGCACTTGCTAAACACAAACTGGTTACTGATCAAATCAAGGAATGGCCCCGATTTGCTGGATGGCATGATAAACATCAATTGCAAGCCCAGCGACTCCGTAAGGTAGCCAATCACCTCTTTGGAGCGGTGTTCATCCATCTTGCTGAAGGCTTCATCCACCAGCACCATGCGCAGATGATTGCGCCCCTCATTAAACTTAAAGGCAGAGGTAATGGCGGCGCTGCGAATAATATAGGCAGGTGTTTCAAGCTGGCCACCAGAGCCCGTGCCGTATTGGCTTAGAGCAATTGGCGCCTTGCCTTGCGGCTCTTTGTAAATCTCGTAGCGGCGGTAGTTGCGGTAATCCGCCAGGCGCGCCAACTCCTTTAGCGCTTGCTGCTCGTTGTCGTCCAGCAGCATGGCCATAAGCTTGTCGCGTACACGCTGATGCTTTTTATCCAGCTTCATCTCAAACAACGATTCACCGTCGCCGAGCGCGGGGTTGTCGATAATGGCCTTAAAGAACTGCCAATACTCTTTGAACTCCGGCACCCAGGCATAGCCGAAATAAAATCTTTCACGGTCTGCACCGAAACGGTGGCTCTCAAGCTCCTGATTGAGCTGCTCCAGGGTTTGCTTGCCGTCGTTGATCGACTGATAGATGGCATGGCACAAGTTGGTAACAAAGGCATTGTTAAAGCTGTGGCGCATGGCGCTGATGTCGGCCTGGCGATTGGCCAGAATATTGTTCTTCAGCCGGTTATAGAGGCTATCAAGCTGGCGTTGAAGCTGGCACACAGATTCAAAATTTTGCTCGCCCGCAAGCTCGCCCAAGTGCGGCTCAAACAGGATGCGATCGGGTGCCTGGGCGGCTAAATTGTGCTCCATTAGCGCGCTGTCTATGCGCCGCAACACACGGCCCAGGCCCGAGTGAATTTCTTCGCGCTCGGCCTCCAGCTGAATTAGCGTACGATTTGCCGCCCAGTCGTCTGCCTCTGCTATGGCTTGTTCCGGGTCGAACGCCTGCCAAAGCCGCCCCACCGCGGCAAGGTTATCTTCGGCGGTTTCCAGCACCGCGAGGGTGTCGTCCTGCTGGGCATTGAGTTTCTTGCACTCGGCATCTACTGTGCGGCGCTCGGCTTCAAGCTCAATGCGCTGGTCTTGCAGTTGCTCGGCCTTTTGTTTTTGCTCGGCAAGCTGCACCTCCACTTTGGCCATGGTTTCAGTTAATGCGCCGTGATCTTCCAGCGCCAAACGCTCCATGCGCTGGCTGGTGGCATCCAGTTCGCGCTGTAAATCCAGCAGCGATTGCAAACCATCGGCGTAGCGGCAAGCCGCCAATGGCCGCACCAAGGCGTATACTGCCTCCAGCGAGGCAATGGATGTGCGGCTGGCATTGAGTAGCGCAAACAATTCGTCGAGTTCTTGCTTTTTTGCCGCCTGCGCGCGCTCGCGCGCATGGTGGCCAAACACCAAATCACCGTCGTCCAGATCGCAACGAAACAGCGCATAATTTGCAGCGCCCAAGGCATCAACGGTAATACCGCGCCTTACACCTTTGAGGGCGGCCGCATCTTTCACACGCTTCACCTGGCCATAGCTTGCCTGCATGTAGTGGCGGGCTGTTTCATGGCTGAAAGACAACACGCTCACCAGAGAGTCGCCTTCATCGCGAAGCTTATCGGCATCGGCCCGGGCTTTGCTGCCCTGAATCACCCGCGCGCGATTGTCTCGCCCGGGCATGGCGCGCAATAGCTGTATGGCTTCTGCCTCATACTCTTCTGCAACCAAAATGCCAAAGCGTGCACCGCCAACATAGCCTTCAATGGCATTCTGCCAGGCGGGATCTGTCACCTCTACATGGTCACACAGCACCCGGGCATCGGCCTGCGGCAGCTGCTTGCGCAGGGCATCGAGCGCCACGCGCACAAAGGCCGGGTAGTTAACCTGCTGACCTTCAAGCTGGGATATTTCGGCCTGTTTCGATTGAACCTGGCGCTCTAATTTTTCAAGTTGTTGACGCTCGCGATCCAAATCGCGCTGAAGGGTTTGCAGCAAGCCCTGATCGGGCGCAAGCCAAACATCAACCCAGGCGTTGTGCTGCGCTTGCAGCGCCTGCGCCTGATCCAAGTGTTGCTCTAGTGGGCTTAAATCGATCCAGTCTTTATTGGTGAGCTCGTGCAGGGCAACGGGTTCACCGGCCTGACGCTGGGCAATAGCAGCCAGCCGCTTTTTGAGCGCGGGCGTGCGCAAGGCGGGCCAAGCTGCGGGTTGCCCCTGAACCTTAAGCAGTTCATCGGCAGCCGTTTGGGCCTGCTTTAATTGGCTAATATCTTGTAACAGCGGCACAGTTGCGCGATGAATGGCCGATTCAAGTTTGTCACGTTGGGCCTCTAGCGCCACCTTGTCGCGCAGCGCCGGCACCTGCAGCTGCTGCAGGTGCAGCTCGTTAAGCTCTTGTTGCAAGCCGGCAATCCGGTCTTTCGCCACTTCGGCATCGCGGGCGTTAACTTCAAGCCCGGCCAGCAATGCCGATTGGCGCTCTTTGGCTCGCAAATAGCGGCCCTGGCTTTCGTTGTAGTGGCGGCGCGCTCCGGCGTAGCGCAGCTTTTGCATGGCCAGCCATTGGTCAATAAAAGTATCTGCGCTATCGCGTGCGCCTTTTAACCGTTGTGCACTTTCTTGCACAGCGCGGGCATCGGCTTCCATGGTGTGAATACGCTTGAGCATCGCCGACACATCGCGCACGGCGTCACCCATGTCTTTGGGCTCAAGAATTTCGGTGGCCACAAAATCGTCGATGGCGCGAATCGGCTTGTAGGCCATAAACCGCGAAAACGCGCGCGCGGCATTGAGCGCCTCGCGCTCGGATACCGCATCATCGCGGCCCTTCAGCGCACCATATAAACGGCACAGGTAGGCTTTTTTGCGCTCGTAACGTTCAACACCGGCTGCACCATGGGCAGTTTTTAACAGGGCAAAAATCTGATCGCTGGGCACCACATAGCGCCCGCCTTTATCCTCACGTACAAGCTCGGCCAAGGTGAGCTTAACATCCGGCAAGATGTAAAAATCCAAATCATTCAGGCGCGCAGTGGCGTGCTTGCCGCTGCGCTCGACAAAGGCACTCATCGCCAACAATGCGGTAAAAGGCTCTGCATCTTCACCGGCGTGGGGCACAAACACCGCCGCCAAATAGCCAAAGGCGGAATCAGGACGTGCGTAGGCGCCATCGTCACACCCCAGTACGTAGGAAGCCAGTGTACGTACCTGCTTGCCACCGCGCCCGCGCTGGGTAGATTCATCCTGGCCCGGGTTAAAATGAAACAAGCCATCGTGAGCGGCGGTCATCACCGTTTGAATAGCATCGGCGGCGGTGGTTTTACCCGAACCATTACCACCGGAAAACAAATTGGTGGGGCCGAATTCAAATTCGCCGTTGGGAATATTGCCCCAATTTACGTAAATAAATTTTTGTAAAAACATCAGTCTGCTTCCTGCGCAAGTAAGGGCTCTGCTTCTGCCTGCATCACTTGGGCAATGACATCGGGGGTTACCAGTGTGAGGATCATCGGGCGAATCAGCAGCCAGCTATCGCCCTGCAGTACATCGGCATCTGCGGCCATGCGCACCACCCGCAATTGCCGCAATTGACGAAACAGGGTGCGGCGCTCCTGCAGATTTTCAGGCAGGCTGCGGCCCAACAGATTTTTTAGCGACAAGTTTAACGCCTCGAGCGCAAGGCTCGTACAACCTTGCTCATCAATGCGCGCCTCGCGCAGGCTTTTCTCATACTCAACGGCCAGCACTAGCGTAACCGCAACCACCATAGGCGGGAGTGCGGCTCGCAAGCCGCCGCCAAAGGGTGACTCTTCGGCTTCATCGTCTACGCCCGGAATGCGTGAGCCGGGCGGAATCAGGCGCACATACTCAAAGCGGGTATCGTGATGAAAGCGCACACCGGCAATGGCAAAGTAGTCATCAAGCAGCGGCTCTATGCGCAAAAACAAATCGTAAAAATCGGCTTCAATCTGGCTTTCATCGCGGCAGATCACACCGTAATCCAGCAACCGCTGAATGAGCTGCTGGCACTGGGTGGTGGTGACATTACATTTTTGCAACGCCTGCTCTAGGGGTTCCGACAACAATGTCATAGGTTATGAGACCTTGGCTTGATCAACCAGTTGAATAGTGAAAGCTTCGCGCTGACTAAAATACCCATCGGCATCGCACACAGGTGAAAACTGCTGCATACCGTGGGCATCTGTGGTGGCGGGTAGAATTTTTAGCAGCTGCCCGGTTTCAAGTTGGGCGCCATCTACACTCACCAAATGTGCAAGTGAGAGTAGATCCCGCGCATCATTTATTTGCAGTTCAGCGCTTGAAACTTCGCGCTCGCCCACCAATTGGGAGGCCAGGTAATCGCGCATTTGCAGGCTTGACACATGAAACGCCTGGTCCAGCACCTGGGCAATAGCCTGGGCTTGCTGGTAGCCTGCATCCAGATCTGGCGCATCGTCTACCTGCGCACGCACCACGCGCTGGGCAGCACGGGTGCGCAACTGGAATTGCTCGGCACCGGGCCAGCCGGCGCGGGCATTCACCCAGTGTTGCCCCAGGGCTGCCAACTTTTCCTCTTGCGCCTGCTCCGGTAGCTGGCGCAACGCCTGGCAGGCCTCCAACACCGGATGGGTAGATTGGGTATGCAGATAGCTCAGCTGGCGAATAATCATATCGGCGCGGGCGGTAAAACTGTTTAGCGCGCGCCTGAGTGCAGGCAACATAATGTCGCAAGCACTGCGTAGCCGCTCCTCAATGGAGTTGAGGACATTTTCCAACAGCGACTGGCCTTCCACCACTCGCTTGGGCAACAGCTTTCGCAGGCGCTGCTCCATGACCGTTTGCCACAAAAGTTCCGCCTGCGGGCCCTCGCCGCCGTATTTGCGGCGGCGACGGATTTGTTTGATGAGTTGTGAAATTTGATCGCGGTATTTCTCTACGCTATCTGCAGACAGCCGCACTTCCAGATCGGGCTTGAACACCGTATCTATAAAATCGAAAAACTGGTCTGCCGCCTGCTCTACCAATTGGCGCGATTCCACCTCGCGCACCAATTGCAGGCGCCGCTCTTCAAGCTCTGCGATGGTATCGGCAAAATCGCTGATGATGCGCTCTGAATACTCGTAGGCATCCAACAGATCGTAGACTTCACCGTTATCCAAAAAAGCCTGCAAACTGTTGCGGGTATTGCGGGTATTGCGATTGCGCGAGCGGTAATCGGCGTTGCCACTCTCTACAAAGGGGTGAGCAAAGGCGCGGCCCATGCGGGTAAAACCGTACTGGCTTTGCAAGGTGGCCTCATCAAGCTGACGCTCAAGCCAACCGAATTCCATGAGATTATTGAGCGTAAAGCCCGCAAGCTCGCGGGCATTTTTAAAGCGCCCTTCCGGCCCGCCCTCGTCGTGATCCAACACAGGTGCGCGGGCGATGGCCTCAACAAATACATCGATGATGAAATCGCGGCTGCGGCCTTGCCCGTAGCCTGTGAGATCTGTGTAAAAGCGCTGATACAAAAGCCGCACACACTCCACCACCACTTCGCGGTATTTACCCACGAAAGGCCGGAAAAAATGTACGCGTTGATCGGTGAAAAACATCTAGCGAAAAGCCTGCGGCTGCGCCCGGTGGGCGAGAGGTGCCACGTTATTTAAACACGCAGTGCTTGGCGAAATCCCGCACCTCGTTGGCGGTCCAGTCGCCCTTTTCCTTGTTTTTCATATTTTCACACCACTTATCGCTACCCACCTCTGGTGCGCAACCTACGAGCAGCACTGCTGCAAAAACACTTACAAGTGCGATGAACTTTTTCATAATGTGTAATCTGATTTTATTGTTGGTTTAACCACTGGATGGCATCCAGCGCGTGGTAACTAATAATGAGGTCAGCACCGGCGCGCTTAAACGCCAACAGTGATTCCATCACCACTGCCTGCTCGTCTATCACACCGGCGGCCGCCGCGGCTTTTACCATGGCGTACTCACCACTTACCTGGTACACCGCCAGCGGCAAGTGGGAGTGCTGGCGAATAGCGGCCAGCACATCCAGGTACGCAAGGCCTGGCTTGACCATTAATATATCGGCGCCTTCGGCTTCATCCATCAGCGATTCAGCCAAGGCCTCCCGCCCATTGGCGGGGTTCATTTGATAAGACGCGCGTGTGCCTTTAAAGGTGCTGTCTACGGCATCGCGAAACGGGCCATAAAACGCAGAGGCAAATTTGGTGGAGTAAGACATCACCGGCACCTGGCTAAACCCGGCTTCATCCAGCGCCTCGCGAATGGCGCCTATCATGCCGTCCATCATGCCTGAGGGGGCAATCATGTCGGCGCCGGCGCGGGCTGCAGCCACCACCTGCTTTTGCAGGTTGCGCAGGGTTTTGTCGTTATCGACGTCGTCATCTGCCACCACACCGCAGTGGCCGTGATCGGTGTATTCGCAAAAGCAATTGTCGCTGATCACCGTCATTTCTGGCACGGCTTCTTTGGCAAGCCGGATCATGCGCGCCAGCAAACCGTTTTCCTGCCAGGAGTCTGTGCCGCAGGCATCTTTGTGGGTGGACACGCCAAACAATAGCACCGCACGAATGCCCTGCGCCCAGGCGTGTTTAACCTGTGCGCCCAAATCAGACTCAGGGTAGCGCATAACGCCCGGCATAGAGGCCACAGGCACCGGTGCCGTGATGTCCTCTTCAACAAACAGCGGCAGAATAAAATCTTCAGCGCGCAGGTGGGTTTCTTGCATCATCTGGCGCAAGGCACCCGTGCGGCGCAACCTGCGGAAACGAAAACTGGGCGAATACATAGTTAACCTTTCAATGGGTGAAGTGTATGTTCACACTTAAACAATTTGCCTGCGCTAATAACTCAGGCTACAAACGGCCAGCTCAGGATTCACGGCGCCAGCGCGTGCCCTCTTTGGTAACCTCAAGCACAACGCCCTGGGCTTTAAGTGCATCGCGAATTTCATCGCAACGCGCCCAGTTTTTTGCTGCCCGCGCCTGGGTGCTCTCGGCAATCAAGGCCTCAATTTGTTCGGCGCTAATGTCACCTTCACTACCGGCGGTTAGCCAATCGTTGGGCGCCTTGTAAAGCAGACCCAATAGCCCGGCTGCAGCCAGCAATTCAGATTTAATCTGCGCCTTGGCATCACCGGTGGCCTTGTTCAGCGATTTGGCCAGCGCATGCAGCTCGCTGATGGCCAAAGGCGTATTCAAATCATCAAGCAGGGCTTTAAAAAACGCGGTGTTTTTGATATCAACGTCTTGCACGGGCACATCTTCCACTGCACGCAGCGCTGTGTAGAAGGTATCCAGATTGGTTTTTGATTGTTCGAGCAATTCAGCCGAGAAATCCATATCCGAACGGTAGTGCGCACTTAACAGCGCCAGGCGCAACACTTCGCCATCAAACTTTTGCAAAAGTTCACGCACGGTGCGGAAATTACCCAGCGATTTGGACATTTTTTCGCCATCGATATTCACAAAACCGTTGTGCATCCAATAATTCACAAACGGCTGGCCATCGTGTGCACAGCAGCTTTGTGCACGCTCGTTTTCATGGTGCGGAAACAGTAGATCTTTGCCGCCGCCGTGAATGTCGATGGTTTCACCCAAATGCTTTTTGATCATGGCCGAACACTCCAGGTGCCAGCCCGGGCGCCCGCGGCCCCAGGGGCTTTCCCAGCCGGGCTCGCCTTCTGCAGAGGGCTTCCACAATACGAAATCACCGGCGTATTTTTTATAGGGCGCCACTTCTACACGCGCGCCGGCAAGCATATCTTCAAGGGAGCGGTTTGAAAGCTTGCCGTAGTCTGCCATGGATTGTACGGCAAACAACACATGCCCTTCGGCGGCATAGGCATGGCCTTTTTCAATCAAGGCCTCGGTCATGGCGATCATGTCATCGATGTGCCCGGTGGCATAAGGCACGACAGTGGGCTCCAGATTGTTCAGCGCCGCCATATCTTTTTGGTACTCGGCTGCGTATCGGCGGGAAACCACATCAATGGCCACACCTTCTTGCTGGGCCACTTTCATAATTTTGTCGTCTACATCGGTGATGTTGCGCGCGTAGGTTACCGCCGGGTACAGGCGCTGTAACAAACGGAACAAGGTATCGAACACCACCACCGGGCGGGCGTTGCCAATGTGCACCAGGTTGTACACCGTTGGGCCACACACGTACATTTTTACCGAAGCGGAATCGAGCGGCTTGAAGGCCTCTTTTTTACGGGTGTAGGAACTGTAAACCTGGAGCGACATACGTATACCAACTTTTAATCGTGTATTTCTAAAGTGTTAAATTAAACTTTGCTGGACCAATTATCTTTTAAACCGATGGTGCGGTTAAACACGGGCTTATCTGCCTGGGTGTTTTTGCTATCCAGGCAGAAGTAACCTGCACGTTCAAACTGGTAGGCCTGCCCCACTTCTGCCTGCGCCAAGCTCACCTCGGCCTTGGCGCCACTGACTATTTGCAGCGACTCGGGATTCAGTGCATCCAGGTAGTTTTTATCACCGGCATCGGGCGCCTCATCGTTAAACAGGCGATCATACAGGCGCACTTCACAATCGATATTGTGCGTGGCAGATACCCAGTGAATCACACCGCGGGGGTTCACGCCCTCTGGTGAATCTGCACCTACGGTATTTGGCACCAGGCTCGCATGCACTTCCAGTACCTGGCCCGCTTCGTCTTTAACAACCTTGTTGGCTTGAATAATGTAGGCACCGCGCAGGCGCACCCACTCACCCAACACCAGGCGCTTGAATTTCTTGCGCGAGAGCGTTGTGTCTTCGGTGAAGTCTTCACGCTCAATAAATAATTCACGGGTAAAGGGCAGCTTGCGCTCACCCATTTCCGGATTGTTGGGGTGCATGGGTTGCGTCATGGTTTCTACATCACCGTCAAAATTGGTGATGATGACTTTCAGTGGGTCTAACACGCACATGGCGCGCGGGGCCGACTCGTTGAGCTGGTCGCGCACAGCAAATTCCAGCATGCCCATATCCACCGTACTGGCAGCTTTGGTAACCCCGATCATGTCGCAAAATTTACGAATGGCAGAGGCCGGGTAGCCGCGACGGCGCATACCGGAAATGGTGGGCATACGCGGGTCATTCCAGCCGTCTACGTGGTTGTCGTCCACCAGCTGCTTGAGCTTGCGCTTGGAGGTAACGGTGTAGTTCAGCTCCAGGCGTGCAAATTCATACTGACGAGGCTTGGCCGGCACTGGCAGGTTTTCAATGAACCAGTCGTACAGTGGCCGGTGATCGGCAAACTCCAGGGTACAAATGGAGTGGGTAATGCCTTCAATGGCGTCTTCCTGGCCGTGGGCGAAATCGTAGGTGGGGTAGATGCACCATTTGTCGCCGGTTTGGTGGTGCGCAAGCTTGCGAATACGGTACAAGATAGGGTCGCGCATGTTCATGTTGGGCGCGGCCATATCAATTTTGGCGCGCAATACACAGGCGCCCTCGTCGTATTCGCCTGCGCGCATTTTTTCGAAATCGGCCAGGTTTTCTTCCACGCTGCGGTTGCGGTAAGGGCTTTCCTTACCGGCCTCTGTGAGAGTGCCACGGTAGGCGCGCGCCTCATCGGGCGATAAATGGCACACATAGGCCTTGCCCTCGCGAATCAAATGCAGTGCCCATTCGTGCAAGGTATCGAAGTAGCTGGAGGCGTATTTGATCTCGCCATCCCACTGGTAACCGAGCCAGCGCACATCTTCTACGATGGCGTCTACATACTCTTGGTCTTCTTTGCCGGGGTTGGTGTCGTCAAAGCGCAGATTACAGCGCCCACCGAATTCCGCCGCCAGGCCAAAATTCAGGCAAATTGCCTTGGCGTGGCCAATGTGCAGGTAGCCGTTGGGCTCTGGCGGAAAACGGGTAACGACTTCTGTGTGCTTCTTCTCGGCGAGATCCTGGCTGATGATGTGCTGCAGAAAGTGCTGGGGCTTGGTGTCTGTCATGAGGGCTCAACATAGGGTGAAATCGGGGCGCTCGGTTCACGGGCGCGGACAAAGGGCGTATTATAGCCGCCTCCCAAACAGGCAAACACCTGTTTCTAGGCAGAAATTTGAGGAAAAACCATGATTACCCTGCAAACCAACTTCGGCAACATTGTTATTAAGCTGGATTTCGACAAAGCCCCTAAAACCGCTGCCAACTTCCAGCAATACGTCGAAGAAGGCCACTACGACGGCGTGATCTTCCACCGCGTAATCGACGGCTTTATGGTGCAAGGCGGCGGTTTTACGCCTGACATGGAACAAAAGCCCACCCGCGACCCCATTGAAAACGAAGCCGATAACGGCCTGAGCAATGACGTTGGCACCCTGGCCATGGCCCGCACCATGGACCCGCACTCAGCCAGTGCACAATTTTTCATCAACGTGAAAGATAACGGCTTTTTGAACCACACCGGCAAAAACACCCAGGGCTGGGGCTACTGTGTATTCGGCAAGGTGGTAGAAGGCATGGATGTGGTAAACCAAATCAAAGTCGTTAAAACCGGCAACAAAGGCGGCCACCAGGATGTACCGGTAGAGCCTGTAATCATCGAAAAGGCCACTGTAAACGCCTGATGACCACGCTATTTATTTCAGACCTGCATCTGGATGCAAAACGCCCGGAGATCACCCGGGCGTTTTTGCAGTTTCTGGATGAACACGCCCAGCACGCCAAGGCGCTGTACATTCTAGGTGACTTGTTTGAAGCCTGGATTGGCGATGACGACGACGCCCCGCTCGCGCAAGATGTGCAGCAGGCACTCAAGGCCTATACAGACGCAGGCTTTCTGCTTTACGTGATGCAAGGCAACCGGGATTTCCTGCTGGGCGACGCCTTCTGCCAGAACACCGGCGCCACCCTGCTTCAAGACCCAACCAAAATAGACCTCTACGGCACGCCTACCCTGCTGATGCACGGCGATACCCTGTGCACCGATGATGTGGATTACCAGGCCTTTCGCGCCCAGGCCCGCAGCCCCGAATGGCAGGCGCCATTATTGGCACAACCCCTGCCCGTGCGGCGCCAGCTGGCACTGGAGTTACGCGCTAAAACCCAATCTATGGCCGCCATGAAAGCCGAAGACATCATGGATGTGAACAAAGACGAAGTAGCGCGCGTGATGACAACCCACAAGGCTGACAGGTTGATTCATGGCCACACCCACAGGCCGGCCCGCCACCCGGTGGCATTAGGCCAAAGCACCGGCGAGCGCATTGTGCTGGGCGATTGGCACCACAGCCTGTGGTTTTTGCGGGTGAGCCCAACCGAGTGCACACTGGTGGAAGCCCCTATTACCCGGGATTAACCGCGAGTAGCTGGGATTAATCGACAAGAGCTAGGATTAATCGAGAGCAATCGAGAGCAACCGCAAACCAGCGCCTGCCAACAAACACCTCTCAGCTGGCCACAAACCGCTAAAAACTGATCTAGGCAGGCACACCGCTGTGAAAGCGAAACTCCGTATCGGGCGATTCAATGAGCGCGACTTCGGCGTCTAGAAAGCGATCGAGCTGGCGCTCTATCACCTCTGGCGCCTCCAGCCGGCCGGCCAGACCGAGGTAATCCTGATAATGACGGGCCTCGGACTTAAGCAGCGAGAGGTAAAACTTTTGCAGATCGGCATCCAAATGGGGTGCCAATGCCTCAAAGCGCTCGCAAGAACGGGCCTCAATAATGGCCCCAATAAGCAGCGTATCTACTAGTTTGGCCGGCTCATGGGTGCGGGCCTCGGCCCGAAGCCTGGCGGCATAGCGCGCAGCACTTAACTGTTTGTAGGCCACGGCGCGTTTTTTCATGAAACCCAACACCTGCTCAAAGTGGCGCAGCTCTTCACGGGCCAGGCGCGACATTTTATTCAGCAAGGCAAAGGCGATGGCGGGCTCCAGGTTGTAGGGGGATTTTTCGCCATTGTTCATGCCGTATTTCCACATCAAACCTTGCGCCGTTTGGGCAGCCTTTAACTCACAGTTGGCGTGGTCTATCAACAACTCTTCAGGTGCCTGCAAGGCTGCGTCTATCCACCCTTGGGGTGTGGCGCAACGGAGGAATTGGCGAATTTCGGGAATGGCGGTCATAGCGAAAAATTTCAGCGAAATGGGTGCGGCAAGGGGCCGGCATTCTATCAGGCCGAAAGCCCCGGGGCGATATAGGCATCGTAATAGGCCACAGAGAGCGCATAATAGTCGGCATCCAGGTTGGCCTTGATTTCAGCCGGCGCGTGCCCGGTGAGAATACGCAGGCCAAATTGCGCCGGGTCTTTGATTTGGCTGGCGCCTGCGCGAAACAAATCAAACACCCAGCACAGGGGTGGCCGGTCGTCGCGGTAGCGCACGCGCTGCATCTCTAACTGCGCCTTGAGCAGCTGCTCATCGGTAATTTCGATATAGCGCGCCACCACCTGGGTAAGGAACTCGGTCAAGCGTTGCTCGATGATGGCCTTTTGCTCGTGGGTGTAGGCATTCCAGTCGATCACCTCGTGGGCAAAGCGCTTGCAGCCCCGGCACACACTGTCGCCAATGCCTGTTGAGCAAATTCCAACACACGGGGTTTTAACGGGTTTAAACATGACAGCAAGACTTACCAATAGAGAACAGCGCGGGGGCAAACCTTACCCTATGAAGGGCGCGCAAATCCACAGGCAATCTGCCTTGGCGCTGCTATGCTTAGGCCCTGTAAAAGGGGTGACGAGAGCGCCCATAGGGCCATTCACACGATGAATAGTCGCTATGTAAGTAGTTGATTTACTTAGGGTAGACTTAACATCGACCGGTAAGTCCGGTAGAATTCCCACCCCGCTGAGAGCCCAAAACACGAGGCTCGCATTTCAGGCAGCATGGCCGCAACTTACACGTGCCAGCGCCTGCGCATTACCCGATTCCTTGCCCGCGAGGGTGAGGCCACGAAAGCCTCCCTAGCCTATTGCCAGGTGCTTTCACTCACAGAAACAGAGGATATTCATCGTGCTTGAAGCCTACCGTAGTCACGTTGCAGAGCGCGCAGCCGAAGGTGTACCGCCCAAACCATTGAACGCCGAGCAAGTGGCGGAGCTGGTTGAGCTGCTGAAAAACCCACCGGCCGGCGAAGAAGAAACGCTGCTGGACCTGATCACCAACCGCGTTCCCCCGGGCGTGGATGAGGCGGCCTATGTCAAGGCAGGCTTCCTGTCTGCGCTTGCCAAGGGCGAAGCCAGCTCCCCTCTGATTAACGCAGAATCTGCCGTTAAATTGCTGGGCATGATGCTTGGTGGTTACAACATTGAAACCCTGGTTGCGCTGCTAGACGACAGCAAGCTGGCCGCCACCGCTGCCGAACAGCTCAAGCACACCCTGCTCATGTTCGATGCCTTCCACGACGTGGAAGAAAAGGCCAAGGCCGGCAACGAACACGCCAAGGCCGTGATGAAATCCTGGGCCGAAGGCGAGTGGTTCACCAAGCGCAAAAAGGTACCTGAATCAACCAAAATGGTGGTATTCAAGGTTACCGGCGAAACCAACACCGACGACCTGTCGCCCGCGCAAGATGCCTGGTCGCGCCCAGACATTCCGCTGCACGCCAACGCCATGTTCAAAATGGAGCGCGATGGCCTGCACCCAGATGAGCCCGGCACACGCGGCCCCATCAAGCAAATTGACGACATCAAATCCAAGGACCTGCCTGTTGCCTTCGTGGGCGATGTAGTCGGTACGGGCTCCAGCCGTAAATCTGCCACTAACTCGGTACTGTGGTTCTTCGGTGACGACATTCCCGGCGTGCCTAACAAGCGCGCAGGCGGCGTGTGCATCGGCAACAACGTAGCCCCCATCTTCTTCAACACCATGGAAGATGCCGGCGCACTGGTGTTTGAAGCGCCCGTAGACAACATGAACATGGGCGACGTGATTGAAGTGCGCCCCTACGACGGCAAGATTCTGTCCGAAGACGGCACCGTGCTGTCTGAGTTCACACTGAAATCTGACGTGATCCTCGATGAAGTGCAGGCCGGCGGCCGCATTCCGTTGATCATCGGCCGTGGCCTCACCCAAAAGGCCCGCGAATCACTAGGCATGGGCCCAACCGATCTGTTCCGCGTACCCGAAGCGCCGAAAGATTCCGGCAAAGGCTTCACCCTGGCACAGAAGATGGTTGGCCGCGCCTGCGGTTTGCCAGAAGGCCAAGGCGTACGCCCCGGCACTTACTGCGAGCCAAAAATGACCACCGTGGGCTCGCAAGATACCACCGGCCCCATGACCCGCGACGAACTGAAAGACCTGGCCTGCCTCGGCTTCTCTGCCGATCTCACCATGCAGTCTTTCTGCCACACCGCGGCCTACCCCAAGCCTGTGGACATCGACACCCAGCACTCGCTGCCTGATTTCATCATGACCCGCGGCGGTGTATCACTGCGCCCGGGCGATGGCATCATTCACAGCTGGCTGAACCGCATGTTGCTGCCAGACACCGTAGGTACCGGTGGCGACTCCCACACCCGCTTCCCGCTGGGCATTTCATTCCCAGCAGGCTCAGGCCTGGTAGCCTTTGCTGCTGCCACCGGCGTAATGCCATTAGATATGCCTGAATCGGTACTGGTGCGCTTTAAAGGCGAAATGCAGCCTGGCATCACCCTGCGCGATCTGGTTCACGCCATCCCGCTGTATGCCATCAAAGAAGGCTTGCTGACTGTTGAGAAGAAAGGCAAGAAGAACATCTTCAATGGCCGCATTCTGGAAATTGAAGGTTTGCCGGATCTAAAGGTAGAGCAGGCATTTGAATTGTCTGACGCCTCAGCCGAGCGCTCCGCTGCCGGCTGTACCATCAAGCTTGATGAGGCACCCATCAAGGAGTACCTCAACTCCAACATCACCATGCTGCGCTGGATGATCGAGCAAGGCTACGGCGATGTGCGCACCCTTGAGCGCCGCGCCCGCAAGATGGAGGAGTGGCTGGCCAAGCCTGAGTTGCTAGAGGCCGATAAAGACGCCGAGTACGCCGCTGTAATCGAAATCGATTTGGCCGATATCAAAGAGCCCATCGTGTGCTGCCCGAACGACCCAGACGACGCCAAAGTGCTGTCTGATGTGGCTGGCGACAACATCGATGAAGTGTTCATCGGCTCGTGCATGACCAACATCGGCCACTTCCGCGCCGCGGGTAAACTGCTGGCCGAAACCAAAGCCGAGCTGAGCACGCGCTTGTGGATTGCCCCGCCCACCAAAATGGACGAGCACCAGCTGATGGAGGAGGGCTACTACAACGTGTTTGGCCGCGTGGGCGCCCGCACCGAAATGCCAGGCTGCTCGCTGTGCATGGGTAACCAGGCACGCATCGCGCCCAAGTCTACGGCGATTTCCACCTCTACCCGTAACTTCCCCAACCGGTTGGGTGCAGGCGCCAATGTTTACCTGGGCTCTGCAGAGCTTTCGGTAGTGGCCGCCATTCTTGGCAAGCTGCCCACCCCGGCTGAGTACCTGGAGTATGCCGGTAAGCTGAACGCCATGAGTGCTGAAATCTACCGCTACCTCAACTTCAATGAAATTGAGAGCTACCAGAAGTCAGCCGATGAAGGTAAGCGCATTGCCGCTGTGCAAATTGAGGAGGTGGCGGTTTAACCCCACCCTCCCATAAAAAAACCCGCGCCATGCGCGGGTTTTTTTATGGGTATTTATACATTCAGATCTGCAGAAAGTTAGAAATTGCCCTGCACTAATTGGGCTCAGCATCAAAAGGTACCGACATAATGGTGCTCAAAAGCCGCTTGAATTGCGCATGCATGGCCTGCTCGTCTACCTCGTTGGTGGCCAGACCTACGTATTCCAGGCGCTGCAGCGCACCCAGTAAGAGCGCGGCGTCTACCTCGGGAGCAGGCGAACCCAGCCGCTCACAAAAAACCTCAAAGCCACGCTGAAAGCGCTTGCGCAATTCAACGGCGCCTGCACGCATTTCGGGCTCCAGGTGCAGATCAAAAAAGAAGGTCATCTCAAGCACCAGGCCACTGGGCCGGTGGCGAATCATATCGCGCACATAGTCAGTGGCAAATTGCGTGAGGTGATCCAGAAGCTTGCGCTTTTCATCAAGGGTTTCAATGGGGCTTTGCTCTAGAAATTGCAGCAGCTTTTCCCAGGTGCTATCAACTTCTTGCTCAACCTTATTGCGATAATGGTCAAAAGATTCAGAAATTAGCTCTTTTAAATCTTTGAAGTAATAGGTGGTTAGCGACAAGTTTACCCCGGCCTCTGCAGCCACGGCCCTGTGGGTTACCGCGTTATGGCCGTTGCGCACAATCAGGCGCAAGGTAGCCTCCAGAATTTCACGCCGGGTTTGCTCGCCTTTGGCTCGACGTGATTTTACTGCTGTCCCCATTACTACTTTCCCCTTTTTACAATTACAGCCACTGCAGCATTCAACAGTAGCAGGCCTGCGACCAATCTGAAACCGCCAATACCGCTAGGGTGCAAAGCCGAAAAAGCGCCGCACGGCGTCGGCTTCCCACATGGTGTCTTGATACCCCAGCTCAATCAACTCGGAACAAAACTCAGGCGC
Source organism: Simiduia sp. 21SJ11W-1 (assembly GCF_024138675.1). NCBI lineage: Bacteria > Pseudomonadati > Pseudomonadota > Gammaproteobacteria > Cellvibrionales > Cellvibrionaceae > Simiduia > Simiduia sp. 21SJ11W-1. The sequence continues at coordinate 1,567,921 of NZ_CP090959.1, read as the reverse complement.
AAACAATAAATAACTGGCCGCGGTGGCACCACCGCCTTTGGCGGTGGCGCCAGTTGAACTGAAAAACCAGCGCAGCGCCTTGGGCAGGTAGCGCACCTTGCGCCCGGCTATTTTATCCAACTCCTGCGACGGGGAAATAATCAGGCTATCTACCGTGCGCAGCGGCAAGCCCGCCGCCTCGCGCTGATCCTCAGGCACCATGGCCAGCAGGCGATTAACCCGCTCCAGGTGCTCGATGTCTGACTCCATACTGTCTACGAAGGCTGCGTTAAACAAGTGCCCCAAAATCTGCGCAATAGAGGGCGAATGGCGCACCGGCCGGCGCTTGCCCCAGTGTTCCGGGTTGCGATTACCGCTCACACCCACCACAAACACCCTGTCTGCCCCCAAATGCAACGCCGGGCTGATGGGCGCCAATTGACGCACGGCCCCGTCACCAAAGTATTCCCGATTTATACGCACGGTGGGGAATATGGTGGGAATGGCCGAAGACGCCAGCAAGTGGCGCGCATCCAGCTGCGTGGGCGTACCAATGCGATGGTAGCGCCGCCAGCCCGCAAGCTCCGGGCGGCCCTGAAAAAAGCTCACCGACTCACCCGATGAGTAGCCCATTGCGGTTACGCAAACCGCATCCAAATGGCCTGCGGCAATGGCCGGCGCAATGTGTTTAAAGGTAATTTTCTCATGTATCAGTTGGTGCAACGGTGAGTTATCCAGCAGCGCCAGTGGCTGATTGCGCCCTACCCCTTCATTAAACAGCGACAGGCCAATTTTACCCACGCCTTTTACCAGATCACCCAGGCTGTTTTTATACACCTGATCGACGGTGAGGTTTTGCCAGATGTGCACCAGGTCTTGAACCGACTCACGAAACTGGCCCGGATGGCTGGCCAGCGCCAGCGCGTTAATGGCACCGGCCGAGGTACCGCAAATAATGGGAAAGGGGTTTTCCACTTTGGCAGGCATCAGCTCGGCAAGTGCCTGTAAAACACCTACCTGATAGGCAGCCCGTGCGCCACCGCCTGAGAGCACCAAGGCATTTTTCATAGAGAGGGCTTCACTGCATATTCACAAGTCATGTTCGCATCATAGCAGAGTGGCGCACCATGGCTGCACCTGGTGCGCCGTTTGTGTGAGGCAAAAAAAACGCCAGCACAAGCTGGCGTTTTGGCATTATGCGGCAGGCTTTAGTTCTCGCCTTAAGATTTTACCCACATTGGACTTGGGCAACTCTTTACGGAACTCAACACTGCGCGGCACCTTGTAGGCGGTCATGTTCTTGCGGCAGTAATCAATCACATCCTGCTCGGTTAAGGCCGCATCGCTGGAAACCACAAACAATTTCACCTGTTCACCACTCTTAGGGTCTGGCAAGCCCACTGCAGCAGCCTCTAAGATGGCCGGGTGCATACACACCACATCTTCGACCTCATTGGGGTAGACGTTAAAACCAGACACAATGATCATGTCTTTTTTACGATCCACAATGCGCACATAGCCATCATCCTGAATCACGGCCATGTCGCCGGTTTTCAGCCAGCCGGCATCGTCCAGCACCTTGGCGGTTTCCTCCGGGCGCTGCCAGTAACCTTTCATCACTTGCGGGCCGCGCACGCACAGCTCGCCCGGCTCGCCCTGGGGCAGGCTATTGCCGTCTTCGTCTACCACCTTGAGCTCGGTTTCCGGTACCGGCAAGCCCACAGTGCCCTGCTGAATAGCACTGGGCGGGTTTACTGTTACCACCGGTGAGGTTTCCGTCATACCGTAACCTTCGCTCACCACACAGCCTGTAATTTCATGCCATCGCTTGGCCGCTTCCTGGGTGAGCGCCATGCCGCCGGAGGCTGTGGTGCGCAGGGCCGAGAAATCGAGCTTGGCAAATTCTTCATCGCGACACAGGGCATTAAACAGCGTATTCAAACCCACAAAACCGGTGATCTTTTTGCCCTTGAGCATTTTTACAAAACCCGGGATGTCACGCGGGTTTGGAATCAATACCGATTGGCAGCCTGCGGCCAGCAACATCATGCAGTGCAAGGTAAATGCGTAGATGTGATACAGCGGTAAAGGCGCCACATACAGCTCTTTACCTATATTGATACCCTCACCCAGCATTTCACGTACCTGCTGCATATTGGCCACAAGGTTTGCATGCGTGAGCATGGCGCCCTTGGCAACACCGGTGGTGCCACCGGTGTATTGCAGCACGGCAACATCTTGAGGCTGGTGGGCCGAAGGCTCATAGCGGGCGACATCACCGGCAGTCAGGGTATGGGTGAAAGCCACCTGATTGGGGAAGCTGACATTCGGCACCTGGCGCTTGATGTATTTCAACACACTGTTGATAAGCAGGCGCTTAACCGGCCCATGTAAATCGCCAATCTCGGTCACGATTACCTGTTCTACCGAGGTTTTGGCCACCACCTCAGAGGCGCTGGTGGCAATATTGGCCAGCACCACCAAGGCCTTGGCACCGGCATCTTTTAACTGATGCTCCAGTTCGCGCGGCGTGTATAACGGGTTGGTATTAACCACCGTAAGGCCTGCGCGCAAGGCGCCAAACACCACAACGGGGTATTGCAAAATATTCGGCAGCTGCACGGCAATGCGATCACCGGGCTTGAGCCCTGTGTGCTGTTGCAAATAGCAGGCAAATTGCAGACTTAAATGATCCAGCTCGGCATAGGTTAGCGTTCGGCCCAGGCAGGTAAATGCGGGGTTTGCTGCGAAGGTCTCACAGGCTTTATTTAACACTTCAACCACAGTGCTGTTGGTATCGATCACGAATCCTCCTGTACCGTCACTTTTATCGTTATCGGCCGTGATTATTGACGGGTGTGCGCGTTTTCGCCACCCACTTTTATCATTCTCTGATGCGCGGCAAGCCGCGGCGCTTATTCTACAACAGGTGCAAAGATATCTATCAAGCGAGATGCAAGGGTCAGGCTACCGCGCACCTTGATATGCCCGAACATAAACGCCTGCATACCACTCACCCGGCCCTGAAACAGATCTTCCAGCGTTTGCCACTCAAGGGTAAGGGTTAAATCAGCGGGCAGGCTTGCATCGCCGGCAAAAAACGCCAGCTCGCCATCGCGGATGTGCATGTAAAAATTACTGCCATCGGGAATCACATACTGAAACAGCGAATCGAGGCCCCTGGCCTCGGCGGGCCGAAAGCTTGCCTCGAATCGCTGCTGCAGTTGCTGGAAAGCAAATACCACAGGTAGGCCGGAACTTAGAACGCGAAGTGTTCTGCGTCCAGTGCCATCAGGTTGCCAGCGCCAGACTTCATAGACTCAACCAGGCTGCGGGTGCGCGGCAAAATGCGCTGGAAGTAGAAGCGCGCAGTGGCAATTTTCGCCTCATAGAAGGCTTTTTCACTGGTGCCTGCATCCAACTTGGCCTGGGCATCAACCGCTGCCAGTGCCCAGAAGTAAGCCAAGGCTGCGTAACCTGAGTACATCAGGAAATCCACAGAAGCCGCGCCCACTTCGTCTGGGTTTTCCATGGCCATCAGACCGATGTGCATGGTCAACTCGCCCCATTCTTTGTTGATGTTGGCAAGTGGCGCAATCAGTTCAGCTTGAGCCTCGTTAGCTTCGTTGGCCTGGCAGAACTTGTGCACGATCTTGGTGAAACGCTTGAGCGATTCGCCGTTAGTCATCAGCACTTTACGGCCCAGCAGGTCGAGCGCCTGAATACCGGTAGTACCCTCATAAAGCATGGCAATGCGGCAATCGCGCACATTCTGCTCCATGCCCCACTCGGCAATATAACCGTGACCACCGAAGCACTGCAGGCCCAGGTTGGCCGCTTCATAACCGGTTTCGGTAATGAAGGCTTTGGCAATGGGCGTCAAGAAGCCCAGCAGCTCATCTGCTGCTTTGCGCGCTTCTTCATCTTCGGAGCGATCTACCACATCCACCTGTTGCGCGGTGAAGTAGATCAGCATGCGCGCGCCTTCTGCCAAAGCTTTTTGCGTGAGCAGCATACGGCGAACGTCTGGGTGCACGATGATTGGATCGGCCGGGCCCTCTGGATTTTTGGCGCCTGAAAGTGAACGCATTTGCAAACGGTCGCGCGCGTATTCCAGCGATTTCTGGAAGCCCACTTCGGCGTGTGCCAAGCCCTGCAGCGCAGTGCCCAGGCGTGCGGTGTTCATAAAGGTGAACATGCAGTTCAGGCCTTTGTTTGGCGGGCCAATAAGGAAGCCTTTGGCGCCATCGAAATTCATCACACAGGTGGCGTTGCCGTGAATACCCATTTTGTGCTCGAGTGAGCCACACTTGAGGTTGTTGCGCTCACCCAGGCTGCCATCGGCATTCACATTGAACTTGGGCACAATGAATAATGAAATACCCTTGGTGCCGGCCGGTGCGTCGGGCAGGCGTGCCAATACAATGTGCACAATATTTTCTGCCATATCGTGCTCACCGGCAGAGATGAAAATCTTGGTGCCGGTAATATTATAGGAGCCATCGGCATTGGGCTCGGCTTTGGTGCGCAGCATGCCGAGGTCGGTACCACAATGTGCCTCGGTCAGACACATGGTGCCCGTCCAGGAACCTTCCACCAGCTTGGTTAAGTAGTGTTCTTTCTGTTCGTCTGTACCGTGGGCTTCAATGGTGTTCATGGCGCCGTGGGACAGGCCGGGGTACATGCCCCAAGACCAGTTCGCAGAACCCACCATCTCGCTCAAAACGGTACCCAGAGATTGTGGCAACCCCTGCCCGCCATGCTCTACGTGGTGACACATAGAAGGCCAGCCGGCTTCAACATACTGTTGGTAGGCTTCTTTGAAACCGGTGGCGGTTTTTACTTCGCCATCATTCCACTTACAGCCTTCCTGATCGCCTACGGCATTGATTGGCGCCAGTACGTTTTCACAGAATTTGGCGCCCTCTTCAAGCACGGCGTTTACAACATCAGAACTGGCTTCATCTCCGCCGGGCAATGACTGGTAGTGCTGCTCGTAGCCAAGCAGCTCCCACATTACATATTGGATCTCGCGCAACGGGGCTTTGTAATCACTCATGTCATAAACCTCTGGTTATTCGATTGGATATGGCCACAGAATCGGGCATTCTGGCCCTGCGCTCAATAGCGAAATCAACCACTTTGGCTGACATTTTTAGGCGGGCGGCTTTCTAGTGTAGGCTGAAAATGCCTGTTTTGCGGCGCACCTAGCCCTTTTCCAAGCCTTTACGGTACTCGCCTGGGGTAACGCCCGTCCACTTCTTGAAGGCGCGGAAAAAGGCGCTGGTTTCATCAAAACCCAGCCGCTCGGCTATGCAGCTGTTGGTAAGTTCTGGGCAGCTCAGGTAGTGAAAGGCAGCTTCCATGCGGCACTCGTCTTTCAAGCGCTGGTAGGAGGTAGATTCCGCCTGCAATTTACGCCGCAATGTGGTGACTGAAAGGTTCAGTCGCGAGGCTACGGCCTCTGCACTGGGCTGGTTGCCGCTCACATCCTTAGACAGTATCGCCCGCACCTTGGCCTTCAGGCTTTGCTGGCTGCTATCGCTGATCACCAGGTGGTAAGGCGCCGAGCGCACGAAATCCATCAGGGTATCCTGGTTCTGAACGATGGGCGCATCCAGGTAGCTGGCATCAAATTCAAACCCTGTGAATGGCTGCTCAAAGTGCAGTTGGGCCGGGTAGCACTCGGCCATCTCACGAAACTCATCGGGGCAGGCAAAGGCGAAATAAATGCCATAGAGCGGAATTTCACGGCCAATGAGCCAGGAGTTAAAGCGCTGCCACACAGCCAGGCTCGTGCGTACCTGATTGGGCGTCGCACTACTGACCATACAGTCAAACTCGGCCTTGGTAACCGAGCTGATACCGCACATCTCTACCCGCGCAACGCCCTCAACGGGTTCGGTAAGCCTTGAGCGCACCAGAAAACCGCGGCAGATCTCGCAAAACTCCCCCGCCCGCACAATGGCCTGGCGTAAATTAGCCGCCTGTATCACGGTCAGGCAAAGCAGGCGGAATGAGCCCAACCGCACCTTGCCGCCGCTGAACATGCCGAAGCATTCATCCTGCATAACCTGCATGACGCGCTGGTAGAGTTTGCCGTATTTAAGTGCGGAAAAGGGTTGGCCGTGAGTCAGCTCTGCCTCACTGATGGCAAGCTCAGCCATCATCTGCTCACGATTGCCGCCATTTTCCGCAAGAGTTTGCAGCAGGGTTTGGGCGTATTCGCTGGGAACGCTGACATCATCCATGGTGCGAGGTCATTTTTTGTGCGTTAAGGCGCGATGAATTTTGCGCACGGCCGCCGCCAGAGTGTGGGCGGCCACCACCGTGATGGCCGCCGCCAACATAATCACAAGTAACGCCAACAGGCTTGCCAGCGCGAAGCGCAAGGCCTCGCTTAAGGGCAGATCCCACGCCAGAATAGCCGCCAGCACAAAGGCCATGCAGGCGCCAATACTCACCGCCACTGAACCTTTCTTGCGGAAAAAACGCCCAATAATCATTCAAATTCCACTGTTGTTAACGGCTGGGCCCCATTCGGGCAGCGCTTTAATAAATGCGATATTGCATAGGCTACGCCATCCTGGCATGACGGGCGAGTCACAAAGCTTGCTGCCTGCTGAACCTCAAGACCTGCGTTACCCATGGCAATGCCAAGGCCTGCGGTGCGCAGAAAATCCATATCCGAGCCGCCATCACCAAAGCTCACCACTTCACCGAGACCACACCCAATCCGGCTGACCAATTGCTTTAATAACGCCACCTTGTCCACCGCGCCACTCACCACACTGGCAAACTGCCACTGCGGGCGTGACGGCAAATGGGCGTAGGCAAAATGCTGAGCGCCAAAATGGGCTTCAATAGATACCAAGCCTTCCGGGTGCTGGGTGAGCTCGGCACCCAGCAGTAACTTGTAGGCGGGCACCTTGGGCCAGCTTGCAAAGGGCAATACTTCGGCATGCACACCCAAATGGCGGCCATGCTCTTGGGCAATGCTACTTGGGGCAGCTATACAGAATTTATCGTCGTAGTAGATTTCACAGTGCAAGCCTGCAGCAATTGCAGCCAGAGCTATGGGCTGCCACTCGGCCACGGTCAGCCGGTGCTGTGCAAGCCAAGTACCGCCATGCTGGCAATGGGCGCCGGTGTAAAACACATGGGGGCCTGTAAGCTGCAATTGTTCCTGCAGGTGCGCCACGGCAAAAGGCGGGCGACCGGTGGCGAAAGCCGTGCTTACGCCTGCTCGCTGTAGGCTGGTAATGGCGTTGATGGTTGCAACAGACAGGCGCCCTTCCCGATCCAGCAAGGTGCCATCCACATCGAAAAACGCAAGGCGCGGGCGCGCGCCGGCACAGGGCAGCTGGTGGATAAACGGGGTGTTCATGAATTAGATGTGCAAACCACCTTCGTGGCTCCACTCACAGCGCACGGAAATACCGCCACTGCCTGGGGCATGGTAGCTGCCGTTGGATTCCCACGTGAAGGTATGCGTGCCGGAAAGCTCTGTTTCCAGATGTACCGTAGCGCTCACCCAATACATATTCGCCAGTAAATCTTCAAATTTGGCGAGCCATTGTTCCCACTCGTATTCAACGGCCTTGTAAGAGGCACCAAAGTGCATAACGTCTGTGTGGTACTGGCTCATGGTGCGCTCGGCTACCGGTAACGAAAACATATCGCGGCACAAAAACGGCCAGTCATCGGCATCGGGCAATGCCATCATGGCGTTGGCATTGGTTTTACGGCGCTCGCTGTCGCCCAGCGCACCGGACACATCCTTGATGCAACCGTACACGATAGACTCTTGATCGTTATACATAGCACACAGCCTCTATGGTTATTCTGACGTCACTCTACCCAAAAGCACCCGCATCAACAATGACCGCTGCATCAAAATGGCCACCAGGATGAACCTAAATCCTCTTCGCATTTCGCCAGTTGCGCGCGGTAGCGGCTGGCGCGGCTAGATACTTTTTTTGCCACACCCTTAAGCCAGCCCTTGTTGCGAAAGGTGCGACGATTAAAACCACCGTGGCCTTCATGGTAAGCGAGGTACAAGTGATAGGTATCGTGCAGCTGAATCTTCGACATACGCGAGCTTTGGTAGTTATACCAGCCGATAAAATCAATGGCATCGGCAAAGTCGTCCCGGCTGGCCCAGCTATTGCCGCTATTGTTCTGGTACCACTCCCAGGTTTCATCTTTGGCTTGTGAATAACCATAGGCACTGCTGGCGCGCGGGCCCGGGAATACCCACAATATCTTGGTGCGTGGCGGGCGCGCTTTGGCAACAAAACGGCTCTCTTGGTGCATCATCGCCATTAAGGTAGGAATGGGCGACTTCCAGCGTTTTTCTGCGTTTTTTGCGTCTTCGTACCAGTCGTCTTTTTCGTAAAAAATATCGCAAAGGTTATCGGGATTGCGCGGCGGCGACGTGGTGCAACCGGCCAACAGCGCGCAGGCGGCCAGCACTGGCAACAATCTTTTAAATACGGATACCCAAGAACCTCTACCCATACATACGATCAAACTCATTCGCCCTGCCCCCAGGCCGCCAGCTGGGTAATAAACTCCGCTTCGTTTAACACGGCAACCCCCAGTGATTCAGCCTTGGCAAGCTTTGAACCCGCGCCGGGGCCTGCCACCACACAGTGGGTTTTTGCAGACACACTGCCGGCCACCTTGGCGCCGAGTGCCAGCAGCTTTTCTTTGGCTTGTTCGCGAGTCATTTGCTCAAGACTGCCTGTCAACACCCAGGTTTGGCCAGCCAAGGGTAAACTTTCTGCCACCACCGGCTCATGCTCGGGCCAGTGCAGCCCTGCGGCCTGCAAATCAGCAATCAGCTCGCGATTGCGTTGGTCGGCAAAAAAATGCGCGATGCTCGCCGCCGACACAGGGCCGATATCGTTCAGCGCCACAAGCTCGGGTTCACTTGCCGCCATCAATGCAGATAATTTACCAAAGTGCGTAGCCAAAGCCCGCGCCGTGGTTTCGCCCACCTCGCGAATACCCAGCCCAAAAAGAAATTTAGCCAAGGTGGTGGTTTTGCTTGTATCGATAGAGGCCAGTAAATTGTCGGCAGATTTTTCGCCCATGCGCTCAAGGGCCAGGAGCTGCTCGCGCTTATCGCCTAGCCGATAAAGATCTGCGATGCTGCTAATCAGCCCTTCATCCACCAACTGCTCAACTAATTTGTCGCCCAGGCCATCAATATCCACGGCCTTGCGCGAGGCAAAATGCTTAATGCCTTCTTTCACTTGCGCCTGGCACAACAAGCCGCCGCTACAACGCATAGCGGCCTCGCCTTCTACCTGCACAACCTCCGAGCCGCATACCGGGCAATTGCTTGGGAACACCACGTCGCGGGCATCAGGTGGCCTGCGGCTGGTAATTACCGACACCACCTGCGGAATAACATCCCCGGCGCGGCGAACAATAACGGTATCGCCAATTTTTACATTCAGCCGCGCAATTTCATCGCGATTGTGCAGGGTTGCGTTAGACACAGTAACCCCACCCACAAATACAGGCTCAAGCCGGGCCACCGGCGTTACGGCCCCCGTGCGACCCACCTGAAACTCCACATCCAATAGCTGCGTCATTTCTTCTTGCGCCGGGAACTTGTGCGCAATGGCCCAGCGCGGAGCGCGCGCCACAAAACCCAATGTGGCCTGCAGCGCGCGGCTGTTAACTTTAAAAACGATGCCGTCGATATCGTAAGGCAGCTGGTTGCGCTTGGCGCCCAGGGCTTCAAAATATTCAAGGCACGCCTCAACACCTGTTACCGCGCGCATTTCAGGATTAATTAAAAAACCCCAGTCGCGTAGCGCAAGCAACACATCGGTATGGCGGTCTGGCACGCTGCCCTCCACCTGGCCTACGTTGTAGCAGCAAAACTCCAACGGCCGGGCCGCGGTTACTTTCGGGTCTAGTTGTCGCAAGCTGCCAGCCGCTGCATTGCGCGGATTTACAAAAAGCTTTTCGCCCCGCTCGCGGGCCAGGTTGTTTAGGCGCTCGAAGCCTTGCTTGGGCATATAAATTTCACCGCGCACTTCAAGCAATGCCGGGTAGTGTTCACCTAACAGCTTTAGTGGCACCGAGCCGATGGTGCGCACGTTCGCGGTAATGTCTTCACCGGTTGAGCCATCACCGCGGGTTGCGGCCTGCACAAGCAGGCCGTCGCGGTACACAATACTCACCGCAATGCCATCGAGCTTAGGCTCGCAGGCGTATTCTATTTCCTCGGTAGACTTCAGGCGGTCTTGCAGGCGCTTGTTAAAGTCGCGCATGTCTTGGGCGTTAAACGCGTTATCCAAACTCAGCATAGGCAGTGCGTGCTGAATTTGTGCGAAGGCACTCATGGGCTTGGCACCCACCCGCTGGCTGGGTGAATCAGGCGTTACCCAATCCGGGTGTGCTGCCTCCAGCTGCTGCAGCTGCTGCATTAGCCTGTCGTATTCGGCATCTGGCAGGGTTGGGTCGTCGAGTACGTAATAGCGATAGCTATGGTAATTAAGTTGAGACTTTAGGGCTTCGTAATCCGCCGGAGTCATATCTGAGGCCATAGGGTTTTTGTGGTTATTGTGCGGCCACCAAAGGGCTCTAGCGTGCATTTGGCGGGCAACATCGGATTAGCATGGCCCGCACACGCGGGCCTGGTATTTACATTCGGGCCTTTTCGAGCTGTCGCTTGCGCTCGAACTCGGCAACCCGTGCACGATTATGCTCAATGGTTTGCGCTGTTAATGTGCTTAGCTGGTCATCGCGCAGCTCGCCGCCCAATTCTTCTGCCAGCTTGCGCGCTGTTTTAACCATGGCTTCATAAGCCGGCAGGCTTTCGGCATCGCTTGGCAGTGTCATGAACAGGCTAAGGCCCGGGGTGTCGTTTTCATCCATGCGGTGCAAATCGAACACACCCGGCTGCACCATATTCACCAAGCTGAATTGAATGGGGCCTTCACCGGCGGCATCTTGATGCATGTGAAAAATCTTGCGCGAGCCAAATCGCATACCCGCGCCGAGTATGGCCTCTTTAATGGCCGCACCCACAAAGACTTCGCCCTTGGGGGCCATCACGCGCACAACAAACACTTCTTCGGGCTCATCGGCCGTTTCTACGGTGGGCTCACCGCGATCAGGCGCAACAGGTTCGGCCCTGCCGGAAAACAGCACGCGGTCGTAGGCATCGTCGTCGATTTCATGGGGCGCGTCTTCGGCTTCAACATCATCGGCCGCCCCCAAACTGGGCTCTTGCCGGCTGCCATCGTCGTCATCCAGTATATCTTCGCCCAGCGTTGGCTCTACAGGCTTTGACTTGCTTGCGCTTTTTTGAACCGGCGCATCGGCAAGGGTGAAGGGATCGTCTACATCCATCAACAACGGTACTTGCTGATTAAGGTCTAACTCCGCTTGCTGCACAGGCTCCGGTTTAAAGGGATTGGCCTTGGCAGGCTTTGGCTTTTCCGCGGCAGGCTTGGCATCTGGCTGCGGGCTTACACTTGCGGCCTTTTGCACAGGCTTACCTTGAGCAGGTTTCGCGTGCACAGGTTTACTCTGAACAGGCTTACCGGGGGCGGAGTTTGACGTACGCTTTTCAGGCTGGCCTGCAGATTCGCGCTTGGCAACCACGCGCGCGCCACCGTTGGGCAGCTCGCTGCCGTAGGCTTCAAGGTCTTCTTTATTGGTGCCTTTGTGCATAGACAGCGACATGCGCATTTCATTGCGCTTGGCCGCACGCATACGGCGCAGGCCGTCGAGCAATACACCAATAATTAAACAGGCAATAATGACCGTTAACCATTCACGCATAGCGAAATTCCTTCCTCGCGGTGCCAGTGATAACAAGCATACTGTGTGTCATTGATTTCACCAAACTCACAGGCTGCACATTAAGATGCAGCCAACTCGGCGGCTTCTTCTACATCCACCGTTACCAGCCGAGAAACACCCGGCTCGTGCATGGTTACACCCAACAACTGGTGTGCCATTTCCATGGCAATCTTGTTGTGGGTAATGTAAATAAATTGCACGTGCGCAGACATCTCTTCCACCATGCGGGCGTAGCGGCCAACGTTGGCATCATCAAGCGGCGCATCTACCTCGTCCAGCATACAGAAAGGCGCAGGGTTCAAACGGAAAATAGAGAATACCAGTGCGATGGCAGTGAGCGCCTTTTCACCACCACTTAACAGGTGAATGGTGCTGTTACGCTTGCCCGGCGGGCGCGCCATAATGGCGATACCGGTATCAAGCAGGTCTTCGCCGGTAAGCTCCAGGTAGGCATGGCCGCCACCAAACACCTTGGGGAACAACTCTTGCAGGCCGGAGTTCACCTGATCGAATGTTTCTTTAAAGCGCGTGCGAGTTTCGCGATCGATCCGGCGAATGGCGTTTTCCAGTGTTTCCAACGCCTCCATCAAATCGCCGTTTTGCGCATCCAGATAATTTTTGCGCTCGGATTCCGATTTATACTCGTCAATTGCCGCCAGGTTAATGGGGCCCAGGCGGGTAATTTTGTTACCAATGGTTTCCAGCTGCGCCACCATAGGCGCCTCTTCTGCATCTTCCGGCAATTCGGCCAGCAGCGCTTCCAAATCAAACTCTTCTTCTTTGAGCTGATTTTCAAAGCCCTGCTTTTGCACTTCCAGCGTTTGCGCCTTCAAGCGCTCTTGCTCCAGGTTGCCACGCACCTTTTGCACGTCTTGCTCGGCACGGTTGCGCAGCTGTTCTACCTCGCGCAGTGAATGCTCAACGGTTTCCACCGCTTTGCGCGCCTCGCCCAGTTCCTCTTCCACCGATACGCGTTTTTCCAGCAGCGCTTCAAGCTCTAGCTTGTATTCTTCAATTGGGTCGTGGTTATCTGATAGCGCGGCTTCCAATTGCTCGCGACGCTCGGCCAAGCGGGCAGATTGCTCTTGCATGCGGCTCATGCCGGCCTGAATGGCCGAAAGTTGGGTGCGCAAACTTTGAACGCGCATGGCCAGCTCGTGGCTGCGGTCTTTATCGTGGCGGGCCTTTTGTCGGGCTTCATCCAGACGTGCGCGAATGCTGTCGCGGCGGGTCATCAGCTCTTCGCGCTTGCCGGTGTCGCGCTCCATGGCATCAATGGCTTCTTCAAGGCTCATACGCGCCTCAGACAGATGCTCTGCCTCAAGTTCCATTTGCTCGCGGGCTTCGGCCACTTCATCGGAGATGCGCTTTTTGCGATCCAGAATTTGTTCAACGCGCACCTGGCGTGCTGACAGCTGCGCTTTAATTTCGCTGTACTTACGGGTGTGCTCATCCAGGCTTCGGCGCAACTGTTCACGGTTTTGCTCAAGCTCTTTTAAGCGCTCGCGCCCCAGTTGCAGCTGCTCGGATTCCGTGGCCACTGCGCTTTCAAGGGATTCAAGCTCAACCGCCAGGGTTTCCAGCTCTTGCTTGCGCGCAATAACGCCTGCGGTGGCGTCGTTATCGCGCACCACTCGTAACCAGTTCGGGCCAATCCAAATGGCCTCTTTGGTGATTACCGATTCATTGGCCGATAAATTAGCCCGCAACGCCAAGGCTTCTGCCAATGTTTCAACAGCGTAAACCTGGCCCACGAGTGATGCGATGGATACATCAGCATCAATAAAGCTATCAAGGGTTACGGCTTTATCGCCCGATTGCGCCTGCACTTGGGCGGCGCTATCTACCAGCAGCAGCTGGCCCTGGGTAAGGCTTTCCAACACACCGGCTACGGAATCCAGGCCCTGGGTACACACTGCTTGCAGGTTGTTGCCAAGTACTGTTTCTACGGCTTTATCCCAACCATCGCGTACGCTTAACCCTTCGGCCAAACGTGGTTTGTCTGCGAGGTTATTGTTTTCAAGCCAGCGGGTAACCGCTTTGTTTTGTTCGCCAAGTGCAGCCTGCTGCAAGGCTTCAAGTGAGGCATGGCGCCCGCGCAAGGTTTGCAGCTTGCTTTTCTTTTCATCCAGGCTGTTATTAAGCTGGTTGTTGGTTTCGCGCAGGTTGTTGATGTCTTCTGCAATCTGCTCGTTGCGATCGCGGGTTTCTTCGCCCTGCAAATCGAGCTCGGCCAGCTGTTCGGTTAACTCTTCAATTTCGTCTTCAACCTCACCGGCGGTGAGGTGCGATTTTTCTTCCTCAAGCTTGCGAATGCGCTCTAGCAGGCGCGTTTGCACCTGCTCTAAATGCTGAATACGCGATTGCTGCACTTCCGCGCGCTGGCGCGGCTCTGAGGCCTGCTGGTTAAATTCGTCCCACTCGCTTTGCCACTGCTGCATTTGCTCTTCGGCTTCCATCAGCAGCTCGCTGGAGTTATCACCGGCGGATTGCACCAAATCCAATTCCGGTTCAATTTCCAGCAATTCTGCCTGCCAGCCCTCGGCCTTTTCGGCATCCAGCCGCAAGTGCTCTTCGGCTTCTTTGCAGTCGCGACGGGTTTGATCCAAATCGATAGTGAGCTGGCGCACGCGATCTTGCGCGTGGCTAATACTTTGTTCAATGCGCGCTATATCAGAGCCCACTGAGTAGTAGCGGCCCTGCACTTCGTTGAACTTGTCGCCAAGCTCGGTGTATTGGGTGCGGTACTTTTCGATCTGGGTGTCTTTGTTTACCTGTTCGGAAACAAAGGCTTCCACTTGCACTTCCAGCTCGCGAATGGCCGCGCGCTTGATTGTTACCTGCTCTGCCAGCACCCGGTAGCGCAATGCCTGCAATTGGGCCTTGAGCTCGCGCTCTTCTTTTTTGAACAATCCGTATTTTTCAGCGGCCTGCGCCTGGCGTTCAAGGCGCGACAGCTGGCGCTCTAACTCATCGCGAATATCAGTTAAGCGCTCAAGGTTTTCGTGGGTGCGGCGAATGCGGTTTTCTGTGTCGCGGCGGCGCTCTTTGTATTTTGAAATACCGGCCGCTTCTTCAATAAATACCCGCAAATCTTCCGGGCGCGCTTCAATCAGGCGCGAAATCATGCCCTGCTCAATAATGGCGTAGGAGCGTGGCCCGAGGCCGGTACCCAAAAAGATGTCGGTAATATCGCGGCGGCGGCACTTATTGCCGTTGAGGTAGTAAAAATTCTGGCCTTCGCGGGTTACCTTGCGGCGAATAGAGATTTCTGCGTAGCTTGCGTATTCCCCTACCAGCTTGCCCTCGGAGTTATCAAACACCAGCTCAATGGATGCCTGACCCACGGGCTTTCGCCCGCCCGAGCCATTGAAGATAACATCGGTCATGTTTTCGCCGCGCAAATTCTTTGCCGACGACTCACCCATCACCCAGCGCACGGCATCGATAATGTTGGACTTGCCGCAACCATTGGGGCCAACCACGGCGCCCAGGTTGGAAGGAAAATTAACGGTTGTCGGGTCTACAAAGGATTTAAACCCGGCCAGCTTGATACATTTGAGCCGCATACAACAGTTTCACTCTTGGTCTCAACAGCCCTAAGCCATTGAATATTCTAGTATTTATAGGCACATAACCGGTGGAACACAGCGCTGTTCAGGCGATGAAGGTGGCGTTCCCTGCCGGTCGTGATAGACGCCCGAAGATGGGGCGATTCTACACAGATGCCCGCCCCATTTCACCCTGCCTTACTGCACCTGCTGCTGCACCTGCAGTGCTACGGAAGCCGGCCCTTCGGCAAGGGAAATCGGCCCTTGCGACGCCTGCCAATCCCCCTTGGCCGGCACCGGGCTGCCCGAGGCCGAAACCCGTGCAACAACTTCCAGCTGGCCCGCCGCCGCAAGCGACGTGCCTGCCATCATGGCTTTGCTGTCATCGAGCACCACCACTGCAGGCAGCTGATCAATGCGCAGCCGCTCAATAGCCAGTGGCATTTTGGCCCCCTGCCAGGCGCGCACATACACAAATACCGTTTGGCCGGAACGCGGTACGGCGTCGCCTAAGCTCACACTCACGGTAATAGCAGGCCCTGTGGCTCCCTGGGTTTCAGCTGTGCTGTTGGCAGCGCCTGCCGCATCGCCCTGATTTGCCTGCGCATCGCCCTGATTTGCCTGCGCATCGCCTGCGGCGGCGAGTGCCGCACGGGCTTGCGCCACGCCACCTTGCAGGGCTTTATAGCCAGGCGAGCCCGGCTGGCTGCCCGCCAGCGCACGCTGCCAGTAGTCTACTGCTTCGCGAAAACGCTGTTGCTCGTAGGCGGCAATGCCCGCAAGGCCCAGCGCCGTGGTGTTCTCGGGCACAAGATCGAGCGCGCGCTGGGTAATGCGCTGCACTTCGGGGGTCATTTGGTTGTTAGAGGCCAAAAACAAAGCTTGCGCCATTTCGGCCACTACCGAACCCGCCTCCGGCTCACGATTCACCACCTCCATATAGGCCATGGTGGCATCGGCGTAGCGCCCCATATCCATGTAAAGGCGCGCCAGGGTAAACCAGCTTTGGGTGTTTTCCGGCTGCTGATCAAGCCGTGCGCGCAACATTTCTGCCACTGCCGGTGCATCTTTGGCGCCGCTCATGGCCTGCATTTTATCGCGCAGCAATACGTCTTGGCTGGCGCCACTCTGCCAATACCAGACACCTGCAATCACCGGCAACAACACCGCCAGCACCAGCAACAGCTGTGCACCGCCGCGTGTGTGGGTGGCTGGCTCGGGGTGGCTATCGGCTTGGGTGTCGTCCAACAGCGAGAGCTTAAGCTCATCGTGCATGGCACTGTGCGCCTCGGCATCCAGCTCGCCGGCTGCCAGCTGGGCATCCAGCTCGCCCACGCGCTCGCGATAAATTTCAATATTGGTGGCACCGCGCGCCAGCCCCGCCGAACCCCGCTGCGACCACAAGGGCCACAACACACTCACTGCCGCCAACAACGCCAATACAGTGGCAACTACCCAAAAAAACGTCATTCGCCAGATTCCTGCTTGTTGTTGGCTGAGGTGGCTGAGGGCGCTTCACGCCCGGCCACAGATGAAGCCACCAGCGCATCCAGGCGCGCACGTTCTTCATCACTGATAGTTTTCACAGGGCGCGCACGCCCACGGGCAAACCAGAGCACAATGGCCACGCCCAGGGCAAACAGCACCAAGGGGGTAAGCCATAGCATCAAGGTGTTCGATTGCACCCTTGGCTTATAAAGGATGAAATCGCCATAGCGGGCCACCATGAAATCGGTGATTTGTTCATCGGTTTTGCCCTCCATTAGCAGCCTGTGCAGCTCGCGCCGCAGATCGGCCGCTATAGGGGAATCGGAGCCTGCCAAATTCTGGTTTTGGCATTTCGGGCAGCGCATCTCCTCTGTAAACAGCTGATATCGTGCCCGCAGCTCCGGATCTTCAAACTCATACACCTCAATCGCGGCCTGTGCGCTGCACACCAGCATCACACTCACCACCAATAGCTGAATCGCCTTGCGAATCACACGCCTGCTCCCACAAAGTTCCAATGGGCGGGGAGTATAACAACGCACCCTGCAAGCGCCTATGTTTGCAACGCCCGGAATATGCGCCAACAACCAAGGCGTTGAATCCACTGAAAAAAATTAAGAATATTGTTGACCGACCCGGATTTATCAGTAGAATACGCGGCTCCTGAACACCGGGTGGTTAGCTCAGTTGGTAGAGCGGCGCCCTTACAAGGCGTAGGTCACAGGTTCGACCCCTGTACCACCCACCATATTCAGGCGGCAATTAACGCAGTTGATTGCGCCTACACGGTTTAGCGGACCGGTAGTTCAGTTGGTTAGAATGCCGGCCTGTCACGCCGGAGGTCGCGGGTTCGAGTCCCGTCCGGTCCGCCATTATTTGACTAGCCTCTAGTCTTTAAAAGCCCCGATTTATCGGGGCTTTTTTATGCCCATCAAAAAGCACACTCATTGAACCTAACCCTGCAGCTGCGGTCATATTTTACAGGTACACTAAGCCGCCCGTTTCGGCACACCTGCAGGTGGGATACACCATGAAACAGCTGATCATCACCCTGTGCCTGGCACTCGCCACCACCGGCGCACTCGCCAACCCGCCCATCAATTATGAATTCCCTGAATTAAAAGAGGTGCGCGATTTTCGCAAGAACAATGTAAATGGCTGGTCTGCTGTGAACGAGCAAGTACTAATGGTTTCAGCTGGCGCCAGCCGCAACTACCTGCTGGTGCTTTCGCGCCCCGATCGCGACTTGCTGTTTAGCCAGGCGCTCGCCTTCACAGACACCCAAGGCCGGGTGAGTGCGCGCTTTGACAAGGTATACGCAACCAACAGTAACATCCGCATGCCAAACTCCATTCAAAAAATTTACGAAGTGCGCGGCCGCGACCAAGTGAAAGCTGCACGCCTTGCGGTACACGAGCAAGCCTGCGCCCAATCCGAACAAGACAGCCGCGCCTGCCGTGATTACCACAAAGCGCTGGAAAAAATCCAGAAAGAGGCACCGGAAGAAAACAGCAGTAAAGAAGGCCAAAGCTAAAGGCGTAAGCGGCAGCCCCGCTCTCATGACACGAGCAATACGAGCGGGGCCTGTTTCGAACCCCGCTCCTTCTCGAACCAGTAAGCAGCAAAAGCACTTGGTTGCCACAAGCAAGCGCCACAAACCTTAACTCCAGATAGAATAAGCTAGCCACTGGATGAGCCCGTAGCGCCTTGTGCGCGCCATCGATTCACCCTCACGCCCCTAGGTTCGATAACAATTGGGTTTTGAAGATTATGGTTACGGGTGGCCAGATGATGGCTCGAATAATCTCAACGCAGCATGTCGGGCCACGTTTTTAGCATCCGGCACCACCGCTTTCACATACACCACGAACTCTCTGCCAACATGACCACCTTCACCAATCCAGATGTGGCAAAAAGCGTTGCTCGCCCCCAACAGCCACGGGGGCATCACACCGATATTCCACGCGCAACGCCACACACAATTCTTACCCGGTGTTTGATCTCACCCGCCCAGGTTTCAACACCACTCAAGCACCACTGAGCGGCCAGAATCTCCAAGTTATCGACGCCACCAACAACATCTAGCTAAAACAGTGAGCGGCGCGCGGATTTAGCGCCTAAAAGCAAGCACACTCACCGGCCACACTGCCGTATCGATTACCACCTTAATTCCCTGCTATTAACATTTAAGCATTAGCTACTTCCAGTCTTCGCCCCCTTTCCACTCGAATACTGCTGTCGAGCTTATTTACACAATCGCTACGCGAGCGACATGCAAAAAAACCAAGCCACTGAAAAAACTAGAAAAAATCATAGTGGCATGGGCATTGCGTACCAACCGCCTGACCTTGAGACAACAACAGGAAAAAGGGAATAGACCTATGAAAACGCTCAAAACCTTAGTAGCAACCTGCACGCTGGTTGTCAGCTCCATGTCTGGCGCAACGATCATTGACCATGGCACCTATACCACGGACACAAATTTAGGGGTCGACTATTTAGACGTAGGCCTTATTCATGACACCTACGCAAACTTCAACACAGGGATAATGTACGCAGGGAGAACTTGGGTGCTCGCAACGGCAGATCAAATTGCCAGCACCTGGTCAGACGCCACAGGCCTGGCACTTACCTCCGCCGATATCTATTCCAGTGATAACGACTTGGGCGCAGCCGCGTCCGCAACACTCCATGACCTGTTCGATGGAGTGAACTCCGATCTCGGTTCTGGCGGCGAAGCCGTTATTGGCGACTACAGCATCGCCGGTTACTACAACTTCATTTTTGGCGGCTCACTCGCCGTTCACGATGCTCCTTGGTACGACTCTCACTATAGCTCGAACTCCAGCGGCACCATGGGAGCATGGCTGGTTAGTAGCAACCTGCCCGAACCGGGCTCTCTGTTACTACTCGGCTTAGGTTTACTGGGGCTCGGATTAAAACGCACCAAGAAGTAGTCGCTAGCCCTCTACAATACCCACCAATACAGCCAGCGAACAGCTGGCTGCTTTAGTTACACCGTTAACCGCACGCCAAAAGAGCGCCGAAAAGATAAAGCAGGCAAACCAATGCACCGGGGGCCACTTACAAAGCTAAGCGCGCCCACAACCCCAACCACACACAGCAACAAGCCAAGTCACTACACACCAGGCCTGGGCAGCTGCCGACTGCCGACTGCCGACTGCCGAGTTAAACCGCAATAATCCGCTGCAAATTTCTTTAACTGCCACCGGCAGGACGCATCAATACATCAAGCGTCGGCTTTTGTCGATTAAAGATTATTGATAGACCTAACCAAGATTCGAACTCATCTCGCACATAAATTATGAAAATTTTTCCAAAGTTCTTTATGGATGCCATATTTATTTTTCTTAAAACAAAAATTTTCCGTTAACCACGAAATAGGTACACACAATAACTACTTAACCTACATCGCCGGGTTTAACCCTCCTCCTGGCCCAACGCCTCAAGGATTTGCAGCAACAGATTAATAACATCCAGATACAATTGGATGGAAATTTCCAGCGCTATATTCCAACTATTTTGCTCAGGCGCCGCTGCTTGAGCGAGGGCGTTAAAATCTGCAACCAGGTAGAGCGCAAACAACAGACTACCGCCAATAGCCTTGATACGCTTCTCTTCGTCAGGTAAACCCATCACCCCTCTGCCAATATTTACTATCAGCAGAATGACCAGCCCAACCAGCAACCAAGGCTGCATAAAAGATAGATCCGTTTGAACCGACAGACCGACCAACGCACATAGCAAGCTAATACTTGCGGTAAGAGTTAAGGCCTTTTCTGCAACGTTTTCGTTAAGGAAAATGAAAATGAAGCCAAAGCTAAAGCCAAAAGTGAGCGACCAAATACAAAACAGCCAGATACCGACATCAGCCGACTGCCTAAAAAACACAATGAGCACTAAACCAATAACAGCATTGGCAATAAAGTTGCCATAAAAGAAAGTTTGCGCCCCGGCGCCTGACGGAAAGATATCAATTGACCCGCTCTCGCCCTCAACCGCCTGAACATTATCCGCGCCGGCCCAATAGCATAAGCGAAAGTAAGTAACTACAGCCTGCGCCCCCACCCAAGTAATGAGCAGCTGCAGCGTTAAAAGTGCAATGGTTTTATTGATGAGAGTTTCAAACATGAGCGCAATCCTTTATTTACATCTTGTCCTTTAAACAGCCTTTACCACCTGGAAACCTAGGCTTAACTGGCACACAGGTCCCATCAAGCAGCGTCCAGAAGGAGGCTAAAACTACACAAAGGCCCTTGGAGCTGCAAGCCAAAAAGGAAGCCGCGCCAGCGCACTGCAGCTAAGGCCATGGCGGGTTAGCAGCGCCTGATAAAAGCCAGCGCTGTGGCGCTGACAGGATGACTTATGGCAAGTATGCAGCCCCAGATTTTCTTTAATTGAATAGCAGCTTCTCGCACACCCACCTCAAAACAGAAGGCTTATGGATGGAGCAGCTCAAATTACTAGAGGACCTAGGGGAAGCATTTAAAAGGCTCAACCAACTGTTAGCCCGGTTAATTGTTGATGGCGAGCACCCCACCCCTCACCTGAACCCAAATAGCACCCATCGCGAGGTGCTAATTGGTATTCAACGTGATGACTAGGTTTTCCCAGTTGCGGCAACTGGGTACAACCTTCGGTGGAACACGGGCTTTCGTTTTCTCCACACTGGCAGCACCTCAAAGGCATCCATCGGATGAAGGCCAAGCGAAATTCTGGCAAACCAGTGTCTGTTTATTGGATTCTTGAGGCTGCCGATATACCCGAAGGGCTAAAGTTCGTTCCTGATCCTACGTATAGAAAGAAGCAACGTTATCTACTGGCCGTGACCCAGAAAATGCACTTAGCAGAACTTCGCTCAAAACTTGAGTGGATTGCAGATAGAATGGCCGTCATAAAAGACGCCCAGGAGGCCTTATGATCGAATTTCGAAATGAGCGGGCACGACAATTTGTTGCTGAACATGCCCAATCCCTTGGTGACACCCGATCACTGCAATTGCTACAAACGGGAGTTCAATCGCCCAACGATGCAACCCATCTGGCTCAGTTATATTGGGCAATCGTTGACGCACCCCTAGAGGACAACGTTGAGTACTTGCTTGAGCAAGCCTATTCTGCGCTTCACATCCACTGTGGGAACAAGGGATTTGAGTCAGCCTGGGAGCAAGAGATTCCCGAATAGCACACCACCTAGGTGCGGCTTCCCGCACCTTTCACCACCATCCATCCCCACTTTTTTCTGTTCATTTTTCAGAATCCTCCCATTTTTAAGCGAACTGTTTAATAGCCTGTATCCATCGAGAAAAACCTGGATGGATACCAATGACAAGCAATGTAAGCCCCACCCCTCACCCCAACCACCAGGAAAGCCAGAAGAACGCACCGCCCCCCACTGACCAAGGGAACCCTTAGACACAATGAACTCACCTGGGCTTAAAATGGACTTAAATTTCAGACAATAAAAAACCCGCTCTAAGTCGGGTTCTTTAACGCATTGATTTACAACGCTTTTTGGTGGAGCTATGCGGGATTGGCTCGCACACCAATGTGCTCGGGCCTGCGGCCCAATGGCTGAAACGCGCCTTTGCCCAAATCTGATCCAGTCAGATTTGTGAACCGAGGCTAAGAACAACCCCGCAGCCTTGCTGCGCCCATAAAAAAACCCCGCGTCTTGCGACGCGGGGTTTTCTATATGGTGGAGCTATGCGGGATCGAACCGCAGACCTCAACACTGCCAGTGTTGCGCTCTCCCAGCTGAGCTATAGCCCCAAATTCTGGGTTTCAGTGGATGGCTGCTGCCGTCTCTCTGAAGTGGGGCGCATTCTACCACTGCGCCCTGCCCTGTCAAGCGTTTAAAATCAAAAACTTACGCCTGATTCTGATTTGATCAATTTGGTGCTTTTCCCAGCGCCTCATAGGCCTTTTCAAGCTTTTTGGCCTGCTTTTTACCGATTTCACCAAACACGCTATTCAATGCATGGCGAATGCGGGCACGGCTCATATCCGGGCCCAGTAATGTCATGGAATCCATTACCGAGAAAGATGCAGTTGTGCCCGCGATGGCGATAAACAACGGAGCCAGGAAATCCTTAACCTTGATATCCATCTGAGTTGCCAGCGTTTTCAACTCGTTAAAGATGGCGTCACGCTCCCAGGTGCGCAATGCCTCCAGGCGCCACAGGGCAAACTGCAGCACGGCCTTGAGCGTGTCTTCATCCATTTTCACATCGGCAAAGCTCGCGCTGGTAATGGGCAACTGGCCGGCGGCCATAAATGCCATTAGGGGCGCAAAATCAGACAACTTGTCCATTCTTGGTTGCGCGTGCGGGATCAGGCTCATGAGCTTGTCGCGATTAAACGCCCAGGCGCTCAGGCGATCTGCCAGGGCCTCTGGGCTCAGGTTTTCACGAATCCACAGGCCGTTTAGCCAATCGAGCTTTTCAACATCGAATATGGGGCCACCGAGTGATACGCGCGAGATATCGAAGTGCTCAATCATCTCGGCCAGGGTAAATTTCTCGCGCTCATCGGGCATAGACCAACCCATACGGCCAAGGTAGTTCAAAAGGCCTTCGGGCAGGTAACCCATATCCTTGTAATAGAGGATGCTGGTGGGGTTTTTGCGCTTGCTGAGCTTGGATTTATCGGGGTTGCGCAACAGGGGCAAGTGGCAGAGTACGGGCATATCCCAGCCGAAGTATTCATAGAGCAGCTTGTGCTTGGGGGCGGAGTTAATCCACTCCTCGCCGCGCAGCACGTGGGTGATGCCCATGAGGTGATCATCCACCACGTTGGCCAAATGATAGGTGGGTAGGCCGTCTGATTTCAGCAATACCTGGGCATCTACCTGGCCCCAATCAAGCTCTATGGTGCCGCGCAGCATGTCGTCTATGGGGCACGGGCCCTCCCCCTCAGGCACTAGCATGCGAATCACATAGGGCTGGCCCTCGGCTTCACGCTTGGCAACTTCATCCGCGGGCAGGCGCAGTTCGCTGGGCTTTAATGCGGCAAAGCCCCCTTCGGCACGGCGCGCTTCGCGCAGTGCATCCAGCTCTTCGGGCGTACGGTAGCAGCGGAAGGCGTGGCCCTTTTCAATGAGCTCATTACAGTAGCGCTGGTAGATATCGCTGCGCTCACTTTGCCGGTATGGCCCCTTGGCGCCCCCCACATCCGGGCCCTCATCCCAATCCAGGCCGAGCCAGCGCAGGCTATCCAAAATGGCCTGCTCAGATTCGGGGGTGCTGCGCACTTGGTCTGTATCTTCAATACGCAGCAGGAATTCACCGCCCTGGCTTTTGGCAAAGCAGTAGTTGAACAAAGCGATGTAGGCAGTACCTACGTGCGGGTCACCGGTGGGCGATGGCGCAATTCGAGTGCGTACGGTCATGATTGGGTTCCAACGAAAGCAGACACTTAAGAAAGGCGCACCCCAATGAACTGGGCGTGCGGCAAAGGCGGCATTATACGCAAATCCGCCAGCCGTTCGACAGGCAGGCAGCACCTGTCATACGTTACTTTTTTGACTTTTCAGTCAGGTAATACTAGGATGCGCGACGATTATAGGTGTGCCGTGTAATTTCACCGCGTACCCCAGTCCATTTCCGGCCACCACTCTAGGTTGCTGATACTAATAACGTACAAAAAATGGCCTGTTTTTTAGGCAAGTTTTAATTTTGTAATCTAACCTGTTGTTTATCTATAACCCTAGAGAGAGAGACTATGAAAAAAGCCTTACTCGCAACCGCTGTTGCTAGCATGGCACCAGCTTTGGCGGTCAACGTTAATGCCGCAGACATTCGCTGGAACGGCTTTGCGTCCATCACTGGCGGTATCACAACCAGTGAAGCGGAGCGCATTGGAGATGCAAACCCAGCTACGAATGAAATACGTCTGTACGGCTATGGCGACGATGACTACAACTTCCGCCCCGAATCAAAGCTTGCCCTGCAAGCCAGTAGCAATCTGGGCAACGGTCTTTCCGTAACTGCGCAGGCGATGGCCCGCGGCGCAGACGATTTTAACGTGGAAATGGAATGGGCCTTCGTATCTTACGATTTTGGTGATGCATCACGTGTAAACGTGGGCAAGCTGCGTATTCCCTTCTACCAGTACTCAGACTTCCTGGATGTTGGCTACGCCTACCCCTGGATTCGCCCACCAGAGTCTGTGTATGACCTGTTCTTCTCTACCATGGAAGGCGTAAACGTACAGTTCAACGGCGCCATGGGCAGCTGGGATTCAGGTGTTCAGCTGGTACTGGGTCGAACTGCAGACGAATTGCTCGTTTCAGGTGCTGAATCTCAGGCAGACCTTCGCAACCTTTGGGGTGGCGCCTGGACCATCAACAACGATTGGTTAACCTTACGCGCTGCTTATTTCCAAGCAGACACCAGTATCACGAACCCCACACTGGCGGCGCTTGATGGCGGGCTGCGCTTAGGTGGCCTTACGGATATCGCAGACTCATTTTCCGTGAATGAAGATAAAGGCTCATTCGCAGGCTTAGGCTTTAAAGCGGATAACGGTAACTGGTTATTCGCAGGTGAAGTTACGCAAATTAAGGTAGAAGATTCCTTTATTGCCGACCAAGATTCTGCGTACCTGACCCTGGGTAAAACATTTAACGATTTGATGTTCCATATCACTTATGAAGTGCAGGAAGACACCCGCACAGACGGAATTACTGCACCAGCGTTTCCTCCATCAGGTGTTCCCTCTGCGCTTTGTCCCGCAACAGGCCCATCTAACGGCACAGAGTTATTGGCATGTGTTGAAAAAGCGACAGATGCTGCCGAAGGCAAGAACCAAACGGTAACTGTGGGTATGCGCTACAACTTCCACCCATCGGCGTCGTTCAAAATCGATTTTTCACAGCGTAATTTCGATACCGACGGCACCTATGAAGTTGATGGCAGCGCAAGTGTTGTGCGCTTCTCAATCGACACCATTTTCTAAGGGAGGATTAACATGAAAACGTTCTTTACTAAGAAAGTTGCCTCTCGCTTGGTGTTTATTGCCACCATGCTGATGAGTGTTGCTGCCTGGTCGGGCGTAGCTGTTGTGGTACACCCTGCCAACCCGAACACCATGAGCGAAGACGACATCTCTCGTGTGTTTTTAGGTAAAAAGAAAACCTTTCCCGATGGCTCTGAAGCAATCCCTGTAGACCAGGCCGATGGCTCAGCTAACCGCAGTGCGTTTGTTTCTACCGTACTGAAAAAGAATGATCAGCAGATTAAAGCCTACTGGGCACAGCTGCTGTTCACCGGTAAAGGCACACCACCCAAAGAAGTAGGCGGCAGCGCAGATGTGAAAAAACTCATCTCGCAAAACCCTTCACTGATTGGCTACATTGATACCGCCGATGTAGATGGCACCGTTAAAGTTCTGTACGAGTTCTGATAGGTCGCTAAACACCAAAGGGCAGCTTGGCTGCCCTTTTTTATGCCTGCAATTAAGGTAAAGGGGCCTGCTTGGCCGCCATGGGTAACTCCCCAACAACCACCGAAAAATGCCCACCAAATAACCCTTACACGCCCACAACCACTGAACTGCTAGCTGGCTAACCTTGCTCTTTATGCATGCAAGCATTCACCAATTGTCAGCTGCAGAAGTCCGCCCAAGGCAGGCCCACACAAAA
Organism: Simiduia sp. 21SJ11W-1; assembly: GCF_024138675.1. Classification (NCBI taxonomy): domain Bacteria; kingdom Pseudomonadati; phylum Pseudomonadota; class Gammaproteobacteria; order Cellvibrionales; family Cellvibrionaceae; genus Simiduia; species Simiduia sp. 21SJ11W-1. The sequence continues at coordinate 1,541,408 of NZ_CP090959.1, read as the reverse complement.
AGGAAAGGAAAAATAGTCAACCAAATGCTCTAAACCGCAAGCTCGCTTGGCAAATACAGGGAAAATTCACTGCCTTCACCCAGCCGGGTGCTGACCTCTATGTATCCGCCCAACTGCCCGGCCCACTGCTGGCTTAAAGCAAGCCCAAGGCCCGTGCCCGATTTCGATTGGGTAGTTACACCGCGGGTATAGGGCTCAAACAAAAAGGGCAACTCTTCATTTGGAATGCCGGGGCCAGTATCTACAACACTGATGGCAAACCAGGTTTTTCCACCGGTAACGCGGCTATTTAGCGATACTTTTACCGAGCCCTGCTCTGTGAACTTCAACGCATTACCAATTAGATTGACCAACACCCGCCGCAAAGCTGCCATATCTGCCTTTAAAACCAGTGGTGTAGCTACGGAATCTTCCAGCACAACACCTGGCTCGGCCAGGCTTTGCATATCGGCCACCACTTCATGTACCACATGGGCCAAATCAAACTCCAGCAGATCTTCAACTGTTTTGCCTTCATCTGACTTCGCAATCACCAATAAATTTTTCACCAAATTCAACATATCTTGGCCATTGGTGAGCACCCGCTGCAATGCATCTTGCCCACGTTCATCAAGCGGGCCGTGTTTGGCCTGCTTTATCGCCATGCGGGCAAAGCCAATTATGGCGTTAAGCGGTGTTTTTAACTCGTGGCTCATGGAGGTAAAAAAAGCAGCCTTTTTGTGCTCTGCGGCTATTGCCTTTTCCTCAGCCTCAATGCGTGAAGCCACCTCGCGGTGCAATGATTGTATGGTTTGGCTCATAGCCTTCTCAGAGAGTTCCACCTGCCCTATTAGCCCGCTTAGCATCATGGCCACCGCAATCACCTGCATTACCAGCTGTAGCACATCCTGGCGGTACACAAGCTCAGGTGGGGTGAGGTTTGGCATAGGTACGCCAAGAAATTGCGCAATCAAGAATGCCGCCAATACACCCCCGGCGCCATACACCCACACACGGGCAGCACGCGCCCCGCCCATTACACCCGCCAACAGCGGGAGGTAGACAATCCAGGCACTGGCCGCCGTGCCCAGGCCGCCATTGGTGTAGGTGCCGGTGGCAACGGCTATATTCGCACCGAGCATCGTAAGGTTAATAGACAAGGATCTAAGTGACGGGCGTGTAACAAAGAGCCCCGCCATGCAAAGGGCCCAACCCACACTCAAGCACACAATGCGCAGGCCAATGCCCTGATGCACAGCAACCAGAAAAAACACCAGTATTAGCAGTACCACAATCCACTGGCAGTAGCGCCACAGGCGCAGGCCTCGCGCATCGATTGGCGACAAAGTAGCCGGTTCAATACCGCCGTAAAGAGCCCAACGTTTAAAATTCACTGCATCCCCTAGCGAATCAAGCCATTTGAGTTTAGCCTAAAGAGGTGCTCGCTGGTGGTGCTACAAGGCCCGCAGCGGTATCATGCCTGCCCATTTTCTAGCCCTGTGCGCGACATGCTGTTATTTGTAGATAATCTTACCAACGTTGATTTTAGTTACCTGCACCCAGAGCGGGGCATGCTTGGGGAAACCTGGCTTGCCAATACAGCGCTTGATGGTGCGCTCGACGCCCAAGGGATGGTGTGCGACTTTGGCAATGTTAAAAAGCGCCTGCGCCACTTTTTGGATACCCGTATAGATCACTGCCTGCTGGTACCCGCGCAATCTAAGCACCTGGAACTACTTGAAAATGGCGACACCATTGAGCTTGTTTGGCGCTATGGCAAGCAAGCCCTGCGCTGCCGCTCCCCCAGGCAGGCTATCGTACTGATAGACGCGCCAGAAATTACCGCAGCAAGTGTGGCCCAGTGGTGCGTTATGCAACTGAAACCCCAATTCGAGGCGAGCATTGCCGAGCTGCGCATCAGCTTCGATGAAGAGCCTATAAACAGCGCCTTTTACCATTACTCTCATGGCCTTAAAAAGCACGGCGGCAACTGCCAGCGCATTGCCCATGGCCACCGTTCGCGCATTCACATCTGGCGCAATGGTGTATCTGACCCGGCGTTAGAAAAAGATTGGGCCACTCGCTGGCAAGATATTTACCTGGGCACCCAGGAGGATTTGGTAGCCAACGAAAACGGCTTACTAAAGTTTGCCTACCGGGCACAACAGGGCGCCTTTGAGCTGGATATGCCTGCAAACCACTGCTACATGCTTGATACAGATACCACCGTAGAATGGCTGGCCACGCACATTGCGCACACACTTGCCGCAGAAGCCCCTGGCGATACCATTCGCGTTCAAGCTTTTGAAGGTATCAACAAAGGTGCGATTGTTGAGGCCTGTGTAAAGCGCCAATAAAGGCGCTTCATCAGCCCGGCTTGAACACTTCAAGCCAGGGTGATGATCATTGCGCTAGGCTTTATCTGCACCCTGCAGCGGCCCATCAGCCTGTGATACATCTTCGGCAACACCTGCCACCTGATCCACAATGACTGCGCAAGCGGCGTCGCCCGTGATGTTTAGCGCCGTACGGATCATGTCGAATATGCGATCTAGCGCAAACAGCAACGGCAAGCCCTCTATGGGAATACCTGCGGCCAACAATACGGCAACCACCAAAAACGAGGGCCCCGGTACACCGGCCTGGCCAATCGCACCCAGGGTAGAGGTGAAAATAATCGCAAGATAGGCGGGTAAACCCAGCTCTACGTTAAAAACCTGCGCAAAAAACACGGCGACCAGGCCGTAATAGATGGCATTACCACTCATGTTAATGGTGGCCCCCAAAGGCAGCACGAAAGCCGCCGTTGGCTTGGATACCTTTAACTCCTCTTCTACCACCTCAAGTGTTACCGGCAGTGTTGCCATGGAAGACGATGTAGAAAGCGCAACCGCCTGCGCCTTTTTCATTTTTGACAAAAATACCCAGGGCGACTGATCAGACAGCAGCTTTACCAGCAACGGGTACACCACAAAACCAAAAATCAGAATGGCCAGCACGTAGACCACAAACAAATTCATCACGAGATTCAGCATGGCGAAACCAAAGGTGCCCACGGCATCTGCCATCAGCCCGAAAACACCCAGCGGTGCCAGCCACATCACTACGTTGATCATCCAGATAAAGGCGTTAACCAGGGTATCCAGCCCCGCCATTAACGGCTGGCGCTGGCTCGCCGGCTGGCGTGAAATGGCAACGCCCAAGAACAGGCAAAACACCATAATCTGCAGGATATTGGCGTCATTCAGGGCCTGGAATACGTTCACCGGCACCATGCCCAGGATGGTTTCAACAAAACCCGGCACATGGCCCTTGTCGGCCAACTCGTTGGTGAACATGTTCTGGGCACTGCTTAAATCAACACCGGCGCCCGGCTGAAATAGCTCGCCGGCGGCCAGCGCCAGAGCCACAGCCAGCGCACTGGTACCCAGGAAGAACCCGAAGGTTGCCAAACCTAGTTTCCCGGCCGACGAACTGCCCCCCAAATTGGCGGCACCCGCTACAATGGCAATGGCTATCAGCGGGATAACCAGCATTTTTATCAGGTTAATAAACAGGTGCCCAAGCGGTGCAAATACCGATGCAGCCTCCCCCATGATGGCACCGGTTAGGGTGCCAATAATCATTGCGATTACTACCTGTACGCCCACATTGCCTAGCGCAGCTTTAAACTTTTCCATGGATGCCTCATTTTCTTATGACTGCCTATGGGACGAACTGCAGCGCTTATAACGCAGAAATTCCCGGCCACAGGCTAGCATGCCAAGGCCTGGGGGAACATGGGGGGTAGACCGGGTCTATTTGCGGCTGCGGGGTTATTTGCCGGTTGCGGCTCAAACCCGCCCCTGCCACGCAATAGCCCCGCTCTGGCTACCGAATATCAAGCCTACATAAGAAAGGTGGGGGTTGATGGGGCAACCGCCCACCCCTGCGGGGCGCCGTCGCGCAGCTCCAGCGTCCCCCAATTGCACAAAACGCAATTGGGGTCGAACCCAGGGGGTTCTCACCCACCCACTACTCCGCACAAACAAAAAAGCCCCACTCTTACGAGCGGGGCTTTTTTATTTGTAATGGCGGAGAGGGGGGGATTGATGGGGCATACGCCCCACCCCTGCGGGGCGCCGTCGCGCAGCTCCAGCGTCCCCCAATTGCACAAAACGCAATTGGGGTCGAACCCAGGGGGGCTCACCCACCCGCTACCCCGCACAAACAAAAAAGCCCCACTCTTTCGAGCGGGGCTTTTTTATTTGTAATGGCGGAGAGGGGGGGGATTGATGGGGCATACGCCCCACCCCTGCGGGGCGCCGTCGCGCAACTCCAGCGTCCCCCAATTGCACAAAACGCAATTGGGGTCGAACCCAGGGGGTTCTCACCCACCCGCTACCCCGCACAAACAAAAAAGCCCCACTCTTTCGAGCGGGGCTTTTTTATTTGTAATGGCGGAGAGGGGGGGATTCGAACCCCCGATACCGGATTAGGGTATACGCCCTTAGCAGGGGCGCGCCTTCGGCCACTCGGCCACCTCTCCAACAGGTGCGGCATAATACCACATCTATTAATAAATCAAAGAGTTATGTGCGTTTTTCTGCCTTAAAATACAGGCCAATTTTTAACCACCCAGATACACAAACGGCGGCCATGGGCCGCCGTTTGTGATGCAATCGGGCAGGGTTACTCGTCGTTGTCCTGCTTTTCTCGCTGGATGCGCTGATAAATTTCTTCACGGTGAACTGCCACCTCTTTTGGTGCATTAACACCAATGCGAACTTGGTTACCTTTGACACCAAGTACTGTGACAGTTACTTCGTCGCCTACCATAAGCGTTTCACCTATGCGACGTGTCAAAATCAACATCACGATTCTCCTTAAAATCATCCTGTTGCACAACGGTACCACAAAAGTATGGGGTTTTGCCGCTGTTGGTTGTCACTAACCCACTTCCTGTTCTGCCTTAGCCTGCCCAGCGAGCAGCCCCTTAAGTAAAGCCCAAGTTCTGCAAAAAAGAAAACAAACCAGTCAATATGGGGTTAAAGAAGGGGTTAGACGATGCAAACCCCAATTACCCCAAGCACTATTGATGGCTACTTCAACTCTTGGGGCGCTTTGTCCATTTCGAAGGCAGCATGCAGTGCCCGCACCGCGAGTTCAAGGTATTTTTCATCGATGATCACAGAAATTTTGATTTCAGAGGTGGTGATCATCTGGATGTTGATATTGTCTTCTGCCAAGGCCTTAAACATGGTAGCTGCCACACCGGCATGGGAGCGCATACCCACACCCACCAGCGATACCTTGGCCACATGGCTATCGCAAATAACCTCGCGGGCGCCAATTTCCTTGGCAACCGTCTCAAGCACACCGCGGGCCTTTTCCATGTCGTTTTTGTGCACGGTAAAGGTTAAATCGGTGGTTTTATCCGAGGATACGTTTTGAACAATAACGTCTACCTCAATATTCGCATCGCCCACTGGCGCCAAAATACGTGAGGCAACACCGGGAAGATCGGGCACGCCGGCCAAGGTCACTTTTGCTTCGTCGCGGTTAAAGGCAATGCCTGATACTACGGGTTGTTCCATGGTGTCTAGTTCCTCATCGAGGGTAATCAATGTGCCGGGGCCATCCTGAAAGCTGTGTAAAACGCGCAGCGGTACATTGTATTTGCCCGCAAACTCTACAGCCCGGATTTGCAAAACCTTGGAGCCCAGGCTTGCCATTTCCAGCATTTCTTCAAAGGTAATCTGGTTTAAGCGGCGGGCGGAAGAAACCACCCGCGGGTCGGTTGTGTAAACACCGTCTACATCCGTATAAATCTGGCACTCATCGGCTTTTAACGCCGCCGCCAATGCAACACCGGTGGTATCCGAGCCGCCACGCCCCAGCGTTGTGATATTGCCCTGATCATCTACGCCTTGAAAACCGGCAACCACAACCACGCGCCCGGCGCTTAAATCTTCGCGAATGCGAGCGTCGTCGATTTGTTGTATGCGCGCTTTATTATGGGCATCGTCTGTCACAATGCGCACCTGGCCACCGGTGTAAGAGCGCGCGTCATAGCCACGTTTTTTCAGGGCCATGCACAGCAGCGCAATGGTGACTTGCTCGCCGGTAGAAACCAAAACGTCCATCTCTCGTGGATCCGGGCGCTCCTGAATTTGCTGGGCAAGATCGATCAACCGATTGGTTTCGCCACTCATGGCAGACACTACTACTACCATGTCGTGCCCTTGATCGCGGAACTTGCCAACTTTCTCGGCCACCGCTTCGATGCGCTCAACGCTACCTACCGAAGTACCGCCGTATTTCTGTACCAACAGGCTCATGTAGAAGCCTTCCTCTATTCCTGAATATGGATAATTAATGACCCGCCAAACGGGACGCGCAACTTAAGCACAAAAGGCACAAAATGTTAATATTTAGTTGCGCAAAACCCTTAAAAACTAAGAAATATTGCCCTAGCTACCCATTTGCTGGGCTATCCAATCCGGCATACCGGCCAGCATATCTGGCAGCGCAGCCACATCGGTGCCGCCGCCTTGGGCCATATCGGGCCTGCCGCCACCCTTGCCGCCAAGCTTTCCTGCCGCATGACGCATGATGTCACCGGCCTTGATTTTGGCCGTGGCATCTTTGGTCACGCTGGCCACCAGAGCCACCTTGTCGCCATCAACGGCGGCTAACAATACCGCCGCAGTGCCTAACTTGTTTTTCAACTGATCTGCGGTATCGCGCAGGGATTTGCTGTCTACGCCTTCCAGCTGTACCGCCAACACCTTAATGCCCTGCACCTCAACTGCCTTGGACACCAAATCGCCGCTCGCCAAAGAGGCAAGCTTTGCTTTTGCAGTGGCCAACTCTTTCTCAAGGGTTTTGTGGCTTTGCAGTAATTGCTCGGCCTTTTCCTGAACTTGATCTGCACCGGTTTTAAGCAGGCTTGCCAAATTCACAATGAGGTCTGTTTGATGCTCTACCTGTGCCAGCGCCGCAGCGCCCGTTACCGCTTCAATGCGACGCACACCCGAGGCGATACCCGTTTCTGCCACAATACGGAACAAACCGATCTCGCCGGTACGGTTGACGTGGGTACCACCACAGAGCTCAACAGAAAAGCCCTCGCCCATGGTAAGCACGCGCACACTGTCGCCATATTTTTCACCAAATAACGCAAGCGCGCCCTTGGTTTTTGCCGCTTCCATATCGCAGACATCGGTTTTCACTTCTGAATTCAAGCGAACTTGCGCATTCACTAATTGCTCAATGGCCTTCAATTGCGCAGGCTTTACCGCCTCTGGGTGGCTGAAATCGAAGCGCATGCGCTCTGCATCTACCAATGAGCCTTTCTGGGTGACATGCTCGCCCAGAATTTTACGCAACGCGGCGTGCAACAGGTGGGTGGCAGAGTGGTTCAGTGCGGTGGCCTGGCGAATTTCGGCATCCACTTCACCGGTTACGCTATCGCCTACTTTTACCTGGCCTTGCACTAGCTGGCCAATGTGTAAATGGTGGCCACCCTGCTTGGTGCAATCTGTCACTTCAAACACTACGCCGTTGGCGCGCAACTTGCCGGTGTCGCCAACCTGACCACCAGATTCCGCGTAAAACGGTGTTTGCTCAAGCACTATCACGGCCTCATCGCCGGCTTTCAATTCGGTAACGCTTTCACCACCTTTCAAAAGCGCAACCACTTTACCGCTACCTGCCAATGCACCGTAACCGGTAAATTGGGTTTGCCCTTCCAACTGCAGGCTAGCCGAGTAATCCACTTTAAAACTGCCGGCGGCGCGCGCGCGCTGACGCTGCGCCTCCATCGCCGACTCATAGCCTGCCATATCTAATTGCAAACCGCGTTCACGGGCGATATCTGCGGTGAGATCCACGGGAAAGCCGTAGGTGTCGTAGAGGGTAAATACGGTTTCGCCATCAATGGTTGCGCCTGTGAGGTTTTCAAGCGCGGCCTCCAGTACACCCAGGCCTTTATCCAGCGTTTTGGCAAACTGCTCTTCCTCGGCCAAAATTGCCTTGGCAATTTGCGGGCTTTTGGCTTTGAGTTCCGGGTAGGCATTACCCATTTCAGATGCCAGCGCGCTTACCAGTTTGTGAAAGAACGGTTGCTGCTGGCCAAGCTTGTTGCCGTGGCGAATTGCGCGGCGCATGATGCGGCGCAAAACATAGCCACGGCCCTCATTGGAGGGTAATACACCGTCAATGATCAAAAAGGCGCAAGATCGAATGTGGTCGGCAATCACGCGCAGCGATTGGTTGGCGATATCATCACACCCGGTAACTTCGGCCGCAGCCTTCAAAAGCGCCTGGAACAAATCGATTTCGTAATTGGAATGCACATGCTGCATAACAGCAGAAATTCGCTCAAGGCCCATGCCGGTATCTACCGAGGGTTTTGGCAGGTTTTTCAATGTGCCATCGGCCATGCGATTAAACTGCATAAACACCAGGTTCCAGATCTCGATGTAACGGTCGCCATCTTCTTCGGGTGTGCCGGGCAGACCGCCTGCTACATCGGGGCCATGATCGTAAAAGATTTCAGAGCTGGGGCCACAAGGGCCAGTATCGCCCATTGCCCAGAAGTTATCCGAGTTGTATTTGCCACCTTTGTTATCGCCTATGCGAATGATGCGATCGGGCGCCAGGCCCACTTCTTTATGCCAAATATCGAAGGCTTCATCATCTTCTGCGTAGATGGTTACCCACAGTTTTTCAGTGGGAATATTCAAGCTGTGGCTTGCGGTTAAGAATTCCCACGCAAATAAAATGGCATCGCGCTTGAAGTAATCACCAAAGCTGAAATTACCCAGCATTTCAAAAAATGTATGGTGGCGGGCGGTGTAGCCTACGTTTTCAAGGTCGTTGTGCTTACCACCGGCGCGCACGCAACGTTGAGAACTTACCGCGCGGCTATAGGGGCGCTTTTCATCGCCAAGAAAAACATCTTTAAATGGCACCATGCCCGCATTGGTAAACAGCAAGGTGGGATCATTGCCGGGAATCAATGAGCCAGACGGTACAATGGTGTGCCCTTTAGACTCAAAAAACTTCAGAAAGGCGTCGCGAATTTCAGCGCTTTTCATAATCAACTTCCGATTCTCTTGGTTGTGCGTTGCACGTGAATGTATGTTGGCAGGCTACATGCCCAGCCCAGATTCCGAATATTCTTTATTGCCGAGTATATGCAGATGCAGATGAAACACTGTTTGCCCTGCTTGTTCGCCGTTATTTACAACTAAGCGAAAGGCCTCGCCACAGCCTGCCCCACGGGCAATTTCACCGGCCTTTACCATCAGGTGGCCAAGCAGCGCTTGATCTTCGGCTGTTGCATCAACCAAGCGAGGAATTGGTTTGCGCGGAATCACCAAAAGGTGCACTGGCGCCTGTGGGCTGATGTCTTTAATGCAAATACAGTGGTCATCCTGGTACACGAAGTCTGTGGGTATGTCACCGCGGATAATTTTGCTGAAGATGGTGTCTTCGCTCATGGCCAAGGGTCCTGGGGTTATTAGCGGGCGTGTGCGTCTTTTTCTTCTTGGGTAAGGGTGCGCGCTTCGGTTTCCAGCATCACGGGAATATCATCGCGAATGGGATAGGCCAAACCGCTCGCCCAACACACCAACTCTTGCTGTTCAGGCATATACTCGAGCGGCGCCTTGCTAACGGGGCACACCAAAATACTGAGCAATTTTTGATCAATCATACCAATTCCTAGCGGGGCAAAGGGGCGATATAGTACAACGCCGAGCGCCGGCTGTCTTGGGATGAGCGGGGAATTGTAGGCTTGCGGGCGATTATTGGCCCGGCATTGGGCCTACCAGGGTTTGCGGATCTACGCGTTCGTCAAACCAGTTCATGCGCCAGTCCAGGTGCGGGCCAGTGGCCCTGCCCGTTGCTCCTACCTTGGCAATCGGGTCGCCCTGCTCCACGCGCTGACCCTCTTCCACCAGGATTTCCGACAGGTGGATAAACGTAGACGTAAGCCCGTGGCCGTGGTCGACAATCAGCGTACCACCGGAAAAGAACATATCATCATAGGCCAGCCGCACATTGCCCCCAACGGGCGCCACCACAACAGTGCCCGTGGGCCTTGCCACATCAACACCGAAGTGCGGATTTTTGGGCACGCCGTTGTATACCCGCTGGCTGCCATACACACCGGTAATACGGCCGGTTAACGGCCACTGAAAAGCTTGGCTGAAATCTGTGAGCTGGCTATCAACATCACGTGCGGCGCGGGCCAAAGCAGACTCCTTGTGAATACGCTCTAGCTGCGCTTTGGGCGGCGTAACAGTTTTGGCCGGCACACCATCTACACGCTGAATATTGTAGGTACGGCTTTCAATGGCGAGCGGTAGCACAGCTAAAGGCTGATTGGCCCCCTGTACCGCAAGCACTACATCAGTGGCATCGCGCCCCAAACCAAATACAAACTCGCCCTGTGGCCCTTTGCGCAAAACCTTGCCATTAACCGACACCTCAAACCCTTCTGGCGCCTGGCCACGAACTACCGCCCCCTGAATGTAACTTGCCTTCAACCCCAAATCCTGGAGTGTTGGTGCGGCCTGGGTGGCAGCCGTAATAAGGGCGGCCATTAACAATACAAGGCTTGATGTGAAGTAGGCTTTTCTGGCTCGCATTTGTAAGTCCTAGGCAGTGGGGTTTGATGGGTGTTGAAGGCTTGCCCAAAATACTGCCATAAACACACATCGGCCTGCAAAAAACTTAGGGCGCTGGTAACTATAACGGCGACAAAACAAGGAAAAACGCGAAAAGTAACCGAGCTGCAACACCTTTCACTGGCGTAAAAAAGTGCGTGGCTGCCTGCGAGACGCACGCAGGTAGCCGCACTCTACCGGCCCAGTGGCCAGGTTAGGTATCCAGGTTCAGGCTACCACCGGCCAATAGGTTATCCACCACCTGCTGGGTGGTTAGCGTATTACCGGCGGTGATATCCACACCCTGCAAGATAATCACCTGCCCCACTTCAAAGGCAGTGCCGCCATCGGCATCTACGTTGATATAGGTATTGCCACTTGCTTCATCGAAATTAAATTGCAGAAACTCTTCGATGCTGCCATTTTCTTCACCCACCAACAAATCAGAGAGATCGAGCACATCCCCTTCTGAGGCAGTGAAATCCGTTACGGTGTCTGTGCCGATATTACCCCGCGCCCAGGCAAAGGTGTCTGCGCCGTTGCCGCCGGTCAGCGTGTCGTCGCCACGCCCACCAAACAGCACATCGTTGCCCTCTCCGCCTTGCAGGGTGTCTTGATCTTCGCCACCGAAAAGGGTGTCGTCACCGGTGCCCCCGTTGAGCAGATCGTCGCCGGCTTCGCCCAACAGCAAATCGTTACCTGAGCCGCCGTATAATTGGTCGTTACCGGTGCCGCCGTAGAGTTTGTCGTCATCGGCGCCGCCGAACAGGCGATCGTCGCCTTCACCACCAATCAAGATATCTGCGCCAATACCGCCATCCATCAGGTCGTTACCGGCATCGCCGGCCAGGTGATCATCGCCCTCGTTGCCGTACACTTCATCATCACCGGCACCGCCGGCCAGGTAGTCGTTACCTAGCCCACCGCTTAGGGTATCTACCCCATCGCCACCGGAAATACTGTCGTGGCCTGCGCCACCGTGAAGCGTGTCGTTGCCGGCGCCGCCAGTAATTGCATCGTTTAGATTACCGCCCATGATGTTATCGTTACCAGTGGTGCCTGCAATGCGGTTATCAATAGTGTAAAGCGCAAGCTGGGCGGTGTCGCTTTGGCCGTCTGAATCTGTGAGGGTGTATTCAATCAGATTAGGCGCCAGTGTCGTGGTGCTTGTAGATGTTGTGGGCGCGAAATCTACCTGCTGAATGCTGTAGTCTCCATCGGCACCGGTATCTAATTCCAAACGACTCACACCCGAGTAGCCGGTAAACGTCTGGCTGTTTGATCCTGTTAGCGCCACTGTGCCCAATACATTATTAGCACTATCATAAAATGTCACAGAGCCGCTGCCTGCGTTGAATCCAAACACTAGCGTGATAGCCTCGACACCGTCCGGATAACGGGCAGTATCGAAAGACAAAATAATATTGTCGCCAGCATCTGCACTGTCGTCCCATGCATCGCCATCACTATTTACACCCAGCCCGTTAGCACCGTTATAGGTAATTACCGGATTGCCATTAGCTGTTGTGGTTGCTGTAACGCCCTGATCGGCACTGTTATCAGTAAAGCTTTCGCTTACCAAAACCACACCAGGCGTGTAATTGTAATAGCCATTGCTGCGCATAATGAAAACAGAGCCATCGTCTGCATCTGTTACGGTTACCTGATTGACTTGGTTGCCATCCAGATCAAAATCCGCTCCATACGTCCAGCTTAAACCGGTGCCGTTGGAACCATCAGGTTCCGAGATGACAGGATAGACCGGGCTGTAAGCAATATTGTTTAGCGTAAAGCCATTACCCGCAATTGAGGTAATCTCAATTCGCGCAATCCCTTCGAAGTTACTGAGATTGATCTGATCATTGGTGCCGTATTGGGTAATCGGGCTGCCTGACAGCTCCACCCCGTTAACATCAAATAACTTCACCTGTGCAAGATCACTGTTATCGAAATTTTTACCCATTTCCAAAATCAACCCTGTTGCACCATAGGGCAACTTGGCTGTATCCCAGTTAATGATTAGCACTTCACCGGCATCGATTTCCTTATCATCCGCACCCACTACACCAACGCCTTTACTATTTCCAGTTGTGGAAAAAGCAAGATTCGCAGCGACACTATTACGTGTTGCAGTAATCGAAAAGTTAGCGTTATTAATATTGGTTTGCGATGTAAGTGTGACACTCTCAGATTGGCCGCCAACCTGTTGAATAGGCGCCAAATCCAGGCTGAACTCCTGCCCTTTGTAGCTGAATGAAGTAACCTTGGCATTATCAACAACCTTATCTACACCGCCGCCTTGCGCAGCAAAGGGGGTAAATCCAGAGCCCAGCGCAGGCCCGCCATCTGTACCTAAGCCTGTTACAACATTTCCTTCAAACTCTTCATAATGGCCTGCTGTGTGCAGATCATCACGAGCATCGGGTTTGTCATCGACGATATTAAATTTGGCTGTGGCTGTAGCCGAATCTCCATCGCCATCCAGCACGGTGTAATCAAACTGGAAGTTAACTTCAGCAGTACCGTTTGGCGCAATAAACAAATAGGAACCCGTGGCAAAATCCATGGTGAAAGTACCATAGGCAAAACCATCATCAGCATTAAGCGTAACCTTAGTGCCTTCAACATCCAAACCGGATGCCAAGGCCGGCGTGACATTAAAACCGGCGCCATCGTAGCTTATAGTGTGCAAGACAGCTGGATCACCCAGCAAGATATCAATTGAGGAAACATATCCGCCGTCGGCTCCCATAGATACACGAGTAATTGTGCCTTCTTGAGTGATGTTCCCACCAAAGGCAGTTGGAACAGTACTCAGTAGTTCTGACTGAAGCAGCGACACATCCGAAACGATCAACGCAGGATCAATAGTTCCATACCCGCGACCCAATGAGTCAATATTATGCACATAGTTCAGATCAGTTAAATCGCTAGGTAAGCCATCACCAATACCGACGCCATAGGATTTAATAGCATTGTCGGTCATAAACTCTCTATAACCCATATTCAATGGCGAACCATCGGCTGTTATTGCACCGTCAGACAAGAAGTACGAAACATTCTGCACGCCGTCAGCTGCCGACTGTGTAGCTAAATCGGTTGTCAGCTCCTGACGAATCATCGTAAGTGCATCAACATAACTGGTGGAGTTAGTGAGATTACCGCTGCCGGCCAAATCATTAGAGTAAGAGGTAGTTACAACATCTGTAACGGATTCGATAGCAGTTTGTGCAAACTCAAAGCTACTAAAAGTACCCAGCCTATGCGCACCATTGGCGAACAACAGTACCGTCAAAGTCACATTGGTGGATTGATTAAAATACTCCTCTGCCAAGCTCACCAGTGCCTGCTTCGCCAACGATAAACGGGTATCTCCCGAAGACCCAACAGCCGCATTCATACTGGTCGAGATATCAAGTGAAAACACCAGATTAAACACTTTCTCTTCTGATTCAGGCACTGTTTGGGCCACGTTGGTGGCTATAGGCACATCATCCACTATGGTTATGTCTAACGTATCAGACAATGGCACGCCGTTAGTAAAGTTGTAGGTAAACTGTTCTACAACATCACCACCTGTGTTATTCGCGGTATTCAATTGATAGGTGTAATTGCCGCTCGCGGCGTTAACCGACAGCACACCGAGCGGGGTGGTGACGGTGATTACCCCGCCACTTGCGGTATAGCTTGCACCGTCAAAATCAATACTGGAAATTGTGCCACCGCCTGAACCATCATTGGCAAACAAATTGCCGGTAGCCGTTGCACTCTGCCCTTCCACTCCGCTGCCGGATGGCAAGCCGCTCTCATAAACTGTATTGAAATCCGGCTGTGTTGCACCCACCGATAAGGTGGTAGTACCAACGGCTGTTAATTCGCCATCAAACACTTCATAAGTGAAGGTGCCTATAGATTCTGAGCCGCCCGCATGAAACAGCAGAGTAGTCAATTGCGCCAATGTAAGCTGATCACCTACTGCTACGGGGTTTGAAATGCCATCGGCATAACTCACAACGCCTGTGGCAACATCGGGGATAGATGTGACAGTAATAATCAAATCAGCATCATCAGAATCAACATCTGTGGGTGCCTGTATATTCATAGGCACACCGGCCGTACCTTCAACAACAAACCGGTCATTATCAAACACGGTAGGTGCATCGTTTACGGGCATAACCCGCAAATCAAATGCTGCAGAGTTTGAAATATTGGCGTAATCCTGGTCAAAGACCTCAACACTCACTGCTCGCGTTGACGAAGATGGATTTTCCGAACTATTGAAATAGGTTATAGATTCCAGCACGGTGATGTACTCACCGATATCGGCGCCGCCAGACAAAGTTAACTGCCAACTTGAACCCGCCTGCTCAACTACCGCAGTTACGTTTGTACCTGCAGTGAGGTAATCGATAACATCCTGGCTATTTAAATAACCGTTAACGGTTACCACAACAGAAGAAAGTGTTGAACTATCTGAATCTTCAATCGCAACGCCGTCAAACAAACTCACCGGTGATGCATTTTCCTCATAATCAAGGCTCTGCAAGTTAGCTACGGTAGGCGGTGTTACCACATCGCTTGATACGTCAATGGTTACAGTTGCCATATCTGTTTCGCCGTCATCGTCGATCAGGGTGTAGCTGAAGGAGTCTGTACCTAAAAATCCGGCGGCAGGCGTGTAAGTAAAGGTGCCATCACCATTGTTAATTACGGTACCAGCTGTTGTACTTACATCAATACCAGCGATTCTGGCGTTATCTACCAGCGTATCGTTTGCAAGCACATTGCCAGTAGTAAACGTCTGATCTTGGCCGGTGATGTAATTATCATTCTCTGCAACTGGCGCACCGTTATTTGCACCAATAGATCCCGTTGCCTTCACCCCACCGGCAATAAGTTGAGAGCCGGGTGCAAAATTGACAGAGCCACTGAAATCCGTAAGGTTCAGGTAAAACTCCTCATCGCCTTCGAACACATTACTATCGCTATTAATAGTGATAGTCACAGTGGTACTGGTTGTACCTGCGGCTATTGTTGCGGTTGCGGGCCCCGCGCTCACATAGTCATCACCGCCTGTTGCCGAGCCACTGACCGTTTGATAAGTAAAGCTAAGGTCAGACGCAGGCGCAGTATCAATATTGATTGTAAAGGTTAAGGTGGTTGTACCTGACTGTGGCTCTTGCACAGAAACATCGCCTACAGAAACCGTAGGTATCAACACCATATTGATGGTAGATTGCGCTACATTACTCCAGTCACTTCCGTCAAAAACAGACACTTGAATCAATTTATCAGCGCCACTGGCTGAGCCATCATTCGTAAATTGAACAGCACGAATCGCTTGCTGGTAGTTCGCAAGGCTTGCAGCGCCGCTCAGTGTTAATACACCGGTTGATGGATTGTAGGCACTCGCCGTAATACCACTAGGGAGCGCCCCCACAGTTAACAAGTCACCCGACTCAAAGTTGGTGACCTGAACGCGAGCGGATGTTAATTGGGTATTGTCTTGATCAGTAATTACCACATCAGAATCAGCAATACGAACAGATCCACCACCTTCCGTAAAAGTGGCTTGGTAATTACTCCCTGTAGCACCGCTGGAATCGTTGGCGTCCAGATCAAGCTCAGGAACATCGTTGATATTAATCACTGCGTTGGTTGCGGGAGAGGTTGGCGACTCAGCAAAACCTTGATCATCGGTATAACTGGCCTGTACGGTAATGGCTTTGCCTACTTCGCTATCTGTGAGCGTGTAGGTATTGCCGGTAGCACCACCAATAGCGACGCCGTCAGCAAACCACTGATAGGTAATTGCACCATTGGCACCGTCTGGATCATTCACAGTCGCAGTTAAGGTTTCGTCTTCTAGCGCAGTGCCAGTGATGCTGATTGAGGCACCGTCATTAACGCCTGCAACAGCAGCAGTGGCCGCAGAAATCGGAGATTCGGAGAAGCCCTGGTCATCGGTATAAGTGGCCTGTACGGTGATGGCTTTACCCACTTCCGCATCGGTCAGTGTGTAAGTCGCATTAGTGGCGCCACCAATAGCTACGCCATCGGCAAACCACTGATAGGTAATTGCCCCACTCGCACCGTCTGGATCATTGACAGTCGCAGTTAAGGTTTCGTCTTCTAGCGCAGTGCCAGTGATGCTGATTGAGGCACCGTCATTTACGCCCGCAACAACTGAGGTGGCCGCAGAGGTTGGTGATTCGGCGAAGCCTTGATCATCGGTATAAGTGGCCTGTACGGTGATGGCTTTACCCACTTCCGCATCGGTCAGTGTGTAAGTCGCATTAGTGGCGCCACCAATAGCTACGCCATCGGCAAACCACTGATAGGTAATTGCCCCACTCGCACCGTCTGGATCATTGACTGTAGCAGTAAGAACTTCATCTTCCTGCGCCGTGCCGGTGATGGAAACGGATGCACCATCATTCACGCCTGCAACAGCAGCAGTGGCCGCAGAAATCGGAGATTCGGAGAAGCCCTGGTCATCGGTATAAGTGGCCTGTACGGTGATGGCTTTACCCACTTCCGCATCGGTCAGTGTGTAAGTCGCATTAGTGGCGCCACCAATAGCTACGCCATCGGCAAACCACTGATAGGTAATTGCACCATTGGCACCGTCTGGATCATTCACAGTCGCAGTTAAGGTTTCGTCTTCTAGCGCAGTGCCAGTGATGCTGATTGAGGCACCGTCATTTACGCCCGCAACAACTGAGGTGGCCGCAGAGGTTGGTGATTCGGCGAAGCCTTGATCATCGGTATAAGTGGCCTGTACGGTGATGGCTTTACCCACTTCCGCATCGGTCAGTGTGTAAGTCGCATTAGTGGCGCCACCAATAGCTACGCCATCGGCAAACCACTGATAGGTAATTGCCCCACTCGCACCGTCTGGATCATTGACTGTAGCAGTAAGAACTTCATCTTCCTGCGCCGTGCCGGTGATGGAAACGGATGCACCATCATTCACGCCCGCAACCGCCGCCGTCGCTACCGATGTTGGTGATTCGGCGAAGCCTTGATCATCGGTATAACTGGCCTGTACGGTAATGGCTTTGCCTACTTCGCTATCTGTGAGCGTGTAGGTATTGCCGGTAGCACCACCAATAGCGACGCCGTCAGCAAACCACTGATAGGTAATTGCACCATTGGCGCCGTCTGGATCATTGACGGTTGCAGTTAAGGTTTCGTCTTCTAGCGCAGTGCCGGTGATGCTGATTGAGGCACCGTCATTAACGCCTGCAACAGCAGCAGTGGCCGCAGAAATCGGAGATTCGGAGAAGCCCTGGTCATCGGTATAAGTGGCCTGTACGGTGATGGCTTTACCCACTTCCGCATCGGTCAGTGTGTAAGTCGCATTAGTGGCGCCACCAATAGCTACGCCATCGGCAAACCACTGATAGGTAATTGCCCCACTCGCACCGTCTGGATCATTGACTGTAGCAGTAAGAACTTCATCTTCCTGCGCCGTGCCGGTGATGGAAACGGATGCACCATCATTCACGCCCGCAACAGCAGCAGTGGCCGCAGAAATCGGAGATTCGGAGAAGCCCTGGTCATCCGTATAAGTGGCCTGTACGGTAATGGCTTTGCCTACTTCGCTATCTGTGAGCGTGTAGGTATTGCCGGTAGCACCACCAATAGCGACGCCGTCGGCGTACCACTGGTAACTAATCACGCCACTGGCGCCATCGGGATCATTCACAGTGGCGGTTAAGGTTTCGTCTTCTAGCGCAGTGCCGGTGATGGAAACGGATGCGCCATCATTCACGCCAGCAACCGCCGCCGTCGCTGCCGATGTTGGTGATTCGGCGAAGCCCTGGTCATCCGTATAAGTGGCCTGAACAGTGATGGCCTTACCCACTTCGCTGTCGGTCAGTGTGTAAGTCGCATTAGTGGCGCCACCAATGGCCACGCCATCAGCAAACCACTGATAGGTAATTGCACCATTGGCGCCGTCTGGATCATTGACAGTCGCAGTTAAGGTTTCGTCTTCTAGCGCAGTGCCGGTGATGCTGATTGAGGCACCGTCATTAACGCCCGCAACAACTGAGGTGGCCGCAGAGGTTGGTGATTCGGCGAAGCCTTGATCATCGGTATAAGTGGCCTGTACGGTGATGGCTTTACCCACTTCCGCATCGGTCAGTGTGTAAGTCGCATTAGTGGCGCCACCAATAGCTACGCCATCGGCAAACCACTGATAGGTAATTGCCCCACTCGCACCGTCTGGATCATTGACTGTAGCAGTAAGAACTTCATCTTCCTGCGCCGTGCCGGTGATGGAAACGGATGCACCATCATTCACGCCCGCAACAGCAGCAGTGGCCGCAGAAATCGGAGATTCGGAGAAGCCCTGGTCATCCGTATAAGTGGCCTGTACGGTAATGGCTTTGCCTACTTCGCTATCTGTGAGCGTGTAGGTATTGCCGGTAGCACCACCAATAGCGACGCCGTCAGCAAACCACTGATAGGTAATTGCACCATTGGCGCCGTCTGGATCATTGACGGTTGCAGTTAAGGTTTCGTCTTCTAGCGCAGTGCCGGTGATGGAAACGGATGCGCCATCATTAACGCCTGCAACAGCAGCAGTGGCCGCAGAAATCGGAGATTCGGAGAAGCCCTGGTCATCGGTATAAGTGGCCTGTACGGTGATGGCTTTACCCACTTCCGCATCGGTCAGTGTGTAAGTCGCATTAGTGGCGCCACCAATAGCTACGCCATCGGCAAACCACTGATAGGTAATTGCCCCACTCGCACCGTCTGGATCATTGACTGTAGCAGTAAGAACTTCATCTTCCTGCGCCGTGCCGGTGATGGAAACGGATGCACCATCATTCACGCCCGCAACAGCAGCAGTGGCCGCAGAAATCGGAGATTCGGAGAAGCCCTGGTCATCCGTATAAGTGGCCTGTACGGTAATGGCTTTGCCTACTTCGCTATCTGTGAGCGTGTAGGTATTGCCGGTAGCACCACCAATAGCGACGCCGTCGGCGTACCACTGGTAACTAATCACGCCACTGGCGCCATCGGGATCATTCACAGTGGCGGTTAAGGTTTCGTCTTCTAGCGCAGTGCCGGTGATGGAAACGGATGCGCCATCATTCACGCCAGCAACCGCCGCCGTCGCTGCCGATGTTGGTGATTCGGAGAAGCCCTGGTCATCGGTATAAGTGGCCTGTACGGTGATGGCTTTACCCACTTCCGCATCGGTCAGTGTGTAAGTCGCATTAGTGGCGCCACCAATAGCTACGCCATCGGCAAACCACTGATAGGTAATTGCACCATTGGCACCGTCTGGATCATTCACAGTCGCAGTTAAGGTTTCGTCTTCTAGCGCCGTGCCGGTGATGGAAACGGATGCACCATCATTCACGCCCGCAACAGCAGCAGTGGCCGCAGAAATCGGAGATTCGGAGAAGCCTTGATCATCGGTGTAACTGGCCTGCACGGTAATGGCTTTACCCACTTCCGCATCGGTCAGTGTGTAAGTCGCATTAGTGGCGCCACCAATAGCTACGCCATCGGCAAACCACTGATAGGTAATTGCCCCACTCGCACCGTCTGGATCATTGACAGTCGCAGTTAAGGTTTCGTCTTCTAGCGCAGTGCCAGTGATGCTGATTGAGGCACCGTCATTTACGCCCGCAACAACTGAGGTGGCCGCAGAGGTTGGTGATTCGGCGAAGCCTTGATCATCGGTATAAGTGGCCTGTACGGTGATGGCTTTACCCACTTCCGCATCGGTCAGTGTGTAAGTCGCATTAGTGGCGCCACCAATAGCTACGCCATCGGCAAACCACTGATAGGTAATTGCCCCACTCGCACCGTCTGGATCATTGACTGTAGCAGTAAGAACTTCATCTTCCTGCGCCGTGCCGGTGATGGAAACGGATGCACCATCATTCACGCCTGCAACAACTGAGGTGGCCGCAGAGGTTGGTGATTCGGCGAAGCCTTGATCATCGGTATAAGTGGCCTGTACGGTGATGGCTTTACCCACTTCCGCATCGGTCAGTGTGTAAGTCGCATTAGTGGCGCCACCAATAGCTACGCCATCGGCAAACCACTGATAGGTAATTGCCCCACTCGCACCGTCTGGATCATTGACTGTAGCAGTAAGAACTTCATCTTCCTGCGCCGTGCCGGTGATGGAAACGGATGCACCATCATTCACGCCCGCAACAGCAGCAGTGGCCGCAGAAATCGGAGATTCGGCGAAGCCTTGATCATCGGTATAAGTG
The DNA here is from genome assembly GCF_024138675.1 of Simiduia sp. 21SJ11W-1. Classification (NCBI taxonomy): domain Bacteria; kingdom Pseudomonadati; phylum Pseudomonadota; class Gammaproteobacteria; order Cellvibrionales; family Cellvibrionaceae; genus Simiduia; species Simiduia sp. 21SJ11W-1. The sequence continues at coordinate 1,520,524 of NZ_CP090959.1, read as the reverse complement.
GCCTGTACGGTGATGGCTTTACCCACTTCCGCATCGGTCAGTGTGTAAGTCGCATTAGTGGCGCCACCAATAGCTACGCCATCGGCAAACCACTGATAGGTAATTGCCCCACTCGCACCGTCTGGATCATTGACTGTAGCAGTAAGAACTTCATCTTCCTGCGCCGTGCCGGTGATGGAAACGGATGCACCATCATTCACGCCCGCAACCGCCGCCGTCGCTACCGATGTTGGTGATTCGGCGAAGCCTTGATCATCGGTATAACTGGCCTGTACGGTAATGGCTTTGCCTACTTCGCTATCTGTGAGCGTGTAGGTATTGCCGGTAGCACCACCAATAGCGACGCCGTCAGCAAACCACTGATAGGTAATTGCACCATTGGCGCCGTCTGGATCATTGACGGTTGCAGTTAAGGTTTCGTCTTCTAGCGCAGTGCCGGTGATGGAAACGGATGCGCCATCATTAACGCCTGCAACAGCAGCAGTGGCCGCAGAAATCGGAGATTCGGAGAAGCCCTGGTCATCCGTATAAGTGGCCTGTACGGTAATGGCTTTGCCTACTTCGCTATCTGTGAGCGTGTAGGTATTGCCGGTAGCACCACCAATAGCGACGCCGTCGGCGTACCACTGGTAACTAATCACGCCACTGGCGCCATCGGGATCATTCACAGTGGCGGTTAAGGTTTCGTCTTCTAGCGCAGTGCCGGTGATGGAAACGGATGCGCCATCATTCACGCCAGCAACCGCCGCCGTCGCTGCCGATGTTGGTGATTCGGCGAAGCCCTGGTCATCCGTATAAGTGGCCTGAACAGTGATGGCCTTACCCACTTCGCTGTCGGTCAACGTGTAGGTCGAATTTGTGGCTCCACCAATGGCCACGCCATCAGCAAACCACTGATAGGTAATTGCACCATTGGCGCCGTCTGGATCATTGACAGTCGCAGTTAAGGTTTCGTCTTCTAGCGCAGTGCCGGTGATGGAAACGGATGCGCCATCATTAACGCCTGCAACAGCAGCAGTGGCCGCAGAAATCGGAGATTCGGAGAAGCCCTGGTCATCGGTATAAGTGGCCTGTACGGTAATGGCTTTGCCTACTTCGCTATCTGTGAGCGTGTAGGTATTGCCGGTAGCACCACCAATAGCGACGCCGTCAGCAAACCACTGATAGGTAATTGCACCATTGGCGCCGTCTGGATCATTGACGGTTGCAGTTAAGGTTTCGTCTTCTAGCGCCGTGCCGGTGATGGAAACGGATGCGCCATCATTAACGCCTGCAACAGCAGCAGTGGCCGCAGAAATCGGAGATTCGGAGAAGCCCTGGTCATCGGTATAAGTGGCCTGTACGGTGATGGCTTTACCCACTTCCGCATCGGTCAGTGTGTAAGTCGCATTAGTGGCGCCACCAATGGCCACGCCATCAGCAAACCACTGATAGGTAATTGCACCATTGGCGCCGTCTGGATCATTGACAGTCGCAGTTAAGGTTTCGTCTTCTAGCGCAGTGCCGGTGATGCTGATTGAGGCACCGTCATTAACGCCCGCAACAACTGAGGTGGCCGCAGAGGTTGGTGATTCGGCGAAGCCTTGATCATCGGTATAAGTGGCCTGTACGGTGATGGCTTTACCCACTTCCGCATCGGTCAGTGTGTAAGTCGCATTAGTGGCGCCACCAATAGCTACGCCATCGGCAAACCACTGATAGGTAATTGCCCCACTCGCACCGTCTGGATCATTGACTGTAGCAGTAAGAACTTCATCTTCCTGCGCCGTGCCGGTGATGGAAACGGATGCACCATCATTCACGCCCGCAACAGCAGCAGTGGCCGCAGAAATCGGAGATTCGGAGAAGCCCTGGTCATCCGTATAAGTGGCCTGTACGGTAATGGCTTTGCCTACTTCGCTATCTGTGAGCGTGTAGGTATTGCCGGTAGCACCACCAATAGCGACGCCGTCAGCAAACCACTGATAGGTAATTGCACCATTGGCGCCGTCTGGATCATTGACGGTTGCAGTTAAGGTTTCGTCTTCTAGCGCAGTGCCGGTGATGGAAACGGATGCGCCATCATTAACGCCTGCAACAGCAGCAGTGGCCGCAGAAATCGGAGATTCGGAGAAGCCCTGGTCATCGGTATAAGTGGCCTGTACGGTGATGGCTTTACCCACTTCCGCATCGGTCAGTGTGTAAGTCGCATTAGTGGCGCCACCAATAGCTACGCCATCGGCAAACCACTGATAGGTAATTGCCCCACTCGCACCGTCTGGATCATTGACTGTAGCAGTAAGAACTTCATCTTCCTGCGCCGTGCCGGTGATGGAAACGGATGCACCATCATTCACGCCCGCAACAGCAGCAGTGGCCGCAGAAATCGGAGATTCGGAGAAGCCCTGGTCATCCGTATAAGTGGCCTGTACGGTAATGGCTTTGCCTACTTCGCTATCTGTGAGCGTGTAGGTATTGCCGGTAGCACCACCAATAGCGACGCCGTCGGCGTACCACTGGTAACTAATCACGCCACTGGCGCCATCGGGATCATTCACAGTGGCGGTTAAGGTTTCGTCTTCTAGCGCAGTGCCGGTGATGGAAACGGATGCGCCATCATTCACGCCAGCAACCGCCGCCGTCGCTGCCGATGTTGGTGATTCGGAGAAGCCCTGGTCATCGGTATAAGTGGCCTGTACGGTGATGGCTTTACCCACTTCCGCATCGGTCAGTGTGTAAGTCGCATTAGTGGCGCCACCAATAGCTACGCCATCGGCAAACCACTGATAGGTAATTGCACCATTGGCACCGTCTGGATCATTCACAGTCGCAGTTAAGGTTTCGTCTTCTAGCGCCGTGCCGGTGATGGAAACGGATGCACCATCATTCACGCCCGCAACAGCAGCAGTGGCCGCAGAAATCGGAGATTCGGAGAAGCCTTGATCATCGGTGTAACTGGCCTGCACGGTAATGGCTTTACCCACTTCCGCATCGGTCAGTGTGTAAGTCGCATTAGTGGCGCCACCAATAGCTACGCCATCGGCAAACCACTGATAGGTAATTGCCCCACTCGCACCGTCTGGATCATTGACAGTCGCAGTTAAGGTTTCGTCTTCTAGCGCAGTGCCAGTGATGCTGATTGAGGCACCGTCATTTACGCCCGCAACAACTGAGGTGGCCGCAGAGGTTGGTGATTCGGCGAAGCCTTGATCATCGGTATAAGTGGCCTGTACGGTGATGGCTTTACCCACTTCCGCATCGGTCAGTGTGTAAGTCGCATTAGTGGCGCCACCAATAGCTACGCCATCGGCAAACCACTGATAGGTAATTGCCCCACTCGCACCGTCTGGATCATTGACTGTAGCAGTAAGAACTTCATCTTCCTGCGCCGTGCCGGTGATGGAAACGGATGCACCATCATTCACGCCTGCAACAACTGAGGTGGCCGCAGAGGTTGGTGATTCGGCGAAGCCTTGATCATCGGTATAAGTGGCCTGTACGGTGATGGCTTTACCCACTTCCGCATCGGTCAGTGTGTAAGTCGCATTAGTGGCGCCACCAATAGCTACGCCATCGGCAAACCACTGATAGGTAATTGCCCCACTCGCACCGTCTGGATCATTGACTGTAGCAGTAAGAACTTCATCTTCCTGCGCCGTGCCGGTGATGGAAACGGATGCACCATCATTCACGCCCGCAACAGCAGCAGTGGCCGCAGAAATCGGAGATTCGGCGAAGCCTTGATCATCGGTATAAGTGGCCTGTACGGTGATGGCTTTACCCACTTCCGCATCGGTCAGTGTGTAAGTCGCATTAGTGGCGCCACCAATAGCTACGCCATCGGCAAACCACTGATAGGTAATTGCCCCACTCGCACCGTCTGGATCATTGACTGTAGCAGTAAGAACTTCATCTTCCTGCGCCGTGCCGGTGATGGAAACGGATGCACCATCATTCACGCCCGCAACCGCCGCCGTCGCTACCGATGTTGGTGATTCGGCGAAGCCTTGATCATCGGTATAACTGGCCTGTACGGTAATGGCTTTGCCTACTTCGCTATCTGTGAGCGTGTAGGTATTGCCGGTAGCACCACCAATAGCGACGCCGTCAGCAAACCACTGATAGGTAATTGCACCATTGGCGCCGTCTGGATCATTGACGGTTGCAGTTAAGGTTTCGTCTTCTAGCGCAGTGCCGGTGATGGAAACGGATGCGCCATCATTAACGCCTGCAACAGCAGCAGTGGCCGCAGAAATCGGAGATTCGGAGAAGCCCTGGTCATCCGTATAAGTGGCCTGTACGGTAATGGCTTTGCCTACTTCGCTATCTGTGAGCGTGTAGGTATTGCCGGTAGCACCACCAATAGCGACGCCGTCGGCGTACCACTGGTAACTAATCACGCCACTGGCGCCATCGGGATCATTCACAGTGGCGGTTAAGGTTTCGTCTTCTAGCGCAGTGCCGGTGATGGAAACGGATGCGCCATCATTCACGCCAGCAACCGCCGCCGTCGCTGCCGATGTTGGTGATTCGGCGAAGCCCTGGTCATCCGTATAAGTGGCCTGAACAGTGATGGCCTTACCCACTTCGCTGTCGGTCAACGTGTAGGTCGAATTTGTGGCTCCACCAATGGCCACGCCATCAGCAAACCACTGATAGGTAATTGCACCATTGGCGCCGTCTGGATCATTGACAGTCGCAGTTAAGGTTTCGTCTTCTAGCGCAGTGCCGGTGATGCTGATTGAGGCACCGTCATTAACGCCCGCAACAACTGAGGTGGCCGCAGAGGTTGGTGATTCGGCGAAGCCTTGATCGTCTGTGTAACTTGCCTGCACGGTAATGGCTTTGCCTACTTCGCTATCTGTGAGCGTGTAGGTATTGCCGGTAGCCCCACCAATAGCGACGCCGTCGGCGTACCACTGATAGGTAATTGCACCATTGGCACCGTCTGGATCATTCACAGTCGCAGTTAAGGTTTCGTCTTCTAGCGCCGTGCCGGTGATGGAAACGGATGCGCCATCATTAACGCCTGCAACAGCAGCAGTGGCCGCAGAAATCGGAGATTCGGAGAAGCCCTGGTCATCGGTATAAGTGGCCTGTACGGTGATGGCTTTACCCACTTCCGCATCGGTCAGTGTGTAAGTCGCATTAGTGGCGCCACCAATAGCTACGCCATCGGCAAACCACTGATAGGTAATTGCCTCACTCGCACCGTCTGGATCATTGACTGTAGCAGTAAGAACTTCATCTTCCTGCGCCGTGCCGGTGATGGAAACGGATGCACCATCATTCACGCCCGCAACCGCCGCCGTCGCTACCGATGTTGGTGATTCGGCGAAGCCTTGATCATCGGTATAACTGGCCTGTACGGTAATGGCTTTGCCTACTTCGCTATCTGTGAGCGTGTAGGTATTGCCGGTAGCACCACCAATAGCGACGCCGTCAGCAAACCACTGATAGGTAATTGCACCATTGGCGCCGTCTGGATCATTGACGGTTGCAGTTAAGGTTTCGTCTTCTAGCGCAGTGCCGGTGATGCTGATTGAGGCACCGTCATTAACGCCTGCAACAGCAGCAGTGGCCGCAGAAATCGGAGATTCGGAGAAGCCCTGGTCATCGGTATAAGTGGCCTGTACGGTGATGGCTTTACCCACTTCCGCATCGGTCAGTGTGTAAGTCGCATTAGTGGCGCCACCAATAGCTACGCCATCGGCAAACCACTGATAGGTAATTGCCCCACTCGCACCGTCTGGATCATTGACTGTAGCAGTAAGAACTTCATCTTCCTGCGCCGTGCCGGTGATGGAAACGGATGCACCATCATTCACGCCCGCAACAGCAGCAGTGGCCGCAGAAATCGGAGATTCGGAGAAGCCCTGGTCATCCGTATAAGTGGCCTGTACGGTAATGGCTTTGCCTACTTCGCGATCTGTGAGCGTGTAGGTATTGCCGGTAGCACCACCAATAGCGACGCCGTCGGCGTACCACTGGTAACTAATCACGCCACTGGCGCCATCGGGATCATTCACAGTGGCGGTTAAGGTTTCGTCTTCTAGCGCCGTGCCGGTGATGGAAACGGATGCGCCATCATTCACGCCAGCAACCGCCGCCGTCGCTGCCGATGTTGGTGATTCGGAGAAGCCCTGGTCATCGGTATAAGTGGCCTGTACGGTGATGGCTTTACCCACTTCCGCATCGGTCAGTGTGTAAGTCGCATTAGTGGCGCCACCAATAGCTACGCCATCGGCAAACCACTGATAGGTAATTGCACCATTGGCACCGTCTGGATCATTCACAGTGGCGGTTAAGGTTTCGTCTTCTAGCGCCGTGCCGGTGATGGAAACGGATGCGCCATCATTCACGCCAGCAACCGCCGCCGTCGCTGCCGATGTTGGTGATTCGGAGAAGCCCTGGTCATCGGTATAAGTGGCCTGTACGGTGATGGCTTTACCCACTTCCGCATCGGTCAGTGTGTAAGTCGCATTAGTGGCGCCACCAATAGCTACGCCATCGGCAAACCACTGATAGGTAATTGCACCATTGGCACCGTCTGGATCATTCACAGTCGCAGTTAAGGTTTCGTCTTCTAGCGCCGTGCCGGTGATGGAAACGGATGCACCATCATTCACGCCCGCAACAGCAGCAGTGGCCGCAGAAATCGGAGATTCGGAGAAGCCCTGGTCATCCGTATAAGTGGCCTGTACGGTAATGGCTTTGCCTACTTCGCTATCTGTGAGCGTGTAGGTATTGCCGGTAGCACCACCAATAGCGACGCCGTCGGCGTACCACTGGTAACTAATCACGCCACTGGCGCCATCGGGATCATTCACAGTGGCGGTTAAGGTTTCGTCTTCTAGCGCCGTGCCGGTGATGGAAACGGATGCGCCATCATTCACGCCAGCAACCGCCGCCGTCGCTGCCGATGTTGGTGATTCGGAGAAGCCCTGGTCATCGGTATAAGTGGCCTGTACGGTGATGGCTTTACCCACTTCCGCATCGGTCAGTGTGTAAGTCGCATTAGTGGCGCCACCAATAGCTACGCCATCGGCAAACCACTGATAGGTAATTGCACCATTGGCACCGTCTGGATCATTCACAGTGGCGGTTAAGGTTTCGTCTTCTAGCGCCGTGCCGGTGATGGAAACGGATGCGCCATCATTCACGCCAGCAACCGCCGCCGTCGCTGCCGATGTTGGTGATTCGGCGAAGCCTTGATCATCGGTATAACTGGCCTGTACGGTAATGGCTTTGCCTACTTCGCTATCTGTGAGCGTGTAGGTATTGCCGGTAGCACCACCAATAGCGACGCCGTCAGCAAACCACTGATAGGTAATTGCACCATTGGCGCCGTCTGGATCATTGACGGTTGCAGTTAAGGTTTCGTCTTCTAGCGCAGTGCCGGTGATGGAAACGGATGCGCCATCATTAACGCCTGCAACAGCAGCAGTGGCCGCAGAAATCGGAGATTCGGAGAAGCCCTGGTCATCGGTATAAGTGGCCTGTACGGTAATGGCTTTGCCTACTTCGCTATCTGTGAGCGTGTAGGTATTGCCGGTAGCCCCACCAATAGCGACGCCGTCAGCAAACCACTGATAGGTAATTGCACCATTGGCGCCGTCTGGATCATTGACGGTTGCAGTTAAGGTTTCGTCTTCTAGCGCAGTGCCGGTGATGCTGATTGAGGCACCGTCATTAACGCCTGCAACAGCAGCAGTGGCCGCAGAAATCGGAGATTCGGAGAAGCCTTGATCATCGGTATAACTGGCCTGTACGGTAATGGCTTTGCCTACTTCGCTATCTGTGAGCGTGTAGGTATTGCCGGTAGCACCACCAATAGCGACGCCGTCAGCAAACCACTGATAGGTAATTGCACCATTGGCGCCGTCTGGATCATTGACGGTTGCAGTTAAGGTTTCGTCTTCTAGCGCAGTGCCGGTGATGCTGATTGAGGCACCGTCATTAACGCCTGCAACAGCAGCAGTGGCCGCAGAAATCGGAGATTCGGAGAAGCCCTGGTCATCGGTATAAGTGGCCTGTACGGTGATGGCTTTACCCACTTCCGCATCGGTCAGTGTGTAAGTCGCATTAGTGGCGCCACCAATAGCTACGCCATCGGCAAACCACTGATAGGTAATTGCCCCACTCGCACCGTCTGGATCATTGACTGTAGCAGTAAGAACTTCATCTTCCTGCGCCGTGCCGGTGATGGAAACGGATGCACCATCATTCACGCCCGCAACAGCAGCAGTGGCCGCAGAAATCGGAGATTCGGAGAAGCCCTGGTCATCCGTATAAGTGGCCTGTACGGTAATGGCTTTGCCTACTTCGCTATCTGTGAGCGTGTAGGTATTGCCGGTAGCACCACCAATAGCGACGCCGTCGGCGTACCACTGGTAACTAATCACGCCACTGGCGCCATCGGGATCATTCACAGTGGCGGTTAAGGTTTCGTCTTCTAGCGCAGTGCCGGTGATGGAAACGGATGCGCCATCATTCACGCCAGCAACCGCCGCCGTCGCTGCCGATGTTGGTGATTCGGCGAAGCCCTGGTCATCCGTATAAGTGGCCTGTACGGTGATGGCTTTACCCACTTCCGCATCGGTCAGTGTGTAAGTCGCATTAGTGGCGCCACCAATAGCTACGCCATCGGCAAACCACTGATAGGTAATTGCACCATTGGCACCGTCTGGATCATTCACAGTGGCGGTTAAGGTTTCGTCTTCTAGCGCCGTGCCGGTGATGGAAACGGATGCGCCATCATTCACGCCAGCAACCGCCGCCGTCGCTGCCGATGTTGGTGATTCGGCGAAGCCTTGATCATCGGTATAACTGGCCTGTACGGTAATGGCTTTGCCTACTTCGCTATCTGTGAGCGTGTAGGTATTGCCGGTAGCACCACCAATAGCGACGCCGTCAGCAAACCACTGATAGGTAATTGCACCATTGGCGCCGTCTGGATCATTGACGGTTGCAGTTAAGGTTTCGTCTTCTAGCGCAGTGCCGGTGATGGAAACGGATGCGCCATCATTAACGCCTGCAACAGCAGCAGTGGCCGCAGAAATCGGAGATTCGGAGAAGCCCTGGTCATCGGTATAAGTGGCCTGTACGGTAATGGCTTTGCCTACTTCGCTATCTGTGAGCGTGTAGGTATTGCCGGTAGCACCACCAATAGCGACGCCGTCAGCAAACCACTGATAGGTAATTGCACCATTGGCGCCGTCTGGATCATTGACGGTTGCAGTTAAGGTTTCGTCTTCTAGCGCAGTGCCGGTGATGCTGATTGAGGCACCGTCATTAACGCCTGCAACAGCAGCAGTGGCCGCAGAAATCGGAGATTCGGAGAAGCCTTGATCATCGGTATAACTGGCCTGTACGGTAATGGCTTTGCCTACTTCGCTATCTGTGAGCGTGTAGGTATTGCCGGTAGCACCACCAATAGCGACGCCGTCAGCAAACCACTGATAGGTAATTGCACCATTGGCGCCGTCTGGATCATTGACGGTTGCAGTTAAGGTTTCGTCTTCTAGCGCAGTGCCGGTGATGCTGATTGAGGCACCGTCATTAACGCCTGCAACAGCAGCAGTGGCCGCAGAAATCGGAGATTCGGAGAAGCCCTGGTCATCGGTATAAGTGGCCTGTACGGTGATGGCTTTACCCACTTCCGCATCGGTCAGTGTGTAAGTCGCATTAGTGGCGCCACCAATAGCTACGCCATCGGCAAACCACTGATAGGTAATTGCCCCACTCGCACCGTCTGGATCATTGACTGTAGCAGTAAGAACTTCATCTTCCTGCGCCGTGCCGGTGATGGAAACGGATGCACCATCATTCACGCCCGCAACAGCAGCAGTGGCCGCAGAAATCGGAGATTCGGAGAAGCCCTGGTCATCCGTATAAGTGGCCTGTACGGTAATGGCTTTGCCTACTTCGCTATCTGTGAGCGTGTAGGTATTGCCGGTAGCACCACCAATAGCGACGCCGTCGGCGTACCACTGGTAACTAATCACGCCACTGGCGCCATCGGGATCATTCACAGTGGCGGTTAAGGTTTCGTCTTCTAGCGCAGTGCCGGTGATGGAAACGGATGCGCCATCATTCACGCCAGCAACCGCCGCCGTCGCTGCCGATGTTGGTGATTCGGCGAAGCCCTGGTCATCCGTATAAGTGGCCTGAACAGTGATGGCCTTACCCACTTCGCTGTCGGTCAACGTGTAGGTCGAATTTGTGGCGCCACCAATGGCCACGCCATCAGCAAACCACTGATAGGTAATTGCACCATTGGCGCCGTCTGGATCATTGACAGTCGCAGTTAAGGTTTCGTCTTCTAGCGCAGTGCCGGTGATGCTGATTGAGGCACCGTCATTAACGCCCGCAACAACTGAGGTGGCCGCAGAGGTTGGTGATTCGGCGAAGCCTTGATCGTCTGTGTAACTTGCCTGCACGGTAATGGCTTTGCCTACTTCGCTATCTGTGAGCGTGTAGGTATTGCCGGTAGCCCCACCAATAGCGACGCCGTCGGCGTACCACTGATAGGTAATTGCACCATTGGCACCGTCTGGATCATTCACAGTCGCAGTTAAGGTTTCGTCTTCTAGCGCAGTGCCAGTGATGCTGATTGAGGCACCGTCATTTACGCCCGCAACAACTGAGGTGGCCGCAGAGGTTGGTGATTCGGCGAAGCCTTGATCATCGGTGTAACTTGCCTGCACGGTGACGGCTTTGCCCACGTCGGCATCGGTCAGGGTATAGGTGCTACCCGTCGCGCCGCTGATCGCTACACCATCGGCGTACCACTGGTAGGCAATGGCACCGCTCGCACCATCGGGATCATTGACTGTGGCAGTCAGCGTTTCATCTTCTTGTGCAATGCCGGCGATGGTGGCCGATGCACCGTCATTCACCGCTACCACGGCAGATGTTGCCGCGGAAACAGGCGCTTCTGTAAAGCCTTCGTCGTCTGTGTAAGATGCCTGTACAGTAATGGTTTTACCCACTTCAGCATCTGAAAGTGTAAAGGCTCTGGAGGTTGCACCATTAACGGCCACGCCGTCGGCAAACCATTGGTAGCTGATCGCGCCAGCTGCGCCATTAACATCAGTCACACTGGCAACAAGCGCCTCACCCACTTGCGGGGTGCCCGTAACAGTTACACTGCCTTCTGTGTTAACCACCTCAACCTGATAGGCCAACTGGTTAGCAATTAATTGTGTATTGCCGGCGCTGTCTGATGCGAGAAAGCTTGCACTGATGCTGCTATCAGCGTCTGCCTGCAAATCACTCCCGGCGATGTCGACCGCGAAGTTACCCGCACCATCAAGTGTACCCAGGTAATCAACACCGTTTACCGTCAATGTGATTTGATCACCGGCATTGAAATCGCCGGTAACATTGCCTGCCACCGTTACAGTGCCAGTGGCTTCATCTGGGCTCAAGCTGTTATCGGGAGTAACAGTTGACGTGAAATTGATGGTGCCATTGGTTTGGCTATCGATACTGAAATCGCGTGTTACTAACGTGTTACCGGCACCGGCAGTGAGCTGGTATTGGCCGTCTGCGGCGGCCAGCATATCTGCTGCAGGCACGGTGGCACTCCAGGAGCCATTATTTACCACGCCCACATAAGTGTTGCCATTGAAGGTGACAAGCACTTCACTGCCATCGGGCATGTTGGTGGCATCGCCCGAAACAACCAAAGGCTGGCTTTGCTCTTGGGCATTGATGACGTCATCCACCGTCAGTGGATTGATGGTGATTACAGGGTCTGGCAGGTTCAGGTTGCCGCTGCCATCACGACCACCAATGTCGTTAAACTGGCGGTTGGAATCGTAGCCCACAGTCGAGGTTTCAAACCCGCTTTCAGGCGTTACCCGCTCTGCTGTTAAATCTACGCGCACACCACCGGTGCCGGCACTCCCGTCCGCTGTGCCATCACCGCCGGCGGCGGCCGCTGGCAAGACCTCGTCCAGGCTTCGGCCCTCTTCGATAGCCTGTTCTAGTGCATCAAAATTAACGCCCGCTTGTAAACTCCCCTCTTCGGCTTGCTTATCCAGTTCGCTCAAAAAGTTTTTATCAAAACGCAGCGTTTCGTTTTGGCCGAGGGTAATCACGGCGTCTTTACCAATAGACATCACCAACACTGCACCCGCGCCGGTGGCAATCCATTCATTGAGCTCAACTATTTCGCCCGCGGTCAGCGGCCGCTTGACGCCTTCGGCATCGGTAACCCACGCCTCCCCCTGCACTGCCATTACACGGGTTTGAATTACCGCAGAAAACGCGCTCGCCATAGCTCACCTCAAGTTACAAAAACGCCGGGGCCAGCCCGGTATAATGCCGGCAGCGCCGGCAATTTCTTTGTTCAGTTTAGCGGTTACTCGCCGCTTAAATAGGCCGTTAAATCACCCATGGCATTTAGAATGCGGTACTGGGCAAACAGCCGATCATAATTCGCGCCAATCAAAGAACGCTTGGCATCAAGCACTTCGTTTTCTGTGTTTAACAGATCTAGCAAAGTGCGTCGGCCAATGTTGAATTGCTGCTGATAGGCTTTTCGCGTTGAGGTGGCAGCGCGCACATGCTCTTGCAAATAGCGCAGCTGGCTGCTCACTGCCTCATAGTTGCTCCAGGAAAGACGCATACTTTCAACCACTTGGCGGTGGGTGTTGTTACGAACTTCACGGGCTTCTTCCAGCAGGTAGGCGGTTTGCGTGCGGCGCGCCTTATCGGCACCGCCATTAAACAGGTTGTAGCGCATACGCAGCGCCACTACAAAATTCTCATCACGCCCTTCAATGCCGCCAATGTTGTTATCCAGGCGTTTATCAGCCTCTAACTGCAACTGCGGCCAATAACTGGCATCACTCGCTTCGTATTGGGCTTTGGCAGCACTCACATCCGCCATGGCAGAAAGCAAGGTGGGGTGACGCTCTAACGCCATGCCAACCGCTGCCTCCATGGTGGGCGGCAAGGGCAAGGTTTGGTCTGGCATGCTCATGGCATTGGTGTCGGGCAAAAAACCCACTACCCGGTAAAAGTTGGTACGGGCGTCCAGCAAATTATTTTCAGCCACAACCAGATTACTGTTAGCCAGTGCCAGGCGAGCAGAAATCTGATCGAGGTCGGCCTTGCTGCCAACCCCTGAACGGTTCCTTAGTACCATTTGGTCGTAAATGTTCTGGTGCTGCTTAAGGTTTTCCTTGGCCAGTTTCATTAAATCCAGCTGGCGCAACAGGTTCAAATACACCTCGGCAGTGCGCAATGTCACCCCTTCGGTAGAGGCGAGCGCTAAAAAGGTTGCGCTGTCTACCCGCGCCTGCTGGCGGTCAACTTCATCAGCAGTGGCAAAGCCATCAAAGACCATTTGTCGCGCCTGCAGCGAGAGCTCGTTGCGGCTCATCGATACAGTTTCATCCAGTGTATTGGGGTTACGATTTTCTTCGTAGCCCACGCCGGCCGTGGCATCCAGCCGTGGCAGAAACCCTGCCTTGGCAAGCCCTACTTCAGCCTTGCGGGCGTCTATTTCGTGGCGAGCAGCCAAAATTTCCGGGTGGGATTCAAGGGTATGCTTAACGGCATCTTGCAGGGAGATAGCCTGGGCAGTGCTAGCGGCTCCCAACAAAAGGCCTGCAACTACAAGCGAACGAAATGCGATCATCTGCTACTAAAGCTCCTATAGGTCCGTCTACGTCATTCTTTTGAATGAGCAACAATGTGACCAATTTCACATTTTTCACCGTGAAAAAGCAAATACGGTGAGTTAAAACTTTATAAAGTGCATTTTTTTATAGCCAAGCGGTTATAAAACGGCGCATTTATACCATTAACGCCCACAAAGAATGCAGGGTTATTCCTGTGCCAGCCTATATTCTCTGAAGGAATAGGCAAGGAACAGGTTAAAACCCGCCACTTTTAGGACAAAAAACGAGAAGTTAATCGCATAGCTGGGGCATTTGGTTATATATGCCCCACTATTTGCAGAGGCTAGCGCTCTCTTAAGGCAAGCTGCTTAGTCTTGAGAATGGGCTTAAGAATATAGTCTAGGATGGTTTTCTTGCCCGTTAGAATATCCACACTCACCACCATGCCCGGAATGATCGGCAAGGGATTGGTTTCAGACCCTAGGAAGGCCACATCGGTTTCAATGCGCACCAGGTAATAGCTATTGCCCTCTTCATCCACAATGGTATCGGGGCTTATGTGTACAACCTTGCCCTGTAGCCCACCGTGAATGGCGAAGTCGTAGGCGGTTACTTTCACATTTGCCGGTAAACCCGGGCTTATAAACGCGATGTCTGATGGCCGGATACGTGCCTCTACCAGTAACTTATCTTCGTTTGGCACTATCTCTACGATATCCATACCCGGCTGGATCACGCCGCCGATGGTATCTACCATCATCTGTTTAACTGTGCCAGCAACCGGCGAGCGGACAAGCGTGCGCTTTACCCTGTCTTCTGCAGCCTTGCTGGATTGAAACTGGCGCGAAAGCTCGCCACTGGCCTCGGCCAACTCTTTCTGCACCTCCGACTGAAACATCAGGCGGCTGGCCTCCAGCTTTTCTTTAACCTCCTCAATGGCGGCTTTGGCCCGCGGGATGGCCAGTTGGGCGGCCTCTAACTCACCCAGCGCATCATTGGCTTGCCGCTCCAGGCGCAGCATTTCCACTTCCGATACCGCACCGTCTGCCACCAAGGGGCGGGTGAGGTTCAATTCGGTTTGCAGCAGTTTATAACTGCGCTCCAATTGATTCGCGCGCGCCAAAAGCTCACTGAGCTCCTGCTGCTTTTGAATCAACTGCTCTCGTATTACCTGCTCAGACGTGCGACGCTCAAGCTTACGGGAGCTGTACAAGGCGATCTCCTGCGCCACCACTTGCGGGGCGACACCGGGCAAGCCTTCCGGTGCAAACTCTTCACCGGCGGCCTCGGCCTCAAGGCGTGCAACTCTGGCCGTAAGCTGATCAAGGGTGACATTGGTTTCCTGGAAAGAAGAGCTGAACAGGGTATCGTCTATACGCAAAAGCGGTTGGTTACGGCTAACCACCTGCCCTTCGCGCACGAAAATCTCCTGCACGATGCCACCTTCAAGGTTTTGAATAACCTGCAATTTCTGCGAGGGGATGACACGCCCTTCCCCGCGGGTAAACTCATCTACCGCAGCCCAGGCGGCCCACACGAGCATGCACACCACAAACACCACAATGGCCCACAGCAATCGCTGCCCGCCCCTGGGGGTTTGTTGCAGCACCGCCGCTGCTGAAGAACTCATGTAATCGAGATCTTCTTCGTAGGGTGGCTTTTCTGCCGGATCTTCCTCTGCGCCAATAAAGCGGCGCCAATCAGTGAGCGGTTGATACACGTAACTGCCCTTTCTTTAATGCTTCGAGTACCGCGTCTTTCGGGCCATCGGCAATTAGCCTGCCCTGATCAAGCACGATGATTCTTTCCACCAACGAGAGCAGTGACGTTTTATGGGTCACCACCACGAGGGTTCGCCCCTCGGTAAGCTCTGCTAAATTGCGCTTTAATCGCTCTTCTGTGCTGTTATCCATCGCGGTGCTGGGCTCATCCAAAATATACATGGGCGGGCCGTTTAAGATAGCCCGGGCAATGGCAATACTTTGGCGCTGGCCACCGGAAAGTGCCGCACCACGCTCGCCTACCTGCCTATCCAGCCCCTGTGGATGCCGGTTAGCAAATTCCGATACGCCACTTAAATCCGCCGCGCGCAGCAAATCGGCATCGGTAGCGAGTGGATTACCGTACACAATATTTTCGCGAATGCTGCCAAAAAAGAGTGTGACATCTTGCGGCACAGAACCTATATGGGTGCGCAACTCGGCCGGGTCTATTTGGCTTAAATCAATGTTATCAACCAGCACCGCACCTTCTGTTGGCCGGTATAGGCCCGTCATCAACTTTTGCACTGTACTTTTGCCAGAGCCGATGCGGCCAATAATGGCTACATGCTCGCCAGGTGCAATTTTAAAACTCACATTGTTGAGCGCCCACTGCTTTTCCTCTGGGTAGGCGAAGCTCACGCCATCGAAGGCAATAGCGCCTTTTACATCTGTGCGCTGCACGAAGGGTTTTTGCTCATCACGCTCTTGAGGCTTGTTAACAATTTCCTCAAGTGAATCTAACGCAGCCTTGGTTTGGTGGTAATTCACCATTAAACCGGCAACCTGCGCCATGGGTGCCATAGCCCTGGCAGCTAACATCACACAGGCGATCAAGCCGCCCATGGTGAGTGACTTATCTGCAATTTCGTACACTCCCACAATCACTAACACAACCGCCGCAAGCTGCTGAATGGTACCTGCACCTACGGTTGTTGTTGCCGAAAGCAATCTGACCTGCTGGCCCCACTGCGCCAAATGGCCAACAGACTTTTCCCACAAGCGCTGCAGTTTTCCTTCTGCGCCAATGAGTTTTACAGTTTCCAGTGCGGTTAGGGTTTCTACCAAGGTGGCATTTTTTTGTGCAGACGATCGGTAGGTTTCTTCCACCGCCACATGCAGCTTGCGCTGCATCACCAGCGAGAAAACCAAAATCAGCGGAATTGCAATAATAGGCACCCACACAAGCGGCCCGCCCAAGTAGGCAATGACCAGCAAAAACAGCAACGTAAATGGCAAATCCACAAACGCCGTTACCGTAGTACTGGTGATAAAACTGCGAATCGACTCAAAATCCCGCAACTGGCTGGCGAACACACCTACCGAATGCGGGTGTGCTTCATAGCGCGCGCCTAGCACCCGCTCGAAAATAAATGCAGAAAGCTGAACATCGGCCTTCTTGCCGGCCACTTCAATAAAGTAGTTGCGCAAAAGCTTGAGCACCAGGTCAAACCCGTAAACAAGGCAAACTCCCATGGCCAGCACCCAGAGGGTTTCCAGTGCATCGTTAGGCACAACCCGGTCGTACACGTTCATCACAAACAGGGGGTTGGCCAGCGCGAATAAATTAATTAATACCGAGGCAATCAGTACGTCGCGATAGATGCGCCAGGAACGGCCAATAACCCGCCAAAACCAATGGCCCTGATGATTTGTGGCCAGGTTTTCGGTACGCGAATCGTAGCGGTGCTCGGGCTTGCAATAAATGCTGTAACCGCAATAGGTTTGGGCCAAGGCCTCTTCGGTGGTAACCAGCTCCCCCTCTGTGTGGCTATCGAGTAACAGCAGATCACCGTTGGGCTTGCGCTCAAGCAAGATTACCGCTTGATTGTTCTCAAGCAAAAGCACTACCGGCAGTACCAGAGAGGGGATGTCGGCTAGGCTGCGCTGCACAACTTTGGCAGAGAGCCCCGCCCGGCGCGCAGCGCGCACAAACAGCTCAGGTGTAAGGCAGTTATCTACCAGGGGTAAACCGGCAATCAGGGAGGTGGCGGAGCATTGGTGGTGCTCGCGTTTGGCCAGCGCCAGCAAACAATCGAGCAGCGGATCTTGATGCTGGGTGCTAATGTCAGGGTTCGGATTTACCAAGGCCTCTGAATTCATTGCTATGCTCATGTGTACACGTTAACCCAGCATAGTCTATGAAGCCCCCTTATAGGTCAACACATGCCCTACGTTAAGCGCAATGCCCATGGCCACATTGTGAGCCTGCACGCCACAGCTGAAGAGGCCAGCGAGCAACTGGCCAGTGAACACCCGGATGTTGAGCAGTTTTTAGCCAAATCCACCCTGCCCACTCCCGATGCCTACAAGCGCGCTCTGGCCGAATCAGATCAAGACATTGCCCGGGTAACCGAGGATTTAATTCACCTGCTGATTAATAAAAACATTATTCTGTTTACCGATCTGCCCAACATCGTGCAGCAAAAACTGCTAGACCGCGAGCGCCTGCGTTCGCACCTGCAACAACAAGAAGATAACTTTTTGGACGACAGCGAGCTGCTGTAAACCTACACAGATTCGCGCTGGATTAGCGTAGATTTCACACGCTGGTGCTGAACGGGGGCGTCAGCAGATTTCAGCTGCAGCAACAGTAATTGGGCGGCCTGCTGGGCCATGGCCATAATGGGCTGGCGCACTGTGGTAAGGCCCGGCCAGATTTGTTCGGCAGCAGGAATATCGTCAAACCCCGCCACGGCCACTTCAGAAGGAATTTTGCGCCCGAGTTTGTGGGCAAGCTTTATGGCCCCGGCCGCCATATCATCATTTGAGGCAAAAATTGCCGATGGCGGGTTAGCCATGAGCAACAATTTTTCCGCCGCATAATAGCCGGATTCAAAGCTGTTCATACCCTGCACCACAAGCTTAGGATCCACCGGTATGCCTTGGTACATTAACGCCTTGCGATAACCCTGGTACCGATTACCCATGGCCCGATGCTCCGGGTGCCCCAGAATATAGCCAATGCGCTTGTGACCCTTTTCCACTAGGCGCGTGGTCATGGCGAAGGCGGCTTCTTCATCGTTGGTCATCACGCTTGAGCAGGGAATGCCATCTTCGGCCGGTGCGATAACCACCACCGGTATATGCATTTCCATAAGCCTGCGCACCAGGTTTTCGTGATCAGATAAAGGCGGTGTTAAAACCACACCATCCACACGAGACTGCCGCACAAAATTGGCAACCTGGCTTTCCAGCTCGGCATCGGCGTTATCACAGGGGTGAATAAGCAGGTCGTAACCCGCCGGCCGGCACTCTGCCAAAATACCGCTTTGTACATCGAGTACGTAACTTGCCGAGGGGTTATCGTAAAGCAATGCAATCAGGAAAGAGCGATTGCTGGCAAGGCTTCGT
Source organism: Simiduia sp. 21SJ11W-1 (assembly GCF_024138675.1). NCBI lineage: Bacteria > Pseudomonadati > Pseudomonadota > Gammaproteobacteria > Cellvibrionales > Cellvibrionaceae > Simiduia > Simiduia sp. 21SJ11W-1. The sequence goes on along the minus strand of NZ_CP090959.1, from coordinate 1,501,794 downwards.
GCCGACTGGCTTGGGTGATAACCCAGCTTATCAATGGCCTGCTGCACCTTGTCTCGGGTGGCCGGGCGAACATTGGGCTCACGGTTAACCACGCGCGACACGGTTTTGATAGATACACCAGCCAGTGCTGCCACATCGTCAATGGTTGCTTTCGCCACGCAATTCCCTACCCGTTGTGTTGCATGAAAAATACGCACCCGCCACATTGCGGGTGCGGTGTGTACTGAGGGCTAATTATTTAACAGCCTGCCCAACCCGTACAATTTTCATGGTATTGGTACCACCCAGAACGTTCATAAAATCGCCCTTGGTAATTACCACCAGATCACCATCAGTCACAATGCCGCGGCTCTTCAGCTCATCCACGGCACTTTGGTTCACCTGCTCGCTGGGAATTTCTTCGTTATCGAACGGGATGGTGTGCACACCGCGGAACAGCGCAACACGCGCCTGGGTTTCCGGCTGACGGCTAAAGGCAAAAATTGGCAAACCGCTGCGAATACGCGACATCAACAGAGGTGTGCTGCCAGACTCCGTCATACAGATGATGGCTTTTACACCCTGCATGCGGCTGGCCGCGAACATTGCCGAGATGGCGATGGCCTGATCCACCGATGCCAGATTCACATCAAAGGAGTCCACCGATGAGACGGCTTTGGGGTGGGTTTCCGCACCTAAAATTACGCGGGTCATGGCTTCAACGGTTTCAATGGGGTACTTACCCGCGGCCGTTTCAGCAGACAACATCACCGCATCGGTACCATCAAGCACGGCGTTAGCCACATCAAACACTTCCGCACGCGTTGGCAGCGGGCTGTTGATCATGGATTCCATCATCTGGGTGGCTGTAATAACCACCTTGTTGAGCTTGCGAGCACGTGAGATCAAATCTTTCTGAACGCCAATTAACGCGGCATCGCCAATTTCAACACCCAAATCACCCCGGGCAACCATAACTGCATCTGATGCGCAGATGATGTCGTCTAGGCAATCGGTATCGTTAACAGTTTCAGCACGCTCAATTTTCGCCACAATGCGGGCATTGCCGCCGGCGCGCACCAGTAAATCACGGGCCCGGTGGATGTCGCTGGCCTTGCGGGGGAAAGATACCGCGAGGTAATCAACACCAATTTTTGCAGCCAATTCGATATCGCGATGGTCTTTTTCAGTCAGCGCAGGCGCAGACAAACCACCACCCTGGCGGTTAATGCCCTTGTTGTTAGAAAGCACACCACCAACGGAAACGGTGCACAGGATGCGCGAACCCACAACCTGGTCCACTTCAAACACCACACGCCCGTCATCCAACAACAATACATCGCCAGAGCGCGAATCGGCAGGCAGCTCTTTATAGTCAATACCTACGCCTTCTTGGCTGCCGGCATTGGAATCCAACTCCGCATCCAAAAAGAACTTGTCGCCTTTTTGCAGCTCGATTTTGCCGTCTTTAAAGCGTGCAATGCGAATTTTCGGGCCTTGCAGGTCACCCAACACCGCCACATGGCGATTGTGTTTTGCGGCAAACTCGCGCACCAAGTCTGCGCGCTGCTGGTGATCTTCTGGCTGACCGTGAGAAAAGTTCAGCCGCACTACATCTACGCCGGCAACAATAAGCTTTTCAAGTACTGCCGGGTCGTCGGTGGCCGGGCCAAGGGTAGAGACAATTTTTGTTCTTCGTAACATAACCATTCCGTTAATTTCCTGATCGCACGGGTTTAGCCGTGCTGAGTGTGCAGTTGCCAAGAACCGCGCAATTAAAAGCCGCGGACATCACGGCTTTATTGGCAAATTACTTGGCGTTCATCAACGCAATGGTGTTGTCGAGCATACGGTTTGAGAAACCCCACTCGTTGTCGTACCAGCTCATCACCTTCACCCACTTGCCGTCAACCTTGGTTTGGCTGGAATCAAATACAGAGGAGTGCGTGTTGTGGTTGAAATCGATGCTCACCAGAGGTTCATCGTTATAGCCCAGCACACCTTTCATGGCGCCGCCGCTGGCTTGCTCGATTAGGGTGTTGACCTCCTCGATACTCGTTTCACGGCTGGCCAGGAAGTTAAAGTCTACAAGGCTTACGTTGATGGTGGGCACGCGTACGGCCATGCCATCGAGCTTGCCATTGAGCTCCGGCAGCACCAGGCCCACTGCACCTGCTGCACCGGTTTTGGTTGGGATCATAGACTGGGTAGCACTGCGCGCACGGTACAAGTCTGAGTGATACACATCGTTCAACTTCTGATCATTGGTGTAAGCATGCACGGTGGTCATCATGCCCTGCTCAATCCCGATGCTATCGTTCAATACCTTGGCGATTGGCGCCAAACAGTTGGTGGTACAAGAGGCGTTGGAAATAATCTGGTGATCTTTGGTGAGCTTATCGTGATTTACACCATATACAACCGTGATATCTGCATCTGCCGCAGGTGCAGATATGATTACCTTTTTAGCGCCCGCTTCAATGTGCGCACCGGCCTTGGCCTTGCTGGTGAAGATACCGGTGCATTCGTACACCACATCTACGCCTAACTGGCCCCAAGGCAGGTTCTTTGGATCGCGTTCAGAAAAAATCTGGATTACATCGCCATTGATGATCATGGCGTTGCCGTCTACTTCTACTTTGCCCGCAAATTTGCCGTGCACTGTGTCGTAACGCGTTAAGTGCGCATTGAATTTGGCATCACCCAAATCGTTAATGGCGACAATTTTAATCTGGTCTGCCAGCGCGCTTTCATACAATGCACGTAGCGTGTTGCGACCAATACGACCATACCCGTTAATAGCGACCTTAATCATTGTCTTTACCCCTGAAACTTGTCTTTAACTGAATCTGTGTGAGCACTTCGCACGCCTGTGGCGAGTAAAGTGCGGTTTCGGCCGGTGTACCGGCTCTGAATTAATGTGGCATTTCCTGCCTTTTTGGGGCTTCCAGCTCTGGCCCCTTTGCTATTGCACCAAATAATTTCTTACTGCTCGGCGGCGGCTCGCGCCTCACGGGCCAAGGTTTCAATACCTGCCCAATCACCTTGCTTCATCAAATCAACCGGAGCCATCCAGGAGCCACCCACGCACACTACGTTTGGCAGCGAAAGATAAGCCGTGAGATTTTTAAGGCTTACACCGCCGGTAGGGCAGAATTTCACCTGCGGCAACGGCCCACTGATAGATTTCAGCATGGGCACGCCACCTGCGGCCTCGGCAGGAAAGAACTTCAGGTATTTGAATCCGCGAGCCATTAGCGCCATAACTTCACTGGGAGAATTTACACCGGGCAAAATAGGCACGCCTGAAGCCAGCGCGGCATCAATCAATTCGGGCGTTGAGCCGGGCGATACAAGAAATTCAGACCCAGCGGCCACCGCGCGATCCACATCGGCAGGTGTATTCACTGTACCGGCGCCCACAATTGCGCCAGGCACTTGGGCTTTAATTTGCTTTATGGCTTCTAAAGCGCACTCGGTACGCAAGGTAATTTCAAGCACCGGCAAGCCACCGGCCACTAAAGCTTTAGCCAAGGGCACAGCATGTGCGATATCTTCAATAACCATCACCGGCACTACCGGTGCCGCTTGTACAACGCGCTCAATTGCAGTGTGCATAATGTTCTCGTCTTCGTTTAAATTTTTAAGAATGTTCAGCCAACAGGGCCGCTGCGCCAATAAGCGCGGGCTCGTCTGCAACAATTAAAAACACCGGAATATCTTCCACATAGTGGGTCATGACCGCCTTGCTACAGAAACACTCAACAAACTGGCTGGCCAAAAAGAACTCGCGGATCTTTGGCAAAATGCCGCCACCCAGGTAAACGCCACCGAGTGCGCCCACCGTAAGTGCCAGGTCTGCAGCGGCTGACCCCATCACCCGGCAAAAAAGGTGCAGAGTGTCTACTGCCAAGGGGTCATCGCCACGCACGGCCGCCCCACTGATGTCGGCTGCCGTTTTAGCAGCAACATCCAACCCACGCACCTCCGCGAGGCCTGCGTAAATACGCGCGATGCCAGCACCGGAAAGCAATGCCTCTTTGGATACGTAGCCAATCTGCTGCTGCAGCACTTTACACAGCGCCAGCTCTTCTTCGCCACAGGGGGCAAATGCCGTGTGCCCCCCTTCACCACTGAGCGGTAACCAACGGCCAGCCAATGGCACCAATGTCGCCATACCCAAACCGGTACCAGGGCCGATAATTGCGCGCGGGGCATTTTTTTGCGTACCTGGCTTTACTCTAATTACATCAGCTTCACCTAACGCACTGGTGGCATAGGCCAAGGCCGTAAAGTCGTTGACGATAAGTAGTTTGCGCAGGCCAAACGCTTCTTCAACTTCGCGAATAGAAAACGACCAATTGATATTGGTCATGTCTATGCGATCACCCAGTACCGGGCCTGCCAAGGCAACACACACGCGCGCGACGTCTACCCCCTGGAGCGACTCCAAATAGGCGGCCAACGAATCTTCAAATTTAGGGTGCTGGGCATTTGCAAAGGTTTGAATAGACTCAATGCAATAGTTGCCCGCACTGTCTACGCCGGTCACCAGCCCCCAGCGCGCATTAGTGCCGCCGATGTCTGCTACCACATAGGGGAATACATCGGGCTGTGCCAAGGGGCTATTTACGGTAGCCAATGCACTCATTGCTTGCCCTCGTCTACATCAAAGTCGAAACTGCGCGCGCCGAAGGCGGCGCCAGTTACCTGTGAGCGCAGCGCTGCAAACAGCTCGCGCCCACACCCGTACTGGTTGCCACTTAAATCAGGCATAGTGCTAATGCGCGAGGCAAACTCTGCCTCATCTACCAGCACATCGAGCGTACCTTGTTCACCATCCAGGCGAATCACATCACCGTTTTGCACCTTGCCAATAAGGCCGCCATCGGCCGCCTCGGGTGTTACGTGAATAGCCGCTGCCACCTTGCCCGATGCGCCACTCATGCGGCCATCAGTTACCAGGCCCACTTTAAAGCCCTTGTCTTGCAAGCTACCCAGAATGGGAACGAGCTTATGCAGCTCTGGCATACCATTGGCCTTTGGCCCCTGGTAGCGCAGTACCGCAATGAAATCCTTTTCAAGCTCTCCACGCTGGAAGGCTTCAATAAATTCCGCCTGGCTGTGGAAAATAATGGCCGGTGCTTGTTGCACGCGGTACTCGGCCTTCACGGCTGAGGTTTTAATCACTGCGCGGCCGAGGTTGCCTTTCATCACCTTCAAGCCACCATCGGCGGCAAAGGGGTCTGTGGCCGGGCGCAGAACACTTGTATCGTGCGATTCGGCAGGGCCTGGCACCCACTGCAACTTTCCGTCGCGCAACTGCGGTTCTTCACGGTAGGCATTCATACCGGATTTCGTGGAGGTTGTGAGCACGTCTTCGTGCAACAAGCCTGCATCTAACAAAGTAGAAATCAAAAACGCCATGCCACCAGCGGCCTGGAAATGGTTAATGTCTGCCACGCCATTGGGGTAAATTTTTGTGAGCGACGGCACCACACCTGAAAGCGCCGAGAAGTCATCCCAAGTCAGCTGAATACCAGCGGCGGCAGCCATTGCAACCAAATGCATGGTGTGGTTGGTAGAGCCACCGGTTGCCAGCAAGCCGATAACAGCATTGACAATGGCTTTTTCATCTACCACTTGCGCGAGCGGGCGATAGTCATCGCCACTTTTCACAAGCTTCAACACTTGCTCGCTGGCGGCGGCAGTTAACGCATCACGCAGCGGCGTGTTGGGGTTTACAAACGAAGCACCAGGCAAGTGCAGGCCCATAATTTCCATTAACAACTGGTTGGAGTTAGCGGTGCCATAAAAGGTGCAGGTGCCGGGCGAGTGATAGCTGGCACTTTCTGCAGCCAGCAACTCTTCACGCCCCACTTTGCCTTGCGCAAACAGCTGGCGCACGCGGGCTTTTTCATCATTAGGCAAGCCGGAAGGCATAGGGCCTGCGGGCACAAAAATCATTGGCAAGTGCCCGAAAGACAATGCACCAATCAGCAAACCGGGAACAATCTTGTCGCACACACCCAAACACAGCGCGCCATCAAACATATTGTGCGAAAGCGCGATGGCAGTAGACATTGCAATCACATCACGAGAAAAAAGCGAAAGCTCCATGCCCGCCATGCCCTGGGTAATGCCATCGCACATAGCGGGTACACCGCCGGCAAACTGCGCCACCCCACCTGCCTCGGCAATCACTTTTTTGATTTGCTTTGGCGTATCCTCAAAGGGCTGGTGCGCCGACAACATATCGTTATACGAAGACACAATGGCGATATTAGGCACATCCGATTGCGACAACAGCTCTTTATCCGTGGTGCCGCAGGCAGCAAAACCGTGAGCCAAGTTGCCACAGGGCAGGGTTTTGCGGTGTGGGCCTTGCTCTGCTTGCGCGCCCATGCGCGCAAGGTAATCGGCGCGGCTGGCTTTACTGCGTTCGCGGATGGTTTCGGTAACTTGAGCGACCACTGCATTGAGCTCAACTTTAGGAAATTCTGACATGTGACCCCTTGCGCTTTGTTGCGTCTGGTTCTGGTTTATTTCTTCATCGGGCGGTAGCTACTGGCTACTTGGCCCAGTAAACATCTACATCAACCCGCGCTTGCTGCAGCACTGCAGCAACAGGTGTGGCCTTGTGATCTGTGGCAGTTTTAGCCTGCTGATACACCGCCAACTTGTCTTCACCGGTAATTAACAGCACGAGCTTTTTGCTATTAATAATGGCAGGCAGGCTCAAGGTCATACGATCTACCAAGGGGCCTGTCACTTCGGATTGGGTGGCAGTAATTGCACAGCAAGTTGGCGCGGCCTCGCCCATGGCGGCATCTAAACCCTCAGCATAGGGAAATAGCGAAGCTGTGTGACCATCTGGCCCCATGCCCAGCAACGTGAGCGCAAATGGTTGTTTCAATTCGGCATAACGTGCATTTACTTCTTGCGTGGCCGCCTGCGGTTTTTCATCGGCGGTTTTCATGCCGGTGACTGCGTGGTTGGGGAAACAGCGCTTGAGCAACGCTTCATTGCTCCCCTTGTGACCCACATCTACCCAGCGATCATCCACCAACGCAACTTGCACGCGTTGATCCAGAGCTTGCCCTAAAGACTCATACACGGGCCCAGGTGTACTGCCGCCCGAAAGCAGCAGGCTTGCCGCGCCCTCGGCGGCCAAAACGGCATCTATTTGCGCCTGCATATCTGACTGAAGCTGCGCCAGCAGCGCTTCGCGTGTTTCAAAAAAGTGTTCGTTAATCACGTATTAATCCTGTACATGCCATTTACGGTTGTCTTCGGCTATTAACTGCTCGGCTGCTTCCGGCCCGTTGCTGCCAGCGGCGTAATAAGACAAAGGCGTTAGATTTTTCTTCCAGCCGGCGATAATAGGATCTGCCCAGCGCCATGCGTGATCCACCTCATCACGGTGTACAAATAAGGTGCCGTTACCGGCCATGGCATCCAGCATCAACCGCTTGTAGGCATCGGCAACCGGCGCATTGCACTCGGCGGCCAGATCAATTTCAAACTCAATGGGGCGCAGCTTTACATCGGCACTGGCAATGTCTTTGCTCATTAAATTGATGTAAATGTGCTCTTCAGGCTGCAGGCGAATAACCAGCTGGTTATTCTGCTCCTGCCCAAATAGTGGGTGAGTAACCGGCTTGAACTGAATCACCATTTCAGCATAACGGCCACTCATGCGCTTACCGGTGCGAAGGTAAAAAGGCACGCCCTTCCAGCGCCAGTTATCAACAAATGCGCGAATAGCAACAAAGGTTTCAGTGCGGCTGGGCTTACCCAGGTCGCCCACGTAGCTGTCTACCGGGTTGCCACCCACTTCGCCATCCACATATTGAGCGCGCACCGTGTGCTTGCCGATATCCTTGCCATCAATTTTGCGCAGCGAGCGCAACACCTTGATTTTTTCACTCCGCACGCTGTCTGCATCCAGTGCATTGGGCGGATCCATGGCCACAAAACACAGCAATTGCAGCAAATGGTTTTGCACCATATCGCGCATGGCTCCAGCGCCATCATAGAAACCGCCACGGCCTTCCACACCCACAGATTCGGCCAGTGTGATTTGTACGTGGTCTATGGAGTTGGCATCCCAGATGTTTTCAAACATCCGGTTGGCAAAGCGCAGGGCCAACAGATTTTGAACAGATTCTTTACCCAGGTAGTGGTCAATGCGATACACCTGAGATTCGTTGAAATAGCGACCGATTTCACCATTAATGGCTTCGGCAGATTGTTGGTCGTAACCCAACGGTTTTTCCACAATCACACGCGCTTGGTCGCTCACCAGCCCCAGCGACGACAAGGTCGCGCATACGCCACCAAACAGGCTTGGCGGAATGGCCAGGTAATAAACGGGAATGGCGTCTGATTCCAGCAGCATGGCCGTCATATCGGCCCAGGTTTCTACATCGCTTAGGTCTACGTTGACGATCAACAGACGTTCGGCAAAGGCGCGCCAAGTGGCCTCTTCAAACTCGCCAGCAGTAAGAAACTTCTGCAAACCGGCCTTTACCTTGGCAACAAACTCTTCTTGCGTCACGTTGCCACGGCAGGTAGCCAAAACGCGCGAGCCTTCAATCATGCGGCCCTCGCCTTCACAGCGATACAAGGCAGGCATTAGTTTACGGATAGAAAGATCACCCGTACCGCCAAAAATTACCCAATCTGTTGCTTGCAAAGTACACCCCTTCTGAATGTGCTGCCTGCCACCCGGAGCGAAAAACAGGCTCCAGGGGCCTTTTTATGGGCGCAAAGCTTAATGGCGAAATGACAGCGCTGTCAAACCATTAACCAAGGCTAAGCCCTATTGAATAGATTCATACGTATGCAGGCCAAGCCCCAAAACTGGGCGATAAGCGTATGTATTGCCTGCATATTGCGTATTATGCCATAGAAGACGAGGCCTCAAAGGGTGAATGGGCCCAAATTTGGGAGATTTTGGCCCAAACCGTATTGACAGCGCTGTCAATCTATCAGAAAGTAAGCCCCTAGAGCTTGTGAGCACTGCCAACCCAACACGCAAGGCACACCGCCACGCCATCATCACAATAAACAAAACCCGGAGAGAACCATGGCCAGTACTGCTGAAGGCAATCAGTACCAACTAAACGACAGTTCGAAAAGTAAGCGCTTTCATGGCCCGCTAGCGGCGCTGACAACGCTCTTTTTCATGTGGGGCTTCCTTACCTGCCTCAACGACATCCTGATACCGCACCTGAAAAGCGTGTTTTCACTTAACTACACACAAGCAATGCTGGTGCAGTTTTGTTTTTTTGGGGCCTATTTTGTTGTATCGATGCCCGCCGGAGCACTGGTGCGCCGCATCGGTTTCAAACAGGGCATCGTATTGGGCCTAATCATTGCAGCCCTTGGCTGCCTGCTGTTCTACCCTGCTGCGAGCCTGCGTGTTTACAGCCTGTTTTTGGGCGCCCTGTTTGTACTTGCCGCGGGGATCACCATCTTGCAGGTATCAGCTAACCCCTATGTGACCGCACTTGGGCCGCAGGCTACGGCCTCCAGCCGGCTGACCATGACCCAGGCGTTCAACTCTCTCGGCACCACTTTGGCGCCCTTCTTCGGGGCCAGCCTTATTTTGTCTGCTGCCGTACTGGGCACAGAGCAAATTGCCGCACTTTCAGCCTCTGAGCTTGACGCCTACCGCACGGCGGAAGCCTCCGCTGTACAAATGCCCTACGTCGGCCTTGCACTTTCGTTATTGGTATTGGCCGGTATTTTCGCCTGGCTGAAACTGCCCAGCATCACACCCGATGCAGGTGTTATTCAAGGCACTGAAGACAGCATATGGAACCACCCGCACCTGCTGCTGGGTGCCGTTGGCATATTTTTATACGTTGGCGCAGAGGTAGCCATTGGCTCACTGCTGGTAAATTACTTTGCACTAGAGCATGTGGCCGGCATGGAAGAAGCCAAGGCTGCAGAATACATTGCCTACTATTGGGGCGGAGCCATGGTAGGTCGCTTTATTGGCGCTGCGGTAATGCAGCGCGTGAGTGCCCCAAAGGTGCTGATTTTCAATGCATTGATGAGCGTGGCACTGATTGCTGTATCTATAACAAGCTCCGGCAACATTGCAATGTGGAGCATTCTCGCGGTGGGCCTGTTTAACTCCATTATGTTTCCCACCATTTTCGCGCTGGCAGTGGCAGGGCTCGGGCGGCTCACCAGCAACGGCTCAGGCCTGCTGTGCCTTGCCATTGTTGGCGGCGCGGTGGTGCCTTTGTTTCAGGGCATGCTCGCAGACGGGTTTGGCCTGCAAATCTCCTTCGTACTGCCACTGGCTTGCTACATCTACATTGCCTATTACGGCTTCAAGGGTTGGATACCTCGTTAAGTGTGATGCACCGCTTCACCCGCGCATAGCGCGGGTTTTTTTTGACTTGTGGCACAGGCTGGCTGCTACAATCGGCCCATCACCCATACCGCAGGATCACCACATGCAGCAGAAAACCGTGACCATGGCCGCCACAAAAAACGTCGCATTGGTCGCTCACGACAACAAAAAGCAGGAGCTCGTTGATTGGTGCAAAAAGCACCAGCAAGATTTAGCCCCCCACACACTGTTTGGCACAGGCACTACCGGCGCGATCATTGAGCAGGAAACGGGCCTGCCGGTACACAAGCTGATCAGCGGGCCACTGGGTGGCGATCAGCAGATAGGCGCGCTCATCACCGAGGGCAAAATCGATTTTCTGATTTTCTTTTGGGATCCCTTTGAGCCCCTGCCCCACGATCCAGACGTAAAAGCCCTGCTGCGCATCGCCGCAGTTTGGAATATACCCGTGGCTTGCAACCACAGCTCTGCCGATGTGATGGTTACCTCCACGCTATTTCGCGGCAGCTTTGAGCGAAAAGTGCCCGACTACGAGCGCTACCTTAAAGAACGCCTGGCCGGCAAGTAGCCAACTTCGCATTAAGCCAAGCCCCTTTCTGCCCGCGCCGCGGGCAGCTCTCACCCCATTTCACAGGATATATTGAGGTCTTACAGCCTCTGGCACGTCTTACAGGCAATCTTTTTGTGCAATATTCTGAGCGGCAACACCATTGTGCTTACGCTCGCCCTCAATAAAAGTTAAGGAACCCAATATGCGCTTATTACTCTGGCTATGTTCTGCCGCGCTACTCGCTACCGCCTGCAGCAAATCCCCGGATGATTACCAGTGGCTGGAAGATGTAGAAGGCTCCGCAGCGCTGGCATGGGTAGAGGCAGCAAACAGCGAAACAGATGCGCGCCTGGCATCCAGCGCGCTCTATGAAACGCTGTACAACCAGGCGCTAGAGGTACTTTCCAACCCCGAGCGCCTGCCCGATATTACGCAAAAGGGCGACTACCTTTACAACTTATGGCAAGACACCGAAAACCCGCGCGGCTTATACCGCCGCACACCTGCTGCAGATTTTGCCAGCGGCAACTTCACGTGGGAAACGGTACTCGATTTGGATGAGCTGTCTAAAACCGAGCGGGTTCAATGGGTACTTAAGGGGATGAACTGCCTGGCACCCGAGTATCAACGCTGCCTAGTCTCGCTGTCTGAGGGCGGTGGCGACACCATTGAAGTGCGTGAATTCAACGCCCAAACCCTTAACTTTATCGCAGGCGGCTTTACATTGCCCCCCGCCAAAAGCAATGTGGATTGGATTGATGAAAATCATGTTTTTGTGGGCACAGATTTCGGCGCAGACAGCCTCACAGACTCAGGCTACCCGCGCGAGGTGCGCATTTGGCGACGCGGCACCCCACTTGCGAATGCCGAGCTCGTTCACACTGCCCAAAAATCCTCGGTTTCGGCCAGTGGCAATCTGTACAAAGATGGCAACCACCAGGTAAAACTCATCCGCGAAGCCACAAGCTTCTGGGAGTCGCGCCACTACCTGCTCACTGACGGCAAGCTTGCAGAGCTGAAAATTCCGGCCACAGCTATAGTGAAGGACCTGGTGAAAAATGAATTACTATTTTCACTTAAGGCCGACTGGCAGTTTAATGGGCGCACGTTTAAACAGGGCGCGGTATTACTTGCGCGCCCGCAAATTTTAATCACACCGGAGAAATCTGCCGCACACGATATTGTTGAGCTGATCGAACCCTCAGCCGATTTCGTGGTTGAAGAAATCTACGCAACGCCGCGCGGCATTCTGGCTGTGGGCCTGGCCGATGTTACATCACAAGCGCGCCTCTACCAAAAGCGCGCCGGCAATTGGCAGTGGGCTGCAATAGAATTACCCACTGCGGGCGCCATTAGTATTGAAACCATTAACCATAAAAATGGCGATTTCTTTGCACGCTATGAAAGCTTTCTAACGCCGCCCCGCTTGTACCATGTGACATCGAGCGCACCACCAAAACTTGCCTTAAGCCAGCCCGCCACCTTCGATGCCAGCGGCTTTATGGTAGAGCAATTTAAAGTTGCCTCAAGCGACGGCACGCTAATCCCCTACTTTGTGGTTCGCCCGAAGTCATTGACCTTCGATGGCAGCGCACCTACCCATATCTTTTCTTACGGCGGCTTTCGCGTATCCCTAACACCCTCATACTCGGGCTCTTATGAAGATTTAAATGGCGCCTATGGCAAACTGTGGCTTGAACGTGGCGGCGTATTTGTACTCGCCAACATTCGTGGCGGCGGTGAATATGGCCCGGCTTGGCACAGCGCCGTACTAAAAGAAAATCGCACCAAAGCCTACGAAGATTTCGAGGCCATTGCAGAAGATTTGATTGTACGAAACATTACTTCGGCCAAACATATTGGCATCGAAGGGCGCAGTAATGGCGGCTTGCTTGTAGGTGCAACCATGGTTCGCCGCCCAGACCTCTACGGCGCGGTAATCTGTGGTGTACCGTTACTGGACATGCAGCGCTACCATCAACTGCTCGCAGGCGCCAGTTGGATGGCGGAGTATGGCAACCCGGATATCGAGCAGGAATGGGGCTGGATAAAACAATACTCACCCTTTCAAAATGTAAAAGCCGATGCCCACTACCCGCCTGTGCTTTTTTACACATCCACCAAGGATGACCGCGTGCACCCTGGCCACGCACGCAAGATGGCCGCGCGCATGAAAGCCATGGGCCACGCCGTTGAATACTATGAAAATCGCGAGGGCGGCCACGGTGGATCCAGCACCAAAGATCAGCTGGCCAAGCGTGTGGCGCTGGGCTATACCCACCTCTGGACAGAACTAAGCGACCAAAATACAAACAGTACACAGCAATAAAATAAATGCGGGCATCTAGATGCCCGCTTTTATTTTGCGAAAGATTGCCGCCATTCGTTTAAATGGCGGCTTTCGGCAACGCAACTTTGAGGTTACAGCCCACCGCCATTGTTGGCGCGCGCAGCCTGCCGAAACTCGGCAACCAAACCCGCGGTGGAAGCATCCTGCCCTTCTGGGCTTGCCTCACCCATGAGCTGGCGCTCTACATCTGCAGCCAACACCTTGCCCAGCTCCACGCCCCACTGGTCGTAAGAGTTAATATTCCAAATTACACCCTGCACAAAAATCTTGTGTTCATACAGGGCGATTAACGCGCCCAAATTAAAGGGTGTCATTTCATCCAGTAAAATTGTGGTTGAACTGCGGTTACCTTCATGGAGTTTGTGCGGGGCCAAATGGTTGATCTCGGCCTCTGGCAAGCCTTTGTCACGCAGACTTGCACGCACCGCCGCATCGCCTACGCCACTCATTAAAGCCTGCGATTGTGCAATCAGGTTTGCCAAAAGGTTCTCATGGTGCTCCGGCTCCTGATGCTGCGCACGCAGGGTGCCAATCATATCTGCGGCCACACCATGGGTGCCTTGATGCAACAACTGGTAAAAGGCGTGCTGCCCGTCAATGCCAAGCTGGCCCCATACAATGGGGCAGGTTGGGTAGGTCACCGGGCTGCCGTCACGCTGCACCGACTTACCATTACTTTCCATTTCAGCCTGCTGCAGATAGGCCGGCAAATATTTCAAGCCTTGGTCGTAAGGCAGCAAGGCCTGGGTAGGAATGCGCAAAAACGTGGCGTTCCACACACCTATGAGCGCCATGAGCACTGGCAGGTTTTCATCATCTGGCGCGGTTAGAAAATGTTCATCCATACTGTGCGCGCCGTCGAGTAATTGCTCGAATTGCTCAAAACCGAGATAGAGCGCAATGGGCAACCCAATGGCTGACCAGAGCGAAAAACGCCCCCCCACCCAATCCCACATGGCAAAAATGTTATCTGCACCAATGCCAAAAGCTTTGGCTTTATCCGTTGCGGAGGACACTGCCGCAAAGTGCTGGGCAATGGCTGACTCAGGTGCACCACTGGCCAACAACCAACGTCGCGCGGTATTAGCATTTAACAATGTTTCGCGAGTGGTAAAAGTTTTAGAAGACACAACGAACAAGGTGGTTTCAGGATTTAGCCTGGCCAGTGTTTGGGTAAGCTGCGCTGCATCAACATTACTCACGAAGTGCACGGCCAGCTCGCCCTCCGCCAGATGATTTAACGCCTCGCACACCATTTGTGGGCCGAGATGCGAACCACCAATACCAATGCTCACCACCTGGGTGATTCGTTTACCCGTGTAGCCGCGCCAATCGCCCTGCCTTATGGCCGATACAATCCGCTCCATTCGGGAAAGCTCACTGGCCACCTCCGCGGTAACATCCGTACCCTGGGCTTCAAAGGGCTGACCCGTTTGGTTGCGAAGCGCCATGTGTAACACAGCCCGGTGCTCGGTATGGTTTACAGGCTGCCCCGCCCGCAACGCAGACTTCCACTCGCTAAGGCCCGCCTCTTGCGCGAGCGACAGCAGCGCGTTCATAACCTCTGGCGTAATACGCTGCTTGGAAAAATCCACCAATAGCGACTGCCACCGATGAGAAAAACGCGCATAGCGCTGGCTATCGGCCTCAAATAGCTGCGCTACGCGCTGTGTATGGGCGATAGCGGCGAGCGATTGCAGCACGCGCCAGGATGGAAGCTGTGTTGGGCAAGGCATAGAGGTAGACCCTTGATGGCAATTTTGACAACGTTGTCTAGACTATGCCAAAGAAAAGACAACGTTGTCAACAGAGCTTTATGCTCCAGCATTTATCGCCAAGGAACTAAGCGCGGCCTTGCCCCGCCTTGCGTTAAGCTCTACCCTTGCCGACTTGTCCGTCACAACTGTAAATAAGGTCTACCCAAAGACATGAAGGCAACCATCAAGGATGTGGCCAAACTGGCTGGAGTTTCATTCAAAACCGTTTCACGGGTGATCAACCGTGAACCGAGCGTAGGCCAGGAACTGCAAGACAAGGTGTGGGCCGCCGTCAAGGAATTAAATTACCAGCCCAACTTGGGTGCGCGGCTGATGCGCGGCGCGGCCTCCTCTATCGGCTTTATTTACGACAACCCCAACAGCAACTACGTCATTGAAATGCAAAAAGGCATTTTACAGGCCTGCCGCGAAGAGGGTTACGAACTGGTGATTCACCCCTGTGACGCGAAAGCACCCGATATTCTTGATGAGCTGAATGAAATGCTTGATCGCTCACGGGTTGGCGGCCTGGTACTTACCCCGCCGCTGTCTGAAACCCCTGAAATGATAGAGGCTCTGAAACAGAAAAAAGTACGTTTCGTGCGTATTTTATCGGGCCAACACGCGCCCGATAAGCTGTCGCCCTGTGTATTTATTGATGACCGCACGGCGGGGTTTGATATCACCCAGTACCTTATTGACCTAGGCCACACCCGCATCGCGTTTTTGGGCGGCGATATGGAGCACGCATCAAGTGGCGAGCGCCTGGAAGGCTACAAAGACGCCCTGAAAAAGAACAACCTCCCCATTGATGAAGCGCTGATATTACCCGGTGAATATGCCTTTGAGTCGGGCATTGAGCGCTCTAAAAAACTGCTGGCCCAAGACGCCCGCCCAAGTGCCATTTTCGCCTGTAACGATGAAATTGCGGCCGGTACCCTTTTTGCCGCGCGCATTTTAGGTGTTTCAGTACCGCAGGAGCTTTCTATCGTGGGGTTTGAGGATTCACCTTTTTCCCGCCAGGCCTGGCCGAAGCTCACCACCGCCCAGCAGCCCAACAACACCATTGCACAAACCGCTGCAAAACTGCTGATAAACGATATTCGCGCGGCCCGCGAATCGAGTGGCGAGCCTGCAGCACAGGGCTTCTACCCCAAGCTTGTGGTACGCGATTCCAGCTGCCCGGCGGCCAACAAGTAGCACAAATACCGCAAATGGGGGTTTACAGCCCCATTTTTTCACGCCACAATGACAACGTTGTCTTCATAGACTGGGAGGCGACAGCACACCAAGCGCAATTAATTTACTTCGCGAAACGGGAATTCAGATGTCAGCTACAGCTACGCAACTCCAGCCAGAACAAACCTTGATGTACCAAGAGGCAGCATCCAGTGCGCGCGTGGTGGCACGCCAGCAAGCGGAGAATCAGGCACTTATCAGCGCAGCCGTAGCCAAAATCAAAGAATTTAACCCCGTGGCTGTGGCCACCATGGCCCGTGGCAGTTCAGACCATGCAGCCACTTACGCCAAATACCTGATTGAAACCCGCACCGGTGTACTCACCTCTTCGGCATCGCCCTCGGTGAGCTCGGTTTATCAGATCAGCCAGAAACTGGGTGGCGTGCTGTACATCGCTATCTCCCAATCGGGCAAAAGCCCCGATTTACTGGCCGGCGTGAAACAAGCGAAAGCAGCCGGCGCCCTTACTCTGGCGTTGGTAAACGTAGAAGACTCGCCACTGGCAGAGCTTGCGGATTTGGTAATTCCCCTGCGCGCGGGTGAAGAAAAGAGCGTTGCCGCCACAAAATCTTATATTGCCACCTTAAGCGCGGTGCTCCACTTAGTGAGCGAGTGGAGCGGTGATGAGGTACTTAAAGCTGCCTACCACCAATTGCCAGCACAGTTAGAACAGGCTTGGCAGTGCGATTGGTCTGCCGCCGTTGAACAGCTGGCCGATGCCAACAACCTCTTTGTGATTGGCCGTGGCCTGGGCTTTGGCGTAGCACAGGAGGCTGCTCTCAAATTTAAAGAAACCTGCGGCCTGCATGCCGAGGCCTTTAGCGCGGCCGAAGTAAAACACGGGCCCATGGCTATTGTAAAAGCGGGCTTCCCGGTACTGATGCTGGCCCAGCAAGACGAAACCAGCGCAGGCTTTGATGAACTGGTTGCAGATTTCAAAGCCCGTGACGCAAAAGTGATGGTGGCCAGTGAAAAAGCCACCGGCGGCTTGCCCGTGGTAGCTGGTAGCCACCCAGCGCTGGCACCGCTACTGGCGGTACAAAGTTTTTACAAAATGGCCAACGCCTTATCGGTTGCGCGCGGTTACAATCCCGATGAACCACCGCACTTGCGCAAGGTTACGGAGACTCTGTAATGGCAACGGCCCTGATTAACGCACGCATTTTTGATGGCCAACACTGGTATACCGATCGCGCCGTGATTTTTACTGGCGATACCATTGAACGCGTGGCCCCATTGTCTGAGATTAACCTGCAAGATTATGAGCAGGTAGATTTACAAGGCTTGCGCTTAGTGCCGGGCCTGATTGATACCCAGGTCAACGGCGGCGGCGGCGCTTTGCTGAACGATGCCCCCAGCGTTGAAACGATTTGCACCATAGGTGATGCCCACCGCAAGTTGGGCACCACCTCTTTTTTACCTACTTTAATCAGTGATGATTTAACCACCGTGAGCGAAACCTTGCGCGCGGTTGAGCAAGCCATCAAAGCGAAAGCGCCTGGCGTGCTGGGCGTTCACCTTGAAGGCCCGTTTCTTAATGAAGTGCGCAAGGGTGTGCACAATGCAGACAAGTTCAAAACACTCGATGAAGAAGCACTGGCACTGTTAACCTCGCTGCCGGAAGGTGTTACCTACGTCACCTTGGCACCTGAGTGCACCACGCCCGAGATGATCCAGCGCCTGGCTGATGCAGGCGTGATAGTAGCCGCAGGCCATACCGCCGCTAACTATGAACAGATTAAAGTGGCACTGCAGCACGGCCTGCGCGCCTTCACTCACCTGTTTAACGCCATGACACCCATGAGCAGCCGCGAACCCGGTGTAGTGGGCGCTGCACTTGAAGATGCAGAAAGCTGGTGCGGCCTGATCGTTGACAACTATCACGTACACCCCGCCACCCTCAAAGCTGCCATTGCTGCGAAACCCAAAGGCAAAATGGTATTGGTATCTGATGCCATGCCCACAGTAGGTGCGGCAGAAAAAAGCTTTGTGCTAAATGGCGAGCGCATTGAAGCTGTAGACGGCCGCTGTGCCACGGCAAGCGGCACCTTAGCGGGCTCAGACCTGGATATGCTAAGCGCTGTAAAAAACACCCACCAATTAGTGGGCTTGCCGCTTGATGAAGCCCTGCGCATGGCCAGCCTCTACCCCGCCAGCATGTTGCGCCTTGATCACAAACTTGGCAGGTTAGCACCCGGCTACCAAGCAGATATGATCGCCATTGATGATAACTTTACCTTGCACTACAGCTGGATTGCAGGCGCAGCCAAGCGCTACTAGCTCTAGCAAAACAAGCCCCGGGCACGCAAGCGATGCGTAAACGGGGCTTAACCCGCACATGAATCCCTAGTCACACTTTCCCGCCCGTAAAGCCCCTGACGCTGCTAGGATAGAGCCCAAAAAGGGGACCCTATGAAACTGACCGTGCGTATTTTTTCTGGCCTGTGTGCGTTGATTGTCATCGCGCTTTGCGGCATCTATGTGTTACTCAAACAAAGTTTGCCCACGCTTGATGGCGACCTTGCCGTGCATCACATTGCCAATCCGGTAGTGCTTGAACGAGACGCCCAAGGCATATTGCAGGTACAGGGAAAAGGCCGCAGCGACATCGCCTTCGGGCTGGGCTTTGCGCACGCGCAAGATAGATTTTTTCAAATGGATTTACAGCGCCGCAATGCCGCGGGAGAACTTTCCGAGCTGTTCGGCGAAGCGGCCCTTGAGCATGATAAAAAAATACGCTTGCATCAATTTCGCAAACGCGCCCAGCGCAACCTTTCCCACCTGGAACCTGATGCCACCGAACTATTAAATGCCTACAGTAACGGCGTGAACCAAGGCCTAAATGCACTCAGAGCCGTGCCTTTTGAATACACCCTGCTGGGTGAAGAGCCTGCCCCCTGGCGCCCGGAAGACAGCCTGCTCACAGTGTTTAGCATGATTCTCGTACTGCAAGATAACGAAGGCTGGTTCGAGCGCACGCGAGGCTTAATGGCTGAACATTTACCCGCCGATCTCTACGCATTTTTTGCCCAACAAGGTGGCCGGTGGGATGCCCCCCTTATGGGGGAGCCACTGGCCAGCACACCCATACCCGGCACCGGCTGGGCGCAATTGCTAGACGCTCACACCCCACTGGTTTACCAACCCATGGTCAGTGAAGACGTGGTTGTGGGCAGTAACAACTGGGCAGTATCTGGCGCACTTACCCCCCACGGCGGCGCCATGGTAGCCGACGACATGCATCTGGCTATTCGCGTGCCCAACATTTGGTATCGCGCCCAATGGCAGAACCCAAATACCGGCCGGCTGGTTAGCGGCGCCACCCTGCCTGGCACGCCAATTATGGTAGCGGGCTCCAACGGCAAGCTGGCCTGGGGGTTTACCAACACCCAAGGCGACTGGTCTGACATAGTGCTGCTCGAAACCGATGCGGATAATACCCACTACAAAACCGCTGAGGGCTGGGCCGCCTTCGAAGAAAGCCAGGAGCTGATTCACATCAAAGGCGAGGCACCCGTGCAGCACACCGTGCGCACCACGCGCTGGGGGCCGGTAATCGCCACCGATGCCAAAGGCCGGCAATTGGCCTACCGGTGGACTGCCCACGACCCAAGCGGGGCCAACATGGGCCCGGGAATGCTTGAGGAGCTGGATGACGTAGCACAGGCGATTAACTTGGGCCCGCAGTTGGGTATGCCCCACCAGAATTTGGTGCTGGCAGATGCAGAGGGCACCATCGGCTGGACGGTAGCCGGCCCCTTTCCCAAACGCATCGGCACCGATGGCAAGCTGCCGGAGTATTGGCATACCGGCGACAAATCTTGGCAGGGCGTGCGTGAGGGCAACGAGCACCCGAAACTTTTGGCCCCGCAACACCACAGGCTCTGGACGGCCAACGCGCGTACCCTCTCTGGTGAGGCCTTTGAAATCATGGGCGACTCCGCCTATGCACTGGGAGCTCGCCAACAACAAATTCGCGATGGCCTGTTCGCTAAAGACACATTTTCAGAACAGGATTTTTTAGACATTCAGCTAGACGACAGAGCAATATTTCTTACCCCCTGGCGCAACCTGTTACTCGCGCATCTAGAGCAAGCGGGCGATTTACCGCCTGCCTTAAAGGAAGCGCAAGCGCACTTGGAGAACTGGGGGGCGCGCGCCTCGGTAGATTCCGTTGGCTACCGATTGGTACGCGCCTGGCGATTGAAAGTCATTGAGTACCTGAGTGCGCCGCTGATTACCTACATGCAACAAATTGACCCGGCTTTTGATCTGGCCAAAGCCAACCGGCAAATCGAATACCCCGCCTGGGCGCTCATTACCGAGAAGCCCGCGCACTTGTTGAACCCGGATTTTTCAAGCTGGCAAGCACTCGAACGACGCGCGCTCAATGCGGTTATTGAGCCACTATACAAAGATAACACCCTGGCCAACGACACCTGGGGCGAAGCTAATCGCGTAAAAATCCAGCACCCGCTCGCGCGCTTTGTTGCCCCCATTGATTGGTGGATGTCTATGCCTCACGAACCCCTGGCGGGCGATACCCACATGCCCAGAGTGCAGACACCCACGCACGGCGCAAGCGAGCGCTTTGCTGTTTCCCCCGGGCGTGAAGACCAAGCATTTTTCCACATGGCCACAGGCCAATCTGCACACCCGCTTTCTGAGTTTTTCAGCAAGGGCCATAGCGACTGGAGTGAAGGGCGGCTTTCGCCTTGGTTAAAAGGCGCAACGGCACATACACTTAACTTGACACCGCTCAAATAAAAAAACGCCGCACACTGTGCGGCGTTTTTATTCGCGCTTAATTCTAGACGCCAAGTGATATATGTTGCGCAGCAAACATTTTTAATTGCTTGCAAGCTTACCGCTACCTGCTACACGCAGCTCTCTAATAAGTCTGGCTAGACGTCAACAATATCTTGCACCGTGAAAAGCTGGCGCCCGCTGTTGGTACTCCAGCGTTTACAATTTAATGCGTTACCTTGCGTACAGTAACGTCTTCTTCCTCTTGAAATACCGCCGGCCGGGCTTGTGGCTGTTCAGCCTCATCCGCCAATACCGTGTACTCAATAATGCCCACACTGATATTGTCTTTGCCGCCTGAATCGTTCGCCTCAGAAATAAAACGGTAACAGCATTCAAGTGCCGGCCTGTGGGTAGACAACACGAACTCAAGCTCATCATGATCCATGTATTCGGTAAGGCCATCACTGCACAACATCAACAAGGTATTTTGCGTAAGCGCATAGGTTTCAATGCTTGGCTCGATAAAATCCGTGACACCCAATGCGCGGGTAATATGGTTGCGCACCCTGCTACTGCGCGCCTGCGATTCTGTAAGCGAGCCGTTATCGATCATCTCTTGCACCAAACTGTGATCGCGTGTGAGCTGCACCAGCCCCTCGCGATTCCACAAATAGGCGCGCGAATCACCTAAATGCGCGACCGTTACCTGATCTTGCCACACCACCGCAAGCACGATGGTACTACCCATGTTGGCAAGCTGTGGGTTTGCCACTTTGGCATTGAGAATATCGGTATTTGCAGCATTTAGTGCAGCCATAATATTGGCGTGCATCATGAGCAGCTGCTGATCAGGTGTGCAAGAGGTAAACGTAGCGCTCGGCGTGGCCTCAAGGCAATCAGTTACACGACGTACAGCAAGCTGGCTGGCCTGCGAACCACCGGTGTAGCCGCCCATACCATCAGCAATTACCACAAACCCGAACGGCAAACTCGGGTGGCTATACCAGCCAATGTGGTCTTCATTTTCGTTGCGTACTTGCCCTATGTCTGTTCGCCCATTAATTGCTAGGCGAATCAACTCCGCTGGTTTCATCACACCAATCCACTGTGTTGACAGCTCCCTCCACCAGAGAGCATGAAGCGCAGGCATTCTAGCCCAATAATCTTGGAAAAAAGAAGCAAAAGCGGCCCTAGGCTCAAACCTCTTTATGATCATTACTTTTATTGCGCCTTAACTTGTACGCTAGAACCACTAAAAGCCAGCGCATTTGTTTGAAATTGCCATAACGACTTTGCGATAATAGCCACCCCACTGGGGATGCTATTCAAAGGACGTGAATTTACTTAGGGACAACCGCCTGCCATGGCTCGACTTCCAAGGCTTAACCTTCCAGATATTCCGCAGCACATCGTACAAACCGGCCACAACAATCTGCCGTGCTTTTTTGACGATGAAGACTACGAATTTTATTTACAAAGCCTGCAGGCTGCCGCGGAACAATATCGTGTTGAAATTCACGCCTACGTGCTGCTACCTAACATGGTGCAGTTCATTGCTACACCCCGCATTGAGCAAGGCCTGTCGTCTATGATGCAGTCCCTTGGGCGGCGTTATGTGCAATACGTAAATCACCGTTACCGCCGCTCGGGCACACTCTGGGGCGGGCGCTATAAATCAAGCCTAATAGATTCAGACGCCTACCTGCTCACCTGCTACCGCTATGTAGAACTGAAGCCCATGTACTTGGGGCTGGCTAATGAGCCGGGCGAGTACCCTTGGTCCAGCTTTAATTTTCATACATCCCTGATAGAAAGCCCGCTCATTAAAGATCATCGCCTTTACCTCAAGCTTGGCGAAACAGCACGCGAACGAGTACAAGCGTACCGAAAACTGTTCCGCTACGCCTTTGATAATCGTTTGCTGGAGTATATTGCTGAAACTGTCAAACTGGGGCAGGTATTGGGAGGCGATGCATTTAAAGACCGAATAGAGAAAATAGCAAATCAGCGCGTACGCCCACTAAAGCGTGGCAGACCTCGCAAGCAAGACCAGGCACAAAAAACCTCAGAAAATCCGAAAACCGCCGATCCAACACCCGTAGAAAATCTACCTGGCCCGCAAACGCAAGCAAGCGCACAAGGCACTGCCAGCAGCAAGCCGCAAGCACGCCCGCGCCACACAACGCCAACAGACTCCCCTGCAGTTAAAGAAATTTAACAATATATCACTGGGCGTTTACCAACCCAATGGGGTTAGCAATCCAATCTCAGCGCTGCACTTGCACTGCTTTTATTGTAAGTACAACGCATAACCGTGCATTCTACCGCCACATAATATTAAGTACGGCAATGAACAACGCCGCCTGAATGGCCCCAATGGTTAAAGGGCAGGCTAGGTATACAGAGATCTAAAAGCGCGCATGGCGTAAATTGAGAGTCAGGAAAATAAGCCAAGAAATAGCACACCTAGATTAATCGCCTAAGTTTTACACCCCTTTAAGCTGCCGCCCAAAAAAACCACACACCTGCCACTGCTGTCCCATAGTTTAAGTCTCCATTGAAGGCAGACGTTGATACTACCTATATCTCAGAGTTTCTAAGCAATATCTGGACATGAAATCTGGGGCGAGTTTGTGACCAGACGTAAATACCCTTCGGGGCCGGCCTGCGAGCAAAGCTCTTGGCGTATGACGGCTGGCATTGCGGCTTTGCAAACGTTTGTCATACCCATCTAGTCTCGACACCCGCCCTTCGGGGCCTGCCTACAAGCACAGCATGTAGGCGTTTAAGCACCCACAAAGCCTTGCTTTGCCAGCGGGCGCTTAAACCCATGCGGGTGACGGTCACAAACTCCGCCCCATATTCCATGCCTGTAGATTTGTGGGACAGCAGTGACACACCTGCCCTCTTTTTAGTAAAACCAAAAACAAAGAACGGGAAAGCATTCACACGCCAAGGGTTAAGCAGCTAAATCTTAAAGGGCTAAAGTACCGCCTCCGCTTTAAGGGAATCTACTGCACTGCGAATAATATCTGGCTGAAAGCCACGGCTGGATAGGTAACGAAATTGACGGGCGAGTTCTTTTGGATCAAGGGCCGGGCCTTTGAACTTCCTCTGCAGCTGCTCTTCGGCAAGCGCCTGCCAATCCACCTCGGCAGATTCAATACTATCGTCTATTAGTGCCTTATGGATTTCACGCTGAAAAAGCTGCGCCGCAATCCAACCCGGCCCCTTGCCTTGGCTAATGGCGTAGCGCACATAGGCACCTGCGTAGCGTTCATCATTTTGGTAACCCAGCTCTTGCACCCGAGCAATGACACGCTCAACTATCGTCTGGTCTGCAGATTTGGCAGCCAACTTTTTACGCAGTTCACCCGCGCTGTAGTCTCTGCGCGCCAATAAGCGTATGCACGCATCCATAACTTCGGGCTCAGTGGTTAAGGAAGGTTTAGAGTTTCTGCTATAAGCCACCTGCGCTCTCCTTACATCTGTACCGAAAAATAAGTGCTAACGATTACGCCTAATGAGGGGTGTGATACAAATTTACTGCCGCAATATCTGGATCAAAAAAAGCCTCGCGACACCAAGGCCGCGAGGCGAGCTAACAACCTTACGAATCTACATCTTCAACAACGGCATTTTCATCAGCCGCGGGCGCTTTTACCTTGCCACCCAACAATTCTGCACGAACCTGCTGCTCTATCTCTTCTTGAACAGCGGGGTTTTCCATCAAAAACTTCACCACATTGTTTTTACCTTGGCCGATTTTATCGCCTTTATAGCTGTACCAGGCACCGGCTTTGTCGATCAAGCCCAGCTTCACCCCAAAGTCGATAATTTCACCCTGCAGGTTAATGCCCTGGCCATACAAAATCTGGAATTCTGCCTGTTTAAACGGTGGCGCCACTTTGTTCTTCACAACCTTCACGCGGG
The DNA here is from genome assembly GCF_024138675.1 of Simiduia sp. 21SJ11W-1. Lineage (NCBI taxonomy): Bacteria > Pseudomonadati > Pseudomonadota > Gammaproteobacteria > Cellvibrionales > Cellvibrionaceae > Simiduia > Simiduia sp. 21SJ11W-1. Next base: position 1,476,865 of record NZ_CP090959.1, on the reverse strand, counting down.
TTTCGTTACCAATTACCTCGTCGCCGTCTTTTACGGCACCCGTGCGGCGAATATCCAAGCGCACAGATGAGTAAAATTTGAGTGCGTTACCACCTGTAGTGGTTTCAGGGTTGCCAAACATCACACCAATTTTCATGCGAATCTGGTTAATGAAAATGGCCAGACAATTGGCATTTTTGATATTGCCGGTAATTTTACGCAAGGCTTGCGACATCAAACGCGCCTGCAAGCCTACGTGGTGATCACCCATTTCACCTTCAATTTCAGCTTTTGGTGTGAGGGCGGCCACGGAGTCTACAACCAGCACGTCTACAGCACCTGAGCGCACCAGCATATCGGCCACTTCTAGGGCCTGCTCGCCGGTATCTGGCTGAGACACAATCAAATCGTCTACGTTAACGCCCAACTTTTCAGCATACTGCGGGTCGAGTGCGTGCTCGGCATCAACAAAGGCGCATACGCCGCCTTTGCGCTGGGCCTCGGCAATTACCTGCAAGGTGAGCGTAGTTTTACCGGAAGACTCCGGCCCGTAAATTTCAACAATACGACCCTTAGGCAAGCCACCCACCCCCAGCGCCACATCAAGGCCCAGAGAGCCCGTAGAGATTGCAGGAATCGCGACGCGCTCGCGATCACCCATGCGCATAACGGTGCCTTTACCAAACTGACGCTCAATTTGAGACAGCGCCGCCTGCAATGCCTTTTCTTTGTTTTGGTCCATGTTGATACCTTTTAAATTTCTAATTTTGATAAATCTGCGCCCAACGGGCTCTTGTTAGCTATAGGGCGGTCTGATGCCGCTTAGTTGTTGAGTAGCATAGGGCAAAATTACTGTATGCGCAACCAGTACTATACAATCATACAGTACTTTTTTTAAGCCGCTCTGCAAGCCCACTTAGCGCAGCCTCTACCGCCTGCACCCTTACCTTTTCGCGAGAACCTTCAAACAGGTAGTGCTCAGCGGTCGCTTTTTGGCCTTCATACCAAGCAATCCACACAGTACCTACGGGTTTATTGGCCGTGCCGCCGCCCGGGCCCGCAATGCCCGTAGTGGCTACCGCCCAGTTGCTTGCGGCCGCCTTGGCAGCCCCTGCCGCCATTTGCAAAGCCACCGCCTCACTCACCGCACCCTGCTCTGCCAATGCTTTGGCCTCTACGCCAAGTTGCGACACCTTGGCGGCATTGGCATAGGTCACCCAGCCGTATTCAAACCATGCGGAACTGCCAGCCACAGCAGTGAGCGCCTGGGCCAGGCCTCCACCTGTGCAGGATTCGGCGGTGCTTACCGTTTGGCCCAGCTGCGTTAGCGCTTGGGCGATTGTGTCTACGTATGAAGTTAGCGGGTGGGTCATGGGTTTATGTCGTTTATGGATGCCTTGGATTTGCGTAGAATACCCGCCCTATCTTCACCCTTACAGCCGCATCCAACAACCCAGTAGCCACTATGAATCAGCCAGTTAAAGATTTGTCTTCGCACACCCCCATGATGCAACAGTACTTGCGCATCAAGGCTGAACACCCCCAAGAAATGGTGTTTTACCGGATGGGTGACTTCTACGAGCTGTTCTTTGACGACGCGAAACAAGCCAGTGAAATGCTGGATGTCACCCTTACCGCCCGTGGCAAATCCAATGGCGAGCCCATCCCCATGGCGGGCATCCCCTTTCACGCCGCCGACGGCTACCTGGCCAGGCTGGTGAAGCTTGGGGTATCGGTTGCTATTTGCGAACAAATTGGTGACCCGGCCACCAGCAAAGGGCCGGTAGAACGCAAGGTGGTGCGCATTGTTACGCCAGGCACCGTCAGTGATGAGGCGTTGCTGGATGAGCGCCAGGACAACCTGCTGGTTGCGGTATACCAGCAAGGGGAAACCTATGGCCTGGCAAGCCTGGATATCGGCTCTGGCCGCTTTTTGGTGCTCGAAGTGGAAGGCGAGGCGGCACTCGCCGCCGAACTGCAGCGACTAAACCCCGCCGAACTCTTGGTGGCCGACACCCTGGCCGAGCAGCCTTTATTCGGCAACCGCAAAGGCTTGCGTCGGCGAGCGCCCTGGGAATTTGAGCTAGATACCGCACAGCACCTGCTGAATCAGCAATTTGGCACCCAGGATCTCGACGGATTTGGTTGCGGCCACCTGCACGCGGCGCTGGGCGCGGCTGGCTGCCTGTTGGCCTACGCACGGGAGACCCAACGCACCGCCCTGCCCCATATTCGGGCGCTGGGGGTAGAAAACCGCGATGAAGCCGTTGCCATGGATGCCGCCACCCGCCGCAACCTGGAAATAGACACCAATTTAAGCGGCGGCGACGAAAACACACTGCTGGCAGTATTAAACACAGCCGTAACCGCCATGGGCCGCCGGCTAATGCGGCGCTGGCTGAACCGGCCACTTCGCAATCGTGAGATTCTCACCGAACGCCAGGATGCCATCAGCTGGTTGCTGGCCGATTACGCCTTTGAGCCAATACGGCAAACCCTCAAACAAGTAGGTGATATGGAGCGCATCTTGGGCCGATTGGCACTGCGCTCGGCCCGCCCGCGCGACCTAAGCCGACTGCTGCATTCGCTGGCGGCCTTCCCACAGCTGCAGCAGCACTTGGCCTGCGCCCAGGCTGTGCGCGTAAACGCCCTAAGTGCACAAATTGGCGAGTTCCCGGAGCTTGTAGCCCTGCTAGACCGGGCGCTGGTTGAAAACCCACCGGTAGTGATTCGCGAGGGTGGCGTTATAGCAGAGGGCTTTGATGACGAGCTGGACGAGTTGCGCGCCATCAGCACCAACGCGGGCCAGTTTCTGGTGGACCTGGAAACCCGCGAGCGCGAACGCACCAAGCTTTCTACCTTAAAAGTGGGCTACAACCGGGTGCACGGCTACTTTATTGAGCTAAGCCGCGGCCAGGCAGATCAAGCGCCGGCAGACTACATTCGCCGGCAAACCCTCAAGAATGCCGAGCGCTTTATTACGCCGGAACTAAAAGAGTTTGAAGATAAGGCCTTGTCGGCCAAAAGCCGGGCACTCACCCGTGAAAAAGCGCTGTATGAATCATTACTGGAAACCCTTAACGAGCACCTGATCGCCCTGCAGGATGCCAGTGCGGCGGTATCTGAACTTGATGTGCTTACAAGCCTTGCCGAGCGCGCCGAGTGCCTGAACCTGTGTAAGCCCAGCCTTTCGGCCACCCCCGGCATCCATATTGTGCAGGGGCGCCACCCGGTTGTGGAGCAGGTATCAAGCAAGCCCTTTGTGGCCAACAATCTTACGCTCGATCGCGAGCGCCACATGCTGGTGATTACCGGCCCGAATATGGGCGGTAAATCTACCTACATGCGCCAAACCGCGCTGATTGTATTGCTTGCACAAATCGGCGCCTTTGTGCCGGCCAGCGAGTGCACCTTGGGCATGGTTGACCGCATTTTTACCCGTATAGGCTCTAGCGATGATCTCGCCAGCGGCCGCTCAACCTTTATGGTGGAAATGACCGAAACCGCGAACATCTTGCACAACGCCACCGACAACAGCCTGGTGCTGATGGACGAAGTGGGCCGTGGCACCAGCACCTTCGACGGCCTATCGCTCGCATGGGCAGCCGCCATGCATCTGGCCCAAAGTGTGAAGGCGTTTACCTTGTTTGCCACCCACTATTTTGAAATCACAGCGCTCCCGGAATCGGTGCCGGGCATTGCCAACGTGCACCTGAGCGCCACCGAGCATAAAGACAACATCGTATTCCTGCACCACATTCAGGAAGGGCCAGCCAGCCAAAGCTACGGTATTCAAGTGGCCAAGCTTGCCGGCATTCCGAGCGCGGTACTGGCTTTGGCCCAGCAACAACTGGCCCAGTTGGAGGCCGGCAGCCACCAGCCGGTGGTAGCGCCTAGCCCCATTGAAACGCCCAAACCCGCCCAGCCCGCACCCGCCGGCGGGCCGCTACAGAACGATCTTTTCAGCGCACCCTCGCACCCGGTAGTGGAGCAATTGGCTGAAATCGACCTAGACGACCTTTCACCCAGGCGCGCGCTGGAGCTGTTATACAAACTAAAACAGCAGATTTGAGGCATTTAACCGTTAAAAAGTTAGAAGCCTGCTAAAACTTGGGGTAGAATGCCCGCCGATTTTTCGTATAAGACGGAGTAGCGATAATGACGTTCGTTGTTGGTGAAAACTGTATCAAGTGTAAGCACACTGACTGCGTAGAAGTCTGCCCAGTAGATTGCTTCTACGAAGGCCCTAACTTCTTGGTAATTCACCCAGACGAATGTATCGACTGTGCGCTATGCGAGCCGGAGTGCCCGGTGAATGCCATTTTCTCGGAAGATGAACTGCCAGAAGGTCAGGAAGTATTCCTGGAGCTGAACGCAGAGCTGGCCGAAACCTGGCCCAACATTACCGAAATGAAAGACGCCCCGGCCGATGCCGCCGAATGGGATGGCGTTGAGGGCAAGCTGCAATACCTGGAGCGCTAAGCACGGGTTGCAGCAAGCTTAAAAAAAACCGCGCAATGCGCGGTTTTTTTATGGCGTAATTTTCGGGAGCTAGCGGCCCGGCAGTAACCAGGCAGCCCTCACCTTTCGCTGTTAGTCGTGCAGCATATGTACAGTACTGGCAAGGTTCTTTGCCTTGTGGTCTATCAGCTTGAATTCATTCCAACCAATTTTTACCACATCACCGGCGTGCAGCTGTACACGGCCGCTAATGCGCTCGCCATTAACGCGCGTACCATTGGTGCTGCCCAAATCTTCAATAATCACTTCCTGAAAGTCGGGGAAGTCCGGATTCGCGTTCAGGCTAACTACCGCATGGCGGCCGCTCACTGCGCCGTCATCAATTTGCACCCGGTTATCCGGGTGGCGGCCGATGGTTAAAGGCTCTGCCGCCAAATCAAATTTATTTACCACTACATCGTCAATGAGTTGCGCTAACTGAGCCATATCTAAACCTCTTACGTTTTCTCACAAAGCATGGGCAAAGCCCCGCGATTGTTAACCTATGCCCAAGGCCAGGCTTGTTTTAATTACTGAGCGCCCCTGCGGCCAGCCCCGCTATGGGCGGTACATCATCTAGCATTCGACTGCTAAGCACACGATTGGTTTCACGCCGGTGGCCCGCCTATTGCCAAGGTTACTGCTGAAAATCCCGCGCCAGGGATTTACGCAATGCATCTGCCATCTCCTTGGCGGTTTGGTAGCGCTCTGCCGGTTCCTTTTGCAACGCCTTATTGGTAATGCGGGTGGCGCTTGCTGGCAACTCCTGGCGATGGCTACGCACACTCGGGTGCTTACCCTGCAAAATGTTGTAGGTTAAATTCGCCAGGGAGTCACCATCATAGGGCAGTTTACCCGTTAAAAGCTGGTACATGGTCACACCCAAGCTGTAGATGTCGGCACTCTCACCCACACGGGCGCCTTTAAGCTGCTCGGGCGACATATACAGCGGGCTGCCCATCACATCGCCGGTGCGGGTTTTGGAGTTATCTACCAAGCGCGCAATGCCAAAATCACTGACCTTCATACGGCCGGTTTCCGCATCATAAAGCAGATTGCTGGGTTTGATATCGCGGTGCACAATCTGGTGTTTGTGGGCATAAAACAGCGCGTCTGCCGCCTTTGCCATCAGCCCGTATACAATGGGCACCGGCAACAGGCGCTCGGGTGAACAATAAAAATTCAATGCGCGCCCCGGCACAAAATCCATGGCGATATAAGCAAGATCCGCCTCTTCACCCACATCAAATACCGACACAATATTGGGGTGGCTCAAGCGCCCGGCCGCCTCGGCCTCTCGGAAAAAACGGGCCTTTACGCCGTCAAGTTGATTGGGCTCAAAATGCTTGTAATGCAGCGTTTTCACCGCCACCATGCGCCCGATTCGCGGGTCGCGGGCAAGGTACACAACGCCCATTGCGCCGCGGCCCAGCTCCTTTTGAATTTCATAGCGGCCCAGCACAGGTTTATTGATAATTTGCTCATCGATAACCAGCGTGGCATCCAGGCCCGTGCCCGCCGGATTTTTGGAAATTTCCTGCAACCGCTTCAAGCGCGCTTTTACATCTGCAAATCTCGCTGATCGCGACAAGATACTGGCATACAAAGATTCAGCCTGATCATACCGGCGCTGTTTTTCGTAGCCTTGGGCCAGTTCGTACTTCACAGCCAGCTGCCAGGGTTCTGGCCTGCAAGCTTCTACATCGCTGATGGTTTTCTCGGCCTCGGCCAGTTGGCCCGCCTTAATTTGCTCGCGCAAGATCCGCTGCCAGGCTTGCGCCCAACTTGCCTGTAACCGGCGCGCAGGCCAACTCAAAAGCCCTGCCGCTAAGCGCAAACCGGAGACAGTGACAACAAATAACACGCCCACACCGACCGGCAGCCACCACTGGTAATACACCTGGGCGCCAATTTGCAGGCCAATCAGCAGCGCCAACAGAATGATGACGCTCAACACAAAAACCGCCGTACGCGCCTTAAACGCAAGTGGCGCGAACAGCAGCCCTAGCACCAATATAAACCCCACGCTCCAGTAACCGCCCCAAGCGGGCGACTTGGGGTAATGATTGGCTAACAAGGTGTTTAAGGCTGCGGCGCTTAGCTGCGCGTAGCGGCTATCTTGGCCGGTGACCAACAACAAATCAGCCCCTTGGAGGTGCGCTTCGGCGGCGGCCATAGGCGCACTCAATGCCGTTAGCCGAAAATCCACGGGGAGGTAGCCATCGCGCGCAACGCTTCGCTGCCAATTGCCCTTGGCGGCTGTGGCCGTTAACAGGCCTGCCTGCCACTCAAACTGAGAGAGGTTTTCCAGGTCGGCGGCAAACAACAACGGCGCACCGGCAATATGTTGAGTGGGTGAAATTTTCCACCACAATGGCATTGAGGATGCAGGACCTGCACCCAGAAAAGCGTAGCGCCCAAACTGCCAGTCGAACGGGTGTAACTCATTACCAATAGCCCGAGGCTCAAATAGCCACTGCAAGGCACCTGCCTGCCAACTGGCAGTAGCTCGCATCACATTAACCGGCTCGCCACTGCCTTGGGCCAACTGCCCCCAAGGTAAAAACCAGTGGATATCACGGGCTTCAAGAAAATCCTGCCAGCGGGCCAATTGTGCCAGCCGCAAGCGCAGCTGATCAGCTTGCGCAGGGCTTGCATCAGGCGCCTCTAGTACGGCAAGCGCCTGGGAAATATCTTCCGCGCTAACATAACCGTTTGGGCGAAATGCCGAGGGCAAAAATACCCCCACGCCAATGTCCCGGTTGCTAACTGCTTTCAGTTCTTCGGTAAGGGTATGATCTGCCGGATTTGCAACAAAGGCTTGCAGCACGTCATCGGGAAGCTCTGCCACAACCACCTTTACCGGGGCCTCTGGCGGCGCCTGCAAAGAATAGGCGGCGCCGAGCGCCCGCTGATCCAGCCACTGGCTAAGATTCTGTAGGCTCGCCGGCCAATACGGCTGCACGACAAAAGCCGCCACCAGCGCAATGTAGGCCAATTGAGCAATACCAAATTGAGTGAAAAATCGCCAAGGCGCGAGCATAAAACAAAGGCCGCTTATTGTTATAAAGGGTGCAGTTTACCTTTATTTTTCAGTGGTGTAATAAACCCCGGGTATCCAGCTTTTCTTTATTTTCAGCGTTTGCTCCATACCGGCGGGCAAGTGCTCTACACGGGTAAATTCGTGCAAACCCACAGTAAGCCACTGCCCCTCTGCCAATATACCGCTTGCGCACTTTTTACCCTCAAGGCTCACACCGTTGGTGCTACCCAGATCCTTGAACGCAAACTGGGCCTCATCGGTAAGCATAATCTCTGCATGTAGGCTTGATACAGTGCCATCTTCCAGCACTATGTCGTTTTCTGTACTGCGGCCAATACGCAAGGGGCCATCTACCACATAGTGCGCCACCAAGGCGCCGTTTAAACAATGTTGTAAGAAGGCCATCTTAAATCCTCTGGTTCAGCCACGTGTCGTTATTATTGCCCTTACTGCGCAGAACAGTAGCGTTCAGCTACGGGCACTCACATGCTAGCACTCCGGGGCCTGATAAGGCGCCAAATGGCGCACAGTGTGGAGGATAAACAGGTTTTTGACGGGCATACAACCGCTGCCACCACGCAACTAAGGCACCTGGAAAAAGCTAGCCCTGCAAATACGCAACCAAAGCACGGCTTACCTTTTAACCGCCAAGGCCAACTTATACGTGTTAAATATTAACCTTCGCGGGCACAAACTGGCTGTACAAACCGTTTACATCATATGCCGCCACTTCAAACTCATAGGTGCCGTAAAAATCGCCCAGGAAAAAAGAGTCGGCATAACCATCTTCCACCGTCACATAGGTGAAATCTGTATCGCCTGCCACGCGATAGCGCACCTCATAACCACCGATTTCCGAAACATCCAGATATTCGCCATTTTCTCGCTGGGTTGGCGTATTCCAATTTACCGTTACCGGGCCGCTCACGTCCACTGGCCCAGCTATAGGCTCGGGTGTGGGCTCAGGCGTAGGTTCCGGTGTGGGCTCGGGAGTGGGTTCGGGTGTAGGCTCTGGAGTAGGCTCTGGAGTAGGCTCTGGAGTAGGCTCTGGAGTGGGCTCAGGTGTGGGCTCGGGTGTAGGCTCTGGAGTGGGTTCGGGTGTAGGCTCTGGAGTGGGCTCAGGTGTGGGCTCGGGTGTAGGCTCTGGAGTGGGTTCGGGTGTAGGCTCTGGAGTGGGCTCAGGTGTGGGCTCGGGTGTAGGCTCTGGAGTGGGCTCGGGTGTAGGTTCGGGTATTGGCTCAGGCGTGGGCTCAGGTGTGGGTGCAGGCGTTGCCCAGCGGCCTCTATTCTTTTCATTGGATTCGATGTTTTTATCATGCTTGGGGGCCGAGAATGCCGTAACCGACATAACCGGCGACGCAAGTGCCACCAACATCGCAGCGCGCCGCAACACCAATTGCCAATTCAATGACCGGCGCAGCTGCCAGCGCGTGACATAACCAAGATCAATCAGCACATCACCCAATACGTGGCGCTGGCGCCCATGCTTGACCGTGCACTTATCCAGTTCTCGCCGGCGCTGCTGTTCAGCAATGGCTTCAATCAGCTGTTCGCGGGTAATGACTCCGCGATCAACTAATAAATCACCCAAGCGATCACGATTGGTTTTCATGGCGCCCCCTTTCGATGCGCAAACGAAGCTTGTTCACACATTCTAGCGGAGAAGGTCCACGCGCTTACTAACCATTAGGTATAACGGATTCCGGTGACAGAGCGCAGGTTTTTATTAAGGGAACTTCCTTCGTATGTGCTCGCGAAACCACGTGTTAAAGGAATAAAAAAAGCCCCGCTTAAGCGGGGCTTCTAAAATCAAGCCTTTAAAAAGGCATTATTCCCACTCGATGGTCGCTGGCGGCTTGCTTGAAACATCGTAAGCCACCCTTGAGATACCAGAGATTTCATTAATAATGCGATTGGAAACAGTCTCTAATAATTCGTAGGGTAAGTGCGCCCAACGCGCTGTCATAAAGTCGATGGTTTCAACGGCCCGCAGCGACACCACCCACTCGTAACGACGGCCATCACCCACCACACCCACTGATTTTACTGGCAGAAAAACAGCAAAGGCCTGCGAGGTTTTGTGATACCAATCTGCTTTGTGTAACTCTTCCAGAAAGATTGCATCTGCCTCACGCAATATATCGGCGTATTCTTTTTTCACTTCACCCAAAATTCGCACACCAAGGCCCGGGCCCGGGAAGGGGTGACGGTAAACCATGTCGTAGGGCAAGCCCAATTCCAGGCCGATTTTTCGCACTTCATCTTTGAAGAGTTCGCGCAATGGCTCAACCAATTCGAACGCCATATCCTCTGGCAGGCCACCCACGTTGTGGTGTGATTTGATCACGTGCGCCTTGCCGGTTTTACTGGCGGCAGACTCAATCACATCGGGGTAGATAGTGCCTTGCGCCAACCACTTAACGCCTTTGAGCTTTGTGGCCTCGGCGTCAAATACGTCAATAAACGTGTTGCCAATAATTTTGCGCTTTTGCTCAGGGTCATTCACGCCTTTCAAACGCGATAAGAACTGCTCTTCTGCGTCTACGCGAATCACTTTCACGCCCATGTTCTTGGCGAACATGTCCATAACCTGATCGCCTTCGTTTTTGCGCAGCAAGCCGTTATCAACAAATACGCACGTAAGCTGATCGCCAATGGCTTTGTGCAGCAGGGCTGCAACCACAGAGGAATCTACGCCACCTGAAAGGCCAAGCAATACGTTATCGCTACCCACCTGCTCGCGCACACGCGCGATGGCATCTTCTACGATGTTAGCCGGCGTCCAAAGCGCTTTACAGCCACAGAGCTCAAGTACGAAGTGCTCGAAAATGCGCTTACCCTGCAGCGTGTGAGTCACCTCAGGGTGAAACTGCACGCCGTAGAACTCTTTTTCTTCGCAGTACATACCCGCAATTGGGCAGGACTCTGTGGAGGCCATCAACTCAAAACCTTTGGGCATACCGATGACTTTATCGCCATGGCTCATCCACACATCCAGCAGGCCGGCACCGTCGTCTGCCAGGTGATCTTTAATATCGTGCAGGAGTGCGCTGTTGCCGTGTACCTTCACCCGTGCATAGCCAAATTCCCGCACGTCACTGGTGGACACCTTGCCACCCAGCTGCTCTGCCATGGTCTGCATACCGTAGCAAATGCCCAGCACCGGCACGCCCAGGTTAAACACCAGATCTGCAGCACGCGGTGAGGCGCCGGCAGTTACAGATTCCGGGCCACCCGACAAAATAATGCCTTTGGGATCGAAATCGCGAATCTCTTCGTCGGTCATATCGAAGGCGCGAATTTCGGAGTAAACACCAATTTCACGAATGCGACGTGCAATTAACTGGGTGTACTGCGAACCGAAATCGAGAATCAAAATGCGTTGTGCGTGAATATCTTGGCTCATGAGTAAAGACAACTCTTGCTATCAAAGGCTAAGGGTTTTCAAACCCCAAAAACAAAAGTGACCGGCCTCGGCCGATCACTGTGACGTCAAAACTGCGTTGCGCTAGCGGCCACCCACCGGGTAGTTGGGCGCCTCTTTGGTGATGCTCACATCGTGCACATGGCTTTCGCCCATACCGGCACTGGTGACGCGCACAAACTGAGGTTTATTGCGCATGGTGCCCAAATCAATGGAACCTGTGTAGCCCATGGCCGAGCGTAGCCCACCCATCATCTGATGCACAATGGCAGACAAGGGCCCTTTGTAGGGCACGCGCCCTTCAATACCCTCGGGCACCAACTTTTCTGCACCTTGGCTGGCATCCTGAAAATAGCGATCAGAAGAGCCCTGGGTGCGCGCCATGGCACCGAGTGAACCCATACCACGGTAAGACTTATAAGTACGGCCTTGGTAGAGTTCCACCTCGCCCGGCGCCTCTTCGGTACCGGCAAACATCGAGCCCATCATGATGCAGTGGGCACCGGCCACAACGGCCTTGGAGATATCGCCCGAAAAGCGGATGCCGCCGTCTGCGATTACCGGCACATCTGTGCCTTTCAGTGCTTCAGCAACATTGGCAATGGCTGAAATTTGCGGCACACCCACGCCGGTCACAATGCGGGTAGTACAAATGGAGCCAGGGCCAATACCTACTTTAACGCCATCTGCGCCCGCCGCCACCAAGGCTTTGGCGGCCTCAGCAGTCGCAATATTGCCGCCTATTACCTGGATCTCTGGGTACATTTCCTTAATGCGGCTTACGCGGTTCAACACGTTTTTGGAGTGGCCGTGGGCGGTGTCTACCACCAGCACATCCACACCGGCATCTACCAGTGCTTTTACGCGGTCATCGGTATCGGGGCTGGTGCCCACTGATGCACCTACGCGCAAGCGGCCGGCCGGATCTTTACAGGCGCTGGGGAAGTTTTCAGCCTTGCTGATATCTTTTACGGTAATCAAACCACGCAGTTCAAACTTGTCGTTTACCACCAGCACTTTCTCAATGCGGTGCTTGTGTAACAGGCCACGCACAACTTCTGGCGCTTCGCCTTCTTGCACAGTCACCAGCTGATCTTTTGGTGTCATGATGGTGGCCACTTTGGCCTCCATGCTGGTTTCAAAGCGCACGTCACGCCCGGTAACAATGCCCACCAGGTCGCCATTTTCCAGTACCGGCACACCCGAGATGTTGTTGGCACGGGTCAGTGCCACTAGCTCGGCAATGGTCGCATTGGCATCAATGGTAATGGGATCTTGCACGACACCCGCTTCGAATTTCTTGACCTTGCGCACTTCCAAAGCCTGCTGCTCAATGGACATGCTCTTATGGATAATTCCTATACCACCCTCTTGGGCTATGGCGATGGCCAGGCGCGACTCGGTGACGGTATCCATCGCCGCAGACACCAGCGGGATATTCAACTGAATGCCACGGGTTAATTGTGTTTTCAGGGAGACGTCTTTGGCGGTGATGTCGGAGTAACCGGGCACCAGTAAAACATCATCAAAAGTTAAAGCTTCCTGCGCAATTCGCAACATAGTTTGCAGCCAACCTAGGTAAATAGAAGGTCTAGAAGGTAAACGGCGAATTATAACGCCTAGGCCCATAGGGGTAAACTGGGAACTTAACTAATAACTTAACTCCCGCCCATGACAGGCCGGTGACCTCTCCAAGCAAAGCTCGCCCTCATAGCTGCAAATCGTTATAGTTCGCGCCTATAAGCCTCAGGCCGCACACACCCATAGGACAGTACCATGCCCGCCCCCGAGCGCCAGATCCTGACAGTCACCCAACTTAACCGCCAAGCCAGGCAGCTGCTGGAAACACACCTGTCGCTCGCCTGGATTGAGGGTGAAATCAGCAATCTGGCGCAGCCTGCCTCTGGACACTGCTACTTCACGTTAAAAGATGCAGGCGCGCAGGTACGCTGCGCAATGTTCAAAAACCGGCGGCAGTTCTCAAAGGTTGCACCCGCCAACGGCATGAAGGTACTGATCAGGGGCCGAGTCAGCCTGTACGAAGGCCGTGGCGACTACCAACTGATTGTTGAACACATGGAAGATGCGGGCCTAGGGGCGCTCCAGCGCGCCTTTGACGCCTTGCGTGACAAACTGGATGCCTTGGGGCTATTCCAGGCCGCGCGCAAACGCCCGCTGCCGCGCCCAGCCCGGCACATCGCCATCATAACCTCCCGTACAGGTGCGGCCCTGCAGGATATATTGTCGGTATTTGAGCGCCGCTGGCCCGGCCAGCCATTAACGCTCCTGCCGGTGGCCGTGCAAGGTGACGCCGCTTCCGGGCAAATCATTCAGGCCATAGAGCGGGCGAACCGCGCCAAGCTGTTTGATGTGATCTTGCTTGCCCGTGGCGGCGGCTCACTGGAAGACCTTTGGGCATTCAATGATGAAAGTCTCGCCCACGCCATCGTCAATAGTGAACTGCCCGTAATTACGGGTGTTGGCCATGAAACCGACACCACCATTGCAGACTTCGCCGCCGATGTGCGCGCGCCTACGCCATCAGCGGCCGCGGAACTACTTTCGCCGAGCATAGATGAATGGCTGACAAGGTGTACACAAATTGACCAACGCCTTCATAAATTCACCTGCAATCTACTCTCCGGCCATCAAAAGCACCTGGGTTTTCTAAGCCATCGCTTACAACGCTGCCGCCCAAGCACGGATCAAAAAGCCCAAACGCTAGACATCATTGGCGCAAGGCTGCACGCTGCAACCCTTGGCCCTATAAATAAAGGCCAACAACGGCTAGCGAACATTCGCCATCAGCTGACCCGCTTACACCCCAGCCGCCAGCTTTCCCGCGCACAGGAACGTTTAACTGGCGCCACCTTACGGCTCCTTAAGGCCAGCCCGCAAAAAGATATTGCCGAGTCAGCCACGCAAGTGGCGCGCCTTCAGCAACAAGCCGCCAAGTCAATTAAACAGCAGCTTGAGCGGCAGCAAACTAAACTGCAAAACAGTGCACATAACCTGAACAACCTAAGCCCGCTGCAAACACTGCAGCGCGGTTACGCAATTGCCACAACCAAAGAAAAGGCTGTTATCACCCAAAGCACCCAGGTCAATATTAACGACACCGTAGAAATAACCCTCGCAGACGGCAGCCTTACCACCACCGTACGTGCCGTACATACACCCGAAATTACTTAGCACAACCCATAAGAAGCCAATAACACTATGGAAAGCCTTATCATTCTTGCAGCCTTCGCTTTTGGTTTTGGAGCACGGCAAATCGGCCAACCACCTTTGGTTGGCTATTTGATTGCCGGTTTTGCACTGGGCCGCCTGGGCTTTGAATCCACCGATGCCATTACCACCATTGCCGACACCGGCATTGCGTTAATGTTGTTCATCATCGGCTTGAAGCTAGATTTGAAAAGCTTGTTCAAACCTGAAATTTACCGCTCAACCATTCAGCACGGTCTGGTATTTGGCGCGGTCACCTTCGCGTTTGTGCTATTTCTAGGCGTACTTGGGCTGCCTTTGGTGAGTGATGTAACCTGGGAGCAAGCCACCCTTATTGCCTTTGCCTTGAGCTTCAGCTCTACCGTATGCGCCGTTGCAATGCTGGAAGAACGAGGCGAGTTTCGCGTACGTCACGGGCAGCTGGCTGTGGGCATACTCATTGTTCAGGATATTATCGCGGTACTTTTCTTAACAGTTTCCACCGGCAAAATTCCTTCCTTGTGGGCCCTGCTCTTACCACTGCTATTTTTCGCCCGGCCATTATTTAGCTACATTCTCAAAGCCAGCGGCCACGATGAAATACTGATTCTTTCCGGCATCATCCTAACCTTTGCGGGCAGCCTGTTATTCGAACTTGTGGGCATGAAAGCGGATTTGGGCGCACTGATTTTCGGCATGCTCCTAAGCGGAGACAAAAAGTCTGGCGAACTTGCCAAGTCTATGATCAGCTTTAAAGACATCTTCCTGATTGGCTTTTTCCTGAATATTGGCCTCTCTGCCAGCCCGACCTTGGAAATGTTAGGCATCGCGCTACTGCTTTGCTTACTGCTCCCGCTTAAAGGTATGGCCTTTGTTTATATCTTGTCGCGCTACAAAATGCGTGTACGTACCGCGTTACTGGCAGGCCTCGCCCTTACCCAATACAGCGAATTCGGCCTGATTGTAGCCACTTTGTCACTGCAACTTGGCTGGCTAAGCGAAGATTGGCTAGCCACACTCGCGATTGCCGTGTCTCTGTCTTTTGCACTCTCGACACTTGTTAATAACCGCTCACATACGCTATACAGCCGATTCAAAGACAGGCTGAAACGTTTTGAGCGAGATCTCGTAACCGACGACGATCCGCAATGCCCCGCACGCTCGGTTGATGTACTCATAGTCGGCATGGGCCGAGTGGGATCGGGTGCTTACGATACGATTGTTTCGCAATACAACCTGAAAGTGTGTGGCGTAGATACAGATAAAAAGAAAATTGAAAAGCACACAGCTTCCGGCAGAAAAGTAATTTATGGCGATGCAGAAGATGCCGACTTCTGGGAAGGGCTAAAGAATACCCGCTACAAACTCGTGATGTTTACCATGCCGTCACTGTCTGAAATGATTGATGCAGTAAATCAGCTCCGCGCATCAGGTTATCAAGGCAAAGTTGCCGCAGTAGCAAAGTACGACGATGAACGCGAAGCAATGAAGCGGGCCGGGGCAAATGTTGTATTCAACTACTACGCACAGGCGGGTGCAGGTTTTGCCGAACACACGCTATCGAATGTGATGGATATTCTCCCCGAGAAACCCGCTACCCAAGCAGGGTGAAAACTATCGGGGCCTGACTTCTAGTCTCTGGCCTCTAGTAAAAGCAAAGCCCAACCGCCAGCCGGTTGGGCTTTTTTGTTTTAAGGTGTGCGGCATCTATATGCGCGATCGGTGGGCTTTGCTGACACCGCCCTTTAGCAGGTTTTACTAAAGTTTGGCGCCAACCCTTCAAGCCAAGGGCACACCCTAGCCAGCCCTAGTCGCCAGCAGCGCGAGCCGCTATCTATGCAACCATGTCCGACCCAGCTACCGGCACGCTCTCACCCGGGGGCGGCCATCCGCTTGCAGCACAGGCTAGGTCGCATGGGCCCGGTATTTAGTGAAAATAAGAAATCGTGTTCCAAAAAAACAAAACCCCCGCTGGTATCCAGCGGGGGTTTTGTTTTTTAGAAGCTTGACGATGTCCTACTCTCGCATGGGGGCGTAGCGATGCGCTTAGGCTGCGACTAGCAGCCTCCATCGCGAAGCGCCGGAGGTTCCACCGACGGCCGGATCGCCGGTCCGACGCCTCGGGAGCGGCCCCATGACCGCCAAGGATGGCGGGAATGCCGAACATGCAGGAGCATTATTCGGCCAGGTAAAGAGAGGGTGGTGCGGCACTCCGACTTTCCCCAGGTGGGAGTAGGACATTTGCCCACCTACATCCCAGACAAAGAAAAACACCCTGCAGGACTAATCGGCCAGGAGCCGATTAGCGCAGCGTTAGCTGGCCGAAGGCCGAGCCCAAGGAAGGGCGAGTGATTACCTACAGGGCGTTTTGATTTAGATCGGTTCGCCGCTGCGACTTGACGATGTCCTACAGTTGGTTGCGAGCAGCGCTCGCACTACAAGCGCAGCGCAGGAGAACAGCTTTAGCTGGCCCGAAGGGTGAGCCGAGCAACGGCGAATCATCGCTGCGCGTGATGCGGCACACCGACGCTGACGCGCCCCTACGCCGTGCGGTGCGGCCGGCGAGGTGCGGCCATCCGCTTGCAGCACAGGCTAGGTCGCATGGGCCCGGTATTTAGTGAAAATAAGAAATCGTGTTCACAAAAAACAAAACCCCCGCTGGAATCCAGCGGGGGTTTTGTTTTTTAGAAGCTTGACGACCGGCTGTCGCCGGCCCGGCCCAATGCTAGCATTGGGCGTTCGCCATTCGCAAATTGTTTGCTCCGACACTTCGGTTTGCGTCGCTGCGCGTGATGCGGCATTCCGACCATGGCTCACCCTACTCTCGCATGGGGGCGAGACGGGACGGCCACCCGGGCGCGTTTAGGTTGCGACCAGCAACCTGCGCTGGCTCGCGCGGCCAGCTATGCTGGTCGCCGGACCGCCGGTCCGACGCCTCGGGAGCGGCCCCATGACCGCCAAGGATGGCGGGAATGCCGAACATGCAGGAGCATTATTCGGCCAGGTAAAGAGAGGGTGGTGCGGCACTCCGACTTTCCCCAGGTGGGAGTAGGACATTGCCCACCTACATCCCAGACAAAGAAAAACGCCCTGCAGGATAACCTACAGGGCGTTTTAATTTAGAAGCTTGACGATGTCCTACTCTCGCATGGGGAAACCCCACACTACCATCGGCGCTAAGTCGTTTCACTACTGAGTTCGGAATGGGATCAGGTGGTTCCAACTCGCTATGGTCGTCAAGCAAACTGGTTTGGTCTGTGGCTGGTCTTACCTGAGTTATCAGGGCCTCTTCACTGAACCAAATAGGGTGGTAAATGACCTCCAGGGATGGAGGGAATCAGGGTAATGCAGGAGCAATTACCGTGATCAAGTTGTAATCTTTGCTGGATGAACGGTGGTCAACACACGTGTTCAACTTCATTTGCTTTGCCTTTCGGCTGTTACGTATTTCTTCAGATCGTTGGCCAATCAAACAGACTTTCGTGTCAGTCAACACAATCGTTTCTGTTATATGGTCAAGCCTCACGAGCAATTAGTACGGGTTAGCTCAATGCCTCGCAGCACTTCCACATCCCGCCTATCAACGTCGTAGTCTTCAACGGCTCTTTAGGAGACTTAAAGTCTCAGGGAGAACTTATCTTGAAGGAGGCTTCCCGCTTAGATGCTTTCAGCGGTTATCCCGTCCGAACGTAGCTACCCGGCAATGCCATTGGCATGACAACCGGAACACCAGAGGTTCGTCCACTCCGGTCCTCTCGTACTAGGAGCAGCTCTTCTCAATTCTCCAACGCCCACGGCAGATAGGGACCGAACTGTCTCACGACGTTCTAAACCCAGCTCGCGTACCACTTTAAATGGCGAACAGCCATACCCTTGGGACCGGCTTCAGCCCCAGGATGTGATGAGCCGACATCGAGGTGCCAAACACCGCCGTCGATGTGAACTCTTGGGCGGTATCAGCCTGTTATCCCCGGAGTACCTTTTATCCGTTGAGCGATGGCCCTTCCATACAGAACCACCGGATCACTATGACCTACTTTCGTACCTGCTCGACGTGTCAGTCTCGCAGTCAAGCTGGCTTGTGCCATTACACTAACCTCCTGATTTCCGACCAGGATTAGCCAACCTTCGTGCTCCTCCGTTACTCTTTGGGAGGAGACCGCCCCAGTCAAACTGCCCACCATGCACTGTCCGCAACCCGGATAACGGGCCGACGTTAGAACCTCAAACATACCAGGGTGGTATTTCAAGGACGGCTCCACCACAACTAGCGTCATGGTTTCAAAGCCTCCCACCTATCCTACACAAATAGGTTCAAAGTTCAGTGCAAAGCTACAGTAAAGGTTCACGGGGTCTTTCCGTCTAGCCGCGGGTACACTGCATCTTAACAGCGATTTCAATTTCACTGAGTCTCGGGTGGAGACAGCGCCGCCATCATTACGCCATTCGTGCAGGTCGGAACTTACCCGACAAGGAATTTCGCTACCTTAGGACCGTTATAGTTACGGCCGCCGTTTACCGGGGCTTCGATCAAGAGCTTCGCCGAAGCTAACCCCATCAATTAACCTTCCGGCACCGGGCAGGCGTCACACCCTATACGTCCACTTACGTGTTTGCAGAGTGCTGTGTTTTTAATAAACAGTTGCAGCGGCCTGGTTACTTCGACCACCAACAGCTTACGGGGCAAGCCCTTCACCGTCAGTGGTGCACCTTCTCCCGAAGTTACGGTGCTATTTTGCCTAGTTCCTTCACCCGAGTTCTCTCAAGCGCCTTGGTATTCTCTACCTGATCACCTGTGTCGGTTTACAGTACGGTTCTTTGTTACCTGAAGCTTAGAAGCTTTTCTTGGAAGCATGGCATCAACCACTTCGCTCAATAAATTGAGCTCGTCATCAGTTCTCAGCCTTAGGAATCCGGATTTGCCTAAATTCCCAGCCTACAACCTTAAACACGGACAACCAACGCCGTGATGGCCTAGCCTTCTCCGTCCCTCCATCGCAGTAACAAAAAGTGCAGGAATATTAACCTGCTTCCCATCGACTACGCATTTCTGCCTCGCCTTAGGGGCCGACTAACCCTGTCCCGATTAACGTTGGACAGGAAACCTTGATCTTCCGGCGGGGGAGTTTTTCACTCCCCTTGTCGTTACTCATGTCAGCATTCGCACTTCTGATACCTCCAGCATGCCTGACAACACACCTTCAACAGCTTA